>SLSF01000096.1 GCA_007130605.1 Gemmatimonadota bacterium | reverse complement strand
GTCCCGGAACCAGTGGCCTCTCGCCCTTTCTCCACTGGGGGCGGATCTCGGCGCACGAGGTCGTGCACACCGTGCTGGAGCGAGAGGAATGGCACCCCGGGCGACTCGCCGGCACCGCAGATGGCCGCCGGCGGGGGTGGTGGGGACTCGACGCCGGCTCCGAGGCCTTCCTGGACCAGTTGGTCACCTGGAGGGAACTGGGGTACGTGACCGCCCACCGGACGGACGATTCGGAGGCATACGAGAGCCTCCCTTCATGGGCCCGGGAGACCCTCGCCCACCATGCCGACGACCCTCGGCCCCATCTGTACACCCTCGAGGCCTTCGAGAAGGCGGAAACCCACGACGAGCTCTGGAATGCGGCCCAGAGGGAGCTCCGGGAGGAGGGGACGATCCACAACTACCTGCGGATGCTCTGGGGGAAGAAGATCCTCCACTGGACCGAGTCTCCCGAGATGGCGCTCGACATCATGCTCGAACTGAACAACCGGTGGGCCATCGATGGCCGGAACCCCAATTCCACCTCGGGGATCTTCTGGGTCCTGGGGCGCTATGATCGGGGATGGCCGGAGCGGGAGGTCTTCGGGAAGGTTCGGAGCATGACCTCGCGGAGCACTCGCCGGAAACTGAATCTCATGGGCTACCTGAATCGCTTCGGGCCCGACGGCCCGCAGGGCTCGCTGGACCTATAGGAGGAAGCGTACCGTGCCGACCTTTCGCTACCGAATCGAGCTGGACCATCCGGTGGAGACCGTCTTCCGGTGGCATACCCGACCGGGTGCCTTCGAACGCCTCACCCCTCCCTGGGAGAGTGTGCGGGTCCTGGAGCGCGACGGAGGTCTCCAGCCCGGCGCACGGGTGTTGCTGGGACTTCGCAAGGGACCCACGGAGCTCAAGTGGGAGGTGGAGCACACCGAGTTCGAGGAGAACCACCTCTTCGTCGACGAACAGGTCCGGGGACCCTTCAGGAGCTGGCGCCATGAACACCGTTTCGAACGGCTGGAGTCGGGACGCACGGCAGTGAAGGATGTGGTGGAGTGGGAAGCGCCCCTGGGGGCGCTGGGCGAGACCTTCGGCGGTGCGTACATCGAGAAGACCCTGGAGCGCCTCTTCCGTTTTCGGGGTCTGCGTCTGGCCGATGACCTGCGGCGACACGCCGAGGCGGGAACGTCGGACTCGCTCGTCATCGCCATGACCGGTTCCACCGGACTGGTGGGAGAGCCCCTCGTCCACTTCCTCCGCTCGGGGGGGCATCGGGTCGTTCGGATCCGACGGGGAGGGAGTGGGGAGGACGACGCCATCCGGTGGGATCCCCTGGGCGGGACCATCGAGGCCGAGCGCCTGGAGGGGGTGGACGCCGTGGTCCACCTGGCCGGCGAGCCCATCGTCGGGCCCCGTTGGACCGAAGGGAAGAAGGAGGCGATCCTCCGGAGCCGCGAGGAGGGGACCCTCACTCTCTCCCGTGCACTCGCCGGGCTCCGGAATCCGCCCCGGGTCCTGGTTTCGGCATCGGCGGTGGGGTACTACGGCGACCGGGGGGACGAGGTGCTGACCGAGGCCTCGCAGCCGGGGAAGGGCTTCCTTTCGGAGGTCTGTCGCCGGTGGGAAGGGGCCACCTCGCCGGCGCGGACCGCCGGGATCCGGGTGGTGCGACTGCGCACGGGGATCGTCCTCTCGCCGGCAGGAGGGGTGCTGGGGACCCTCCTCCTCCCCTTCCGGAGTGGTGTGGGGGGGCGTGTGGGGAATGGGCGCCAGTACATGTCCTGGATCGACCACGACGACCACCTGGGACTGATCCACCACGCCATCACCCAGGACGGGGTCCGGGGACCGGTCAACGCCACGGCGCCATCACCACTCACCAATGCCGCCTTCACCGATGTGCTGGGACGGGTGCTTCGGCGACCGACCCTGATCCCGGTGCCCCGCCCGGCCATTCGCGCCCTCATGGGCCAGATGGGGGAGGAGCTCCTCCTCCATGGCCAGCGGGTGATGCCCGAAGTGGCACGGGAGACCGGCTTCCACTTCCTCCGGCCCGATCTCGAGGCATCGCTCCGGTTCCAACTGGGTCGCGAGGGGGGATAACCGGCGGCCCAGTGGGCCAACGCCCTTCCGGGAGGGATCATCCGGGACGACGGGGAGGCCACGCTTCCGCAGCCGATTCTCCGTGGTGCGCCAGGTGCTCCCGGATCCGTCCGAGCTCCCGGTTCACCGCGGCCTCGGCGCCTGCCACCGGGTTGTCGTCGAGAAGGGGACCTGCGGAGAGGTAGGCGGTGGGGCGGGTGTGCGAGCCCATTTCCAGGTGGATGGCCACCGGAAGGATGCGGGCGGGGGCCAGCGCCTCGAAAAGGAGCCGGAGTCCGGGACGGAAGGGAGCGGGAGGGTCCTGCCATGCCGGATGGATGCGGCCCTGCGGGAAGAAGGAGACCGTGAGTCCCGCCGGGACCGACCGGAGGTCTCGAAGGGTCCGGAGGACTCCTCGCAGGGTCTGGGGCCGCGAGGGATCGAAGCCGAGGCCGCCCAGGGCACGAAGGATCCAGCGATCTTCCAGTTCCCGTGTGAGCATGATGGTTCGAAGCACCCCCCGGGGGCGGAGCTCACGTTGGACCGCACGAAGGAGGAACCCGTCGAACCAGGAGGTGTGGTTCGCCACGAGAAGTAGGGGAAGATCCGCCGGGGGGGAGGGATCGGGAAGTCCGGTCAGGTAGACCCCCTGGAGCTTCCGGCGCATCCAGGGCTCGAATCCCAGTTCGAAGGTCCGCCATGCGAAGGCCCCGCCCGGCGTGGGCTTCATGGTGGGGGACAGGGGGGAGTCACGCGCCCTGGCATGCAGGTGCCAGGGGACGGTCGAGGGAGCGGGCCCGGTTGCGCGCCTCCACGAGGGCCGGCGGGGGTTCCTTACCCCCATCCACCAGGAGTTCCAGGACGGTGGCGGCCATCGCTTCGAAGGTCCGGGCGGGAAAGACCTCGACCGTGCCGGGAAGGAGGTGGGCCACCACCGCCAGGTCCTCCCGGGCGGTGCCGGATCGTCCGAGAATCCCGGGGAGGAAGGCGGTACTCACCAGGCGGAGATACCGGATCTCCACTGCCCTCGGATGACGTGCCACGGCGGCATCCAGCTCCGAGAGTCCGGCCCTCAGGTGGCGCATCCGGGTGTTGGGCCAGAAGGCGTGCTTCGCCCGGAGCACCTCCAGCGCCCCGCCATACGCCTCCACCACCGCCGCTCCCCCTTCGGAGTCCGGGACCACGGCCTCTCTCCCGAACGCCAACCGGAACCGGTCCGCTTCGGCGATGCGTTCCTCGTCCTCGATGGCCAGGAGGTAGAGGGTTCTGAGCCGCTGGATCGCCACACCGGGGGCTCGCTCCGGCGCTGCGCTCTCACCCCTCTCGAGACAGTGATCGAGGGTCTCCAGGTCAGCCTTCGCCTGGCGGAGGGTCGCCTCCGCCGGAGTCAGGGGCTCAGGGACCGAATCGGGGGTCGGGGGTAGCGAGGCAGTGTGGTTCATGGCTACATCGGCCTCCCCGGGGGACGAGAGGGCTTCGAAGGGTGCGCCGAGGGTTGCCGCCGCCACCAGGAGGGCGGCCAGGAGGGCGAACGATCCGAATTCGGAAAGGGGCATGGAGACGAAGGTGGAAGAGTGGATAATCGATGCGCACGCCCACATCGGACGCTTCGAGGGGTACGACCTGTCCGAAGAGACCCTCCTCCACGAAATGGATGAGGCGGGGATCGCCCTGGCCCTCATCTCGAACATCGACGGGGCCGCCGTGGCGGGGAAGACCCCCGGCCTCGACGAATCCGCGGCGAACCGGATCACCCTCGGTACCGTTCGCCAATACCCCACCCGCTTCCGTGGGTTGCTCTGGGGACGTCCCGACGGAGGTGATCCTGCCCACCTCCGACCATTCCTGGAAGAACGCGCGGAGCCGACCCCGGGGGGCTGGACCCGCCGCGCCTTCGTGGGACTGAAGCTCCATCCCGAGATGAATGACTTTCGTGCCGACGATGGTGCCGTCGATCCCTATCTTCACTTCGCCCACGACGCCCGAATTCCGGTGGTGATCCACTCCGACGCCCGCGACGATCGGGCCTCGCCGCAGCGGATCGTGGCCCTGGGTCGGAGACATCCGGAGGTGCCCATCGTCCTCTACCACACCGGTTTCCAGGGGCCCCACCGGGAGACCATCGCTGCGGTGGGGGCCGTCCTCGACCAGGACGAGGCGGATCTCTACCTGGAGACCGCGCAGCTTCCGGCCGAATGGGCAATGCGAGCGGTGGAACGGGTGGGCGTGGAGCGGGTCCTCTTCGGGACCGATGCCACCTACTATGGCACGGGACACTACCAGCGGTACGCACCCCTCATCCGAACCCTGACCGACGAACTGGGGCCCGCCGGGGCCCGTGCGGTCCTCCGAGAGAACACCCTGGAACTCTTCAGACTCCTTGCAGACGAACCCGAATGGGAACGCCATGACTGAATCCTCGCCTCTTCCTCCGTCCGACGCCGACTTCACCCGACTCCGCCGCGAGAACCTGGGCACCGATCCCCTGGTGGCCTTCCAGGGATGGCTCCGCCACGCCGAGACCAATGGAGAGATGAATTACCCCAATGCGTGCACCCTTGCCACCGTGGATCCCGACGGAAAGCCGGAGGGGCGGATCGTGCTGGTCAAGGGGGTCGACGATGACTCGGTGCACTTCTACACCAACTACCGCTCTGCCAAGGCTCGGTCGCTCCAGGCCACGCCCCATGCGGCGCTCACCTTCTACTGGGACGGGCTGGGACGCCAGGTGCGGATCCGTGGGGGGGTGGAGCCACTGCCTGATGAGGTCTCGGACGCCTACTTCCGCACTCGACCCCGGCTGAGCCGACTCGGTGCCTGGGCGTCGAAGCAGAGTCGGGGGCTCGGGAGCCGGGAGGTCCTGGAGGAGCGACTCCGGGAGATGAAGGAGCGCTTCGGAGACGGCGAGATTCCCCGCCCACCCCATTGGGGCGGATATCGCCTGGTCCCCCTGGAGGTGGAGTTCTGGGCGGCAGGCGACCACCGTCTCCACGATCGGTTCCGCTTCCGACGGGAGGCGCCCGGCGAGGGGTGGGTGGTCACGCGCCTCTATCCCTGAAGCCCGGGGGCGGACTCCCGCTTCAGTCCGGTCGGACGATGGGCGAGAGGTCTCCCACGATCTCACCATCTTCGCCGAGTTCCGGGTAGGGAAGGGCGAGGTCGCGGAAGCGGCGCGCGAAGTCGGGATAACACCACTCGAAGAGGGTGCGGCGGTACCGTTCCGTTTCGAGCCGGGAGGGGGGCATGTACATTCCGGCCGCCGCCCTCGATCGTTGGGCTTCATAGAGGAAGAGTGCCGTGGCCACCGACACATTCAACGACTGGACCATGCCCACCATGGGGATGACCGCGGTCAGATCGGCGGCCTCCAGGGCCTCCTCGCTCACCCCATGAAGCTCGGCCCCCACCAGGATCGCGGTGGGCCGGGTGTAGTCCACATCTCTGAAGTCGACGGCGTCGTCGGTGGGGTGGGCCGCCACCACCTGGAAGCCCCGCGCCTGGAGGTGGTCGACGGCCGCGGGGCCGTCGGGGTGCTCGTGCACCTCCATCCACTTGGCGCTCCCCCCCGAGGTCTCGTGGTGGAGGGTCAGGCCGTCCCGGGGGGGCACGGCGTGGAGTTCGAGGACACCGGCGGCGTCACAGTTGCGGAGGATGGCCGAGAAGTTGTGGGGCTTGTGGACCCGGTCCATGAGGACGGTGAGGTCCGGCTGCCTCCGGTCGAGAACATTCCGGATTCGGTGGTATCGTTCCGGCTGGATCATCGCTTCGATTCCAGGGAGTGGAGGGAGAGAGGAACGCCTCCACGATCACCTCGCAGGACCCCTTCGGCAACCCGCCCTCGTTGACGCGGGAGAGCGGAGAGTCGATCGTAGGGTTTCGCCGACACGCCGGGCGACCTCCGGCCACCGGAACCGAACACCGAGGAGCAGCGATGACCCAGGACCTCCTGCGTGGACTCTCCCGCTTTCGCACCGACTACTTCCCGAGCCACGAGGAACAGTTCCGTCGGCTGGTGGACGATGGCCAGCACCCGGGAACGCTCTTCATCGGGTGTTGCGACTCCCGGGTGATTCCCGACGTGCTCACCGGCGCCGAACCCGGCGACCTCTTCGTGCTGCGCAACATCGGGAACCTGGTGCCCCCCGCGGACCAGGAGGAGGGCTACAACGGGGTAGCGGCCGCAATCGACTACGCGGTGGACATCCTGAAGGTCCGCGACATCGTCATCTGCGGCCACTCCCACTGCGGGGCCATGCGGGCCCTCTACGAGCCCCCGGAGGGCGCGTCCTCGCACCTGGTGAACTGGCTCGAGCTCGCCGCACCCGCCCGCCTCGAGGAGCCCCACTCCCAGGAGGTGCAGGTACGGACCGAGCGGCGCTCCATCGTCCTGCAACTGGAGCGGCTCATGGACTATCCCAATGTGAAGCGGCGGCTGAAGGAGGGGTCGCTCTCGCTCCACGGATGGCACTACGTGATCGAGGAGGGACAGGTCTACATCCTCGATGTGGAGCGAGGAAGCTTCGAGCCCTATGAGGGGTGAGCCGGGCGAGGTCGCAGGTGGCGGAGGTCGCCCGGGGCACCGGCGCCCCCGGGGAGGATCGCGGGCGTGGGGTGCCATGGCCCTCTTCCTCCTCTTCGGGCTGGTGGCGTGCGGCGACCGGGTTCCCGTCCACGAGCCCCAGGTCATCAGGATCCTGCCCCACGACCCCGGGGCGTACACCCAGGGACTCCTCCTGAGCGACGGCCGCTTCTTCGAGAGCACGGGGCAGTATGGTTCGTCGACCCTCCGGGAGGTGGACCGGGAGAGTGGGGAGGTGCTCCGGAGGCTCGACCTTCCGGAGGACTATTTCGGGGAGGGCCTGGCGCTGGTGGGGGACCGACTCGTCCAGCTCACCTGGCGGGAGGAGGTCGCCTTCGTCTACCCGGTGGACACCTTCCACGAGATCGAGGATTTCGACCAAGTGGAGCGCTTCGAGTACGAGGGAGAGGGCTGGGGCCTCTGCTACGACGGCACCGACCTCTGGATGACCAATGGGGGCGCCTACCTCTACCGCCGGGACCCCGAGACCTTCGAGGTGCGTGACCTCCGCCAGGTCACCCTGGGAGGGAGTCCCCTTCGCCAGACCAATGAACTCGCCTGCGTGGGGGACTTCATCTACGCCAACGTCTTCACCACCGACCGGATCGTGAAGATCGACAAGGCCACCGCCGAGGTGGTGATGGAGTTCGATGGGTCGGTGCTGGTGCCCGAAGGGGGACGTCCGGCGGACCCTGAAGCGGTCCTCAATGGAATCGC
This sequence comes from Gemmatimonadota bacterium, assembly GCA_007130605.1. Taxonomy (GTDB): domain Bacteria; phylum Gemmatimonadota; class Gemmatimonadetes; order Longimicrobiales; family Gaopeijiaceae; genus SLBA01. Next base: position 3,890 of record SLSF01000096.1, on the reverse strand, counting down.
CTGGGACCCGGAGACCGAGACCTTCTACCTGACGGGGAAGCTCTGGCCCACCATCTTCGAAGTGCGCCTCCAGGAAGGGGATTGATCCTCGCCCCGAGGGGGATTTCTGATCATCTGGCCGGGTTCGGGGTTAGACTTCCCGACCCTGGACGAACACTCGAAGCACTCTTTTCGCCTCCGATCAGGAGCATGCATAGATGTCGACACCTGTAGCACTACTCGGCTGGAGCCTCCCCGCAATCGAGACCGCACGCCGGATGGGCCGTCCCTTCGTCGTGGTGAGTTTCGATGACTTTTCCGGCTGGGCGCGGGAACACGACATCCCCTTCGTCGCCTGGGACTTCAACCTCTGGAACGAGCGATCCAATGCCCTCCAGTTGCGGGAACTCCTGGACGAGCACGGAATCGGACTCGCCGTCCCCCTCTTCGAGGAGACGGTGGAGTGGGCCGGCGCGCTGAACTCCCTCTACCGCGACGACCCCCGTCTCCTGAACCGGGGGTACCTCTTCCGGAACAAGGCGATGATGAAGCGGAAGGCGCTCCTGGCGGGCTTCCGGGTGGGACTCTTCGAGGAGGTTCACGCCCCCGAGCAGGTCCACAGCTTCATGTCTCGGCTCAACGAGGCGAACCTCCAGCTCGAGGGTGAGGAGGACGCCTGGGTCCACCTCAAGCCCTTCAGCGCCGCGGGGACCGTGGGCCACAAGCTCCTCAGGAGCCATGCCGCAGTCGATGAGCGGGTGGTGGCCGAGGACTTTCCCTGCCTGGTGGAGAGCCATCTTCCGGGGCAGGAGTTCTCGTGCGAGGCCTTCATCCACAATGGGAAGGTCCGCTTCCTGAACATTACCGAGTACGTGAAGCTGGGTTACTCCAACTTCGTCCCCGCCGGCCCCGAACTCGAGGGGCATCGGGCCCGGATCGCCGAGGCCGTCGACCGGCTCGTCGATGCGTTCGGCATCGAGTACGGGATGATCCACCCGGAGTGGTTCCTCACCGAAGACAATGTGCTGAGCTTCGGCGAGGTGGCGTGCCGGATCCCGGGCGGACACATCTTCGAACTCATCGAGAAGGCGCACGGCTTCGACCCCATCGAGGGGCTGATCCTGTGCAGTGATCCCGCCGTCGACGAAGCGACACTGGAGGCCTTCTTCCCCGAATCCGAAGGGGGGGGCGGGAGCTATGCGGGAAGTGTCATGGTCTATCCGAAGCCCGGCCGGATTCGGGAGCTGGCCATTCCGGAGGCCCTCAAGGAGGACCCCATGTTCGAGAGTCACACCCTGATCGCTCCGGAGGAGCACAAGGTCTCCGATACCCGTGAAGGCTTCGGGAATCACTATGGCACCGTCTTCTTCCGGGGGGATGATCCGAGCCGCATGCGTGACCTGCTCGTCCATTACCAGGACGCGGATTTCTTCGCGTGAGGGCTGGAGGAGGAACCAGCGTGGTGACCCCCACGGACCGGGAGCGTCTTCAGGATGCCATCGAGGAACTGGACCGGGCCTCGAGCCTCACCCGGCCGGAGGTCGTCGGACGCCTCCTGAGCCGGGTCGATGCCCTCACCGATGGGGTCGAGGGGCTCGAACACCTCCTGGCTTCGATGCCTGCGCTGGTGGACGCCGGGCTCTTCGAGGGCGGGCCCTGGGAGGATCCGGGGCGCCTCGTTCCCTCGCTGGTGGGAGGAACGCTCCGGGCGGGAGACCGAACCACCCTCATGGAGATCCTGAGCGAGCTCCGGATGCTCGCCCTGGCTCAGGGGCAGATGGAGCTGAAGGGATTCTCCTCCACCCGTGCCCGCCGCTTCCTGGAAGAGACGATGGTCCGAAACCTGGATCTCGTCTTCCTCGAGGAGGAGGGCCGGGGGACGGATGGCGTCGAGAGCAAGATCGTGGTCCTCATGAAGCTCCTTCGGGACCGGATCCCCATTGCGTCGCTCAAGCCGGGGCTGGCCACCGAGATTGCCCTTCTCTGCATCCAGCGGCCCATCGTCACCGATCGGGCCCTTGAACTCCTGCGCCTCGTGCGGGACCACATCCCCATCGAGGACCGGGTCGTGGTCGCCGAGGGGCTCCCGGACGACGGGCAGCCCGAGTGGGAGGACCCGGATCCCGATCGCCGACTCTCTCTCTACCTGAATGCCGCCTTCACCCCGTCGGAAGCGGCCCAGGAGCGGAATGCCGACGAGTATCGGAGCTTCCTGGAGGGCGCCGATGGAGAGACCCTGGCCCGAGAGGTGGAGGCGCTGGGACGGGGCATGAGGGAGACGGGGCTCGCCATCGCGCACCATGCCCATCTCCTCCGTCGGGTGGCGGGACGCGACGACCTCCTGGCGGCCTTCCTGGGCCTCTCCGGCTCCGGCGAGGCCGAGCTCCGACGGCACCGGCCCTTTGTTCGCGAACTCATCGATCGGGCCGTGCAGCCGGAGCTCGCCCGGGTCTGCCATGGCCTGGGACGCCTCCTCGATCGCGGCCTCCTCTCGCAGCAGCCGGTCCGGATCGGACTCGAGCGCTTCCTGACCCTGGAGCTCCACCCGGAGGTGGCCCGGGGGATCGAGGAGTCCCGCCCCGGGTGCTCCATGTCTCCCGAGGCGATCCTCCTGGCCGACACCATCAATGTTCTGGGGCAGCCGCTGGGAATCGGGCAGGGGAAGAACCCCACCTGTCAGTCCGCCCGGGGGATCAGCCTCTGGAGCCGCCATGCCCCGGGAAAGCTCCTGAACATGATCCAGACCGTCGGTCGAAGCTTCGACCTGTCCATGCGCTTCGAGGGAGACCTCCTCAAGGCCTCGGATCTGGGCCAGGGCCTCGTGCGGGACTTCGACCATGACCTGGACGCCGTGAGCGTGGTCCTGGTGCCCCATCTGGATCGGATCTACAACGAGATGATGCGACGGGCGGCGTACCGTGGCGAGGACCCCCACAAGTGGGTGAACCCGGCCATGTACGGACACTGGATCCCCACCGACTTCTCGTCGGCCTACGACTACGCCACCGACTCGATCCAGGACTACGAGACCTTTCTCCGGACCTTCTACGCCACCCACCATCCGGCCTACAACCGGGGCCATGACCTGGCGTATCCGAATCCCGTGGGGATCTTCCTCACCGCCATCTCGGGCGCCCTCGTGGGCTTTCACGCCATCTCGATCCTCCGGGTCCGGGAGGTTCGGGGAAGTGTGCGGGTCTTCCTCTACAACCCCAACAGTGAGGGCCGGCAGCGGTGGCATGCCGATATCCGTCCCACGGTGGCGGGCCATGGAGAGTTGCCGGGAGAGTCGTCGCTCCCCTTCGACCAGTTCGCTTCCAGGCTCTATGCCTTCCACTTCAATCCCAGCGATGTGGGTGAACCGGACCGGGTCCCCGACGAAGTCCTGGAGCGGGTGAAGTCGATGGCGCGCCCGAGCTGGGGGGCCTCGTACCGCTGGGCCGGGGAGGGCTTGCCGGGCATGGGAGGTCCCGCGGCCACCCCCATGGGCGGGTGACCATCGTCCCCCCGCGGGAGGGGCCGGTCCGCCTCGTCCTCGTGGGTGGAGGACACGCCCACCTTGGCGTTCTCGAGGCCCTGGCCCGGGAGAAGCCCGAGGGCCTCCACGTCACCCTCATCTCCGCCGGTGAACGGGCCCTCTACTCGGGAATGGTTCCCGGCTGGCTCGGGGGCGACTACGACTTCGACCAGATCACCTTCGAACTCCCCGCCCTCTGCCGAAGGGCGGGGGTGACCTTCGTGCCGACCCCCGCCGACCGACTACTCTGGCCGGAGGAGGCGCCCGATCCCTCCGGTGGACTCGCGCCATCCCTTTCGGATCCCCTGGCCGGTGGGGGTGGGACGGTCCTGGCCGGGGGAGAGGCCCACCCCTTCGAACTCGCCTCGCTGGACATCGGTTCGGTTCCGAGGGG
>SLSF01000301.1 GCA_007130605.1 Gemmatimonadota bacterium | reverse complement strand
TTGCCGCCGGGTTTGTGCCAATCGTCGGGATCGAACAGGTTGTTCGTGTAGATAATCGGCAGGTACAACCCCGCGCGCAGCCGTCCGACCTGGATGTGTGGATTCAACGTCAGCTTGGAGTACGTTCGACCGTCGATCGTGACCGAGCCGATCTCCATGCCGACGTACTCGCCGAGGAAGTTGAAGAGCGGGTCGAGGATACCCGGATCATCGGTGATCGCGGGGTCGATCGTAACGGGATCGGTCGGGGTCGGTTCGTCGACGACAACCGCGGGATCGCTTACCGGGTCTTCCGGGTCGTCGGGCTCATCGGTCGGCGTTTCGACGAACGGTTCGCTCGGAACTTCCGCCGGATCGAGAGCTTCGAACTGAAGCTCCGAGAGAAGTTGATTCAACTGTTCTTGTGTCAGCTGAATCGGTTGAAATATATCGCCAAAAATGTCGATGAACTCACCGGGATTGACCAGGAAGCTCTGGCCCGTAGCGGGATTCAGGAACTCGACCCGGCCCGTGAACACGACGAGCGCGTCGACCTCGCCCGGCACGACCTCCATCCCGAAGTCCGTCCCGCGGACGCCGCCGACCGCGCTCGGCGTTCGGACCTGGTAGTTCGCGCCCGCGACCGTCGCCGCGACGCTTCTCACGCGTCCCGAGAACAACTGGAAGTTGTTGCTCGTCGCGCCGCCGCGACCCTGGATCGCTTCGATCTGAAACCGCGAGTTCGCCCCGATCTTGATGATCGAGCCGTTCGGTTGCAGGCGAATCTCGGCGGTCGAGTTTCGCGTCGTGATCGTGTCGCCCGGAAGCAGGTCCATTCCGAGGTAGAAATCGTACTCAAACGCGTCGGCGTCGACGATCGTGATCTCAAAGTCGTTGTCGAAGTACTCGAGGACCGCGACCGGATTGGCACCGACCATCGCGATACCCGTCACGCCGAACACGACCGCGAATACCACGACGGCTCGGAGTATTTTCCTCAGGTTCATTTTCTCCCCCTCATTATTTCCATACACTACGAATCACTCAATCACTTGGTCGGAACAACTTGGTCAGAACAACTGAATACTCGTCTCGAGGCCCGACGTGACTTTCCACGGTTTCGCGTCGTCGGTCGGGTCGTACTTCACGTCGTACACGAGGCTTACGACGGCGGGCCCGGTTCGATAGTTGAACCGTGCTCCGATCACCGCGTTGTCGGCCGTGAAGACGTCGGCCGCGGTCTCGATCTCGAACTTCGTGTAGTGAGCCGAGAGTGAGACGCCGCGGATCAACCCTTCGGCGATGATGAACTGTGACCCCAGGGTCGGAAGTACGCCGTCCTTTTCTCCAAACGGGCCGCTCATGTTCACGTTGAACACGATCAGGTCGTTGATGAGCGAGAACCCGGCGGTCGCGAACCAGCCGACGTGCCCCTCGATCAGAGTCTCGTCGGCGTTGTACACCGCGAACTTGTCGGGCCGCCGCAAATCGTACGCGGAGTCGAAGTAGACCGGGATAAAATTGTCGCCGAGGAACCTCAACTGCGCGCCGTACGTGATGATTCCGATCAAACGGCCTCCTGCACCGAGCATTCCGCCGCGTGCCTGGTTCTGAAACACCAGGTCGCCGAACGCGGCGAGGCTGATCGCGGGATTCGAGAGGATCGGTTGGCGAAAATCGAGGCCGTACACAAGCACCGACGCGTCGTCGGCGTCGGCGGGGACACCGTCTTCGTCGATTATGCGCGCGTGGTAGTACGGATCGGTATCCATCACGAGAGTCGTGCCGATCTGCAGGTTACGGACGATCGGGATGTCCATGCCGATCAACGGGCGCGCGAAAAGGCGCGTGCCGAAAAGGTCGAACGCGGCGAGGTTCGCGACAAACGTCTCGATACCGACGTACGGGAAGTTGAAAAGCGCGCCGTCGACGTCAAGGCTCAAACCGAAAATGCGCCGTTGAGGCAAAAACTGGGTGTTCGCGTAGTTGCCGAGGATGAAACCGTTTCCGAGCACCGCGTCGTCGATCGAGCCGAACATCACGAACAACGGGTCTCCTTTCTGAGCCCATCGCGCGTAGCGGATTTTCGGGAGATAAAGCTCGAGAAAACCGATGCCGGCCGCGGTCGGGTCCCAGTCTTCGCGTCTGACTTCGAACTCGTCACCGTCATCGCCGCCCGTGAACGTGTAGTTGATCCGGACATCGAGACCGAGCCCAAACTTTCCGAACGCGATGTCCGGGGTCAGGCTCAAAGACTGGTACGTCTTCAGATCGCCGTCGGGTTGTGGGAAACTCTGCACGCCGATCCCGAGGCCAAGTCCAAAACCGAAACCGGCTTCGTCCGCGACCGCAGTCCCGGATACGACGAAAAGCACCGCGAGTAGAACAGCGATCGTCTTTCTCAGGCCCATATTATCCTCCTCAATTCAGACATATTATACAACCTCGCTCCGGAAAAAACCAAAACCTGCGTCCGCGTTTCCGCCACGCGCTTTGACTATACTCCGATCGATCGGCTGCGTCCATTCATCCGACCGCGTTCGTCAGAATTTGTAGACCGCTTCGAAACCGGCCAAACCACCTAACGTCACGCGTCGCTCTCGACCGTATCCGACGCCGAGTCCGACGGTGATCGCGAGTGATCCACGACCGGCGAGGTCCAGTTCGCTCTCGATGCGTCCTGAGACCGTGGTCTCCGCGGACTCACCCGGCCGATACCCACCCGTGAGCGTAAGCGAATTCCTGAAGAACGCGCCTTCCGCGAGCCGGTCTTCGACCCATACAAGGCCCATGAACCGGTCGGGTCGTCTCCGCCAAACGTACGTCAAAGATTGATCGCCGCGCAAGAAAAGAACCGCGGGAGTCTCGGTCGCGATCGACCAGACATACGTG
>SLSF01000004.1 GCA_007130605.1 Gemmatimonadota bacterium | reverse complement strand
TCGGGGCCCCGCTTCTTCGATCCTCGCACCGGCGAGATCCTGGGGACCCACATCCAGTGGCACCACAATGTCATGAACCTGCTCCGGAACTGGTTCTTCGTGCAGGTGGCGGCCGCGAACCCCGACGCCCGGGGGGTGGCCTTCGACGATGAGGTCATGGGCGAGCTCATCCGCTTCGTCTCGGCCCACGAGGTGGGCCACACCCTGGGGCTCCCCCACAATATGAAGGGGCACGCCGGGGTGCCGGTGGACTCGCTTCGCACCCGCTGGGTCTGCGAGAACGGGACCTCGGCGTCGATCATGGACTACGCCCGCTTCAACTATGTGGCGCAGCCGGGCGATGACACCTGCTTCTATCCTCAGGTGGGGCCCTACGACCGCTGGTCCATCGAGTGGGGCCACCGCTGGATCCCCGATGTCACCTCTCCCGCCGAGGAGAAGCCGACCCTGAACGAGTGGATCGTGGCCCGCGCCGACGACCCCCTCTACCGCTTCGGCGATCCGACCCAGACCGACCCCGGCTCGCTCACCGAGGCGCTGGGGGACGACGCCATGCGCGCCTCCGACTACGGGGTCGAGAACCTCAAGGTCATCATGGAGAATCTGCGCGACTGGACCCACCAGGAGGGTGAGGACTACTCTCAGCTTGAGGAGCTCTACGGGCAGGTCGCCGGGCAGTGGAACCGCTACGTCGGCCATGTCATGGCGAACATCGGGGGTGTGGACTGGACCCGCCGGGCGCAGGGTCAGCCGGAGCGCCCCTACACCGTGATCGATCGGGACCGGCAGGAGCGGGCCGTGGACTACCTGGACCGCCAGGTCTTCACCACCCCCGAGTGGATGATCGACCAGGAGATCCTCTTCCGGATCCGGAACGCCGGCACCCCGGACCAGATCCGGGGACTCCAGGTGAGCGCCCTGAACAATCTGCTCCAGGTGAACCGGATGAAGCGGCTCATCGAGCAGGAAGCGCTCCTGGGTGCCGACGCCTATCCCCTTTCGGAGATGATGTCGTCGCTCAGGGCCTCCATCTGGCGCGAGCTCGAGGCCGGCGCCGAGATCGATCCGTACCGCCGGAATCTCCAGCGGGCCTACCTGGACCGGATGGCCTTCCTCATGGAGGACGACGAGGCGTCCCAGACCGACATCGCCCCGCATGCGCGGGGGCAGCTCCGGCTCCTGGAAGGGGAGATCGGCTCGGCTATCGGGCGCACTGGCCACACCGCCAGCCGCCTCCACCTGGAGGACGCGCTGGCGCGGATCGAGGCGCTACTGGAGGGGTGAGACCCGCAAGCCCCGGAGGGCCGCATGAGGGGGGCGGGGCAGAGGCCCTGTCCCCCTCTTCGCGTCAATCCGGCGTGCTCCCGCCGGGACCGTCCGCCGGCTCCCACACCTCCACCTGCCAGATGAAGGTCCGATCCGAACGGGTACGGCGGAAGCCGTGCGCCTCGAGGATCCGGTGGACCTGGTCCGGTGGGTGGAGATAGGCCCGGAAGTCGCTTCGACGGATCCGGAACCAGAGGTTTCCGATGGCGAGGGCCACCCGGGTGCCCACACGCTCGCGGGGATAGACGAGCCCGAGCCGTTCCCGGGTGCAGTGGACCGAGGCCTCCAGGAGGGCGGCCAGGCGGGGGTAGCAGCAGATGACCCGGTCCAGGGTGACGATCTCGGCTGCGGGAACGTCTGGGTCCTGGGCCACCAGCTCGACGAAGTCCCCGAAACGCCGGGTGGTCCGCTCCCCGTGGCCGGCCTCCGTCAGCGCCTTCTCCGCCACCTCGAGGTAGGGCCGCGAGGCATCGATGTGGAGGGCGCTCCGGAGCCCCTCGTCGAGGAGCTCGAGCTGGATCATCCCGACCCCGCCCCCCACGTCGAGCAGGGTCCGTCCCTCGACTCCCTTTTCCCGCAGGGCATCGAGGAGACGCCGGGTGGAGGTGGGTGGCCCCCGCTTCCGGTAGCGACGGAGTTCGCGGCGCGCGGTCCGGTCCCCGAAAAATCCCTCCGCATCGCGGCAGTGGCTGCAGCAGCTCATGCCCCGCACGGTGGCACCGCCGGGCGAGCGGGGCAAGGGAGGTCCGGATCGGGGCGTCCGATGCCTCCCGTGCCATCGGCGATGACATCGCGGGCGGGGAGGGCCCGGCCCGACCCCCGATCCCCTACTCGATCCTCAGGTGACCGGCCACCGTGCGAAGGCTCTCGAAGCCCTCCACGTCTCGGGCCAGGAGGGGAATCCGGATGCGGGGAAGGTCGCCGAACTCCCGGTCGATCCGCGCCAGGTACTCGGCCTCCTGGGCCCGGCGACCTTCGAGGAAGCTCCCGGTGGGCTCGTCGGGCAGCACCCGGTTCACGATGAGTCCGGCGACGGGCACGCGGTGTTTCCGGAGGATCTCGAGGGCCGAGCGGCTCTCGAGAATGGGGAGCTTCTCGGGGATCAGCACCAGGAGGAAGGCGGTGGTCCGGTCATCGAGGAGCCGGCGGCGGGCCCGGGAGAAGCGGCGCTGCCGCTCCAGCAGGATCTCGCGGATCTTCCGGCTCCGGGGATCTTCGTCGGCGTCGGTGGGCTGCTCGAACCACGCGAGGTCGTCGCCCCCCTCCCGCCCCGCCTTCCGCTCCTTCAGGCGACGCAGGCCGAGGCCGGCGCTGTCGGAGCGGTCCCGGCTCCGGAGCATCCCGTCGGTCCAGGCGGACATGAGCTCGGGGAGGGTCAGGAGCCGCAGGGTGTGCCCGGTGGGGGCGGTGTCGAAGATCACGCGGTCGAAGCGCTCCGGCCCCCGGTGCATGAGGTCGGCGACCCGATCCATGAGCGCGGCCTCGGCCGCTCCGGGAGAGTGCCGGGTGAGGTCGATCTGACGCTCGATCTCGGTGAACATGGCCGGCCGCACGAAGCTCCGCAT
>SLSF01000134.1 GCA_007130605.1 Gemmatimonadota bacterium | reverse complement strand
GACGGCGAGGCTCCGGTGCCCGTGGCCCCCCTCCAGCTCTCCACCGGGGTGCTGGAGCGGATTCGGAAGGTGCTCGGAGGGTTCCGGGCCCGAGGGTAGTGCCACAAGACGTCTGCGGGGATACTCCGCGGTGAACGACAAGAGGAGCGAGGCGATGGCCGAGGACAGCGGCGTGCAGGTCGGTAGAATGGGTGGAGTGCCCGGGTTGACGGGGAAACGAGCGATCGTGACGGGAGGCTCCCGGGGCGTCGGACGGGCCACCGCCGAACTCCTCGTCCGGTCGGGTGCCCGGGTGATGATCGCCTACCGGAGCCGGCGCGATGCAGCCGAAGCGGTGGTGGGCGAACTCCGGGAGCTGGGAGGCGAGGTGGAGGCCTTCCAGGGGGACCTGGTGGGGGAGGCGGTGGCCCGAGATCTCTTCCGGCACACCACCGAGGCCTTCGGTGGCGTCGACCTCTTCGTCGGGAACCACGGCATCTGGCCGCCCGACCCGGTGCCGCTCGCCGAGATGAGCACCGAGCAGTGGCTTCGCACCCAGCGGATCAATGTGGAGAGCCTCTTCTACACCGTCCGGGAGGCGGCGAGGGTCATCGACGACGGTGGACGCATCGTACTGGTCACCTCGACGGCGGCCCAGCGGGGTGAGGCCTTCCATGGGGACTATGCGGCGTCGAAGGGCGCCATCGTCTCGCTGGTGAAGGGGCTCTCCGGGGAGCTCGCCCCCCGGGGAGTGACGGTGAATTCGGTGGCGCCCGGCTGGATCGACACCGAGATGGCGGCGCCCGCCCTCCAGGGAGAGGCACGGCGGGAGGCGATGGCCGGGATCCCCCTGGGACGCATCGCCACGGCGGCGGATGTGGCCGGTCCCATCGTCTTCCTCTGCTCGCCCCTGGCGAGGCATATCACCGGAGAGATCATGAATGTGAATGGCGGGGCGGTGCTTCCGGGATGAGTGACCTGGCGCCCCCGGGGGCGGTGAAATGGATCGCCCGCACCCTCGAGGAGAAGGGTTTCGAGACCTGGGCCGTGGGGGGCGCCGTGCGTGACGGTCTCCTGGGGATCGACTCCTCCGACTGGGACCTGACCACCCGGGCCACCCCCCGCCAGATGCAGCAGGCCTTCCGGCGCACCGTTCCCATCGGGGTGGACCATGGCACGGTGGGCGTGCTCGATCGGACCGGCACCCTCTACGAGGTCACCACCTTCCGTCGCGATGTGGAGACCACCGGCCGCCACGCCGTCGTCGCCTTCGCCGATACGGTGGAGGAGGACCTGGCGCGACGGGACTTCACCATCAATGCCATCGCCTGGCACCCCCTCCGGGACGAGCTCTTCGATCCATTCGGGGGTGCCGACGACCTCGAGGCCGGGGTCCTGCGCACGGTGGGCACCCCCGGAGACCGCTTCTCGGAGGACTTCCTCCGCGTGCTACGGGCCCTCCGCTTCGCCGGGCGCTTCTCCCTCGCCATCGAGGGGGCGAGCTGGCGAGCCCTCTGCGCGGCGGTGCCGGGAATGGAGCGACTCTCCCCGGAGCGGATCCGGGAGGAGCTGGAGAAGGTGCTCCAGGACCCCGTCCCGTCGCGGGCGCTCTCCCTCTACGCCGCGTCGGGAGCCCTCGGCCTCCTCTACCCCGAGCTCGACCACCTGGTGGGAGTCCCGCACGAGACGGGGATGGGGGACCGGTGGTCGCACCTCCTCCACCTGGTGGACCTCCTCCCGCCACTTCCCTGGGAGGCCCGGCTCGCCGCCCTCCTCCACCGGTCGGGCGATGGGAGCGTGGCCGAGGGCGACGCCTTCGAGGAAACGGTGCTGGCGACGGTGGCCATCATGACCCGGCTCCGCTTCTCCAATGCCCGGATCCGCTCGGTGGGGGCGTGGGCCGGCGGCGTGCGGACCGTGCCGCCGCCGGGCTCCGATGCCGTGGCGTGCCGACGGTGGCTGGCCCGGATGGGAAGAGAGGGGGCCTCCGGGGCCATCCGGATCGGGGCACGCCTCCTTCGGTTGAATCGTGCGCTGGAGGGGGCCGTCGAGGGGGAGGGTTTCCACGAGGAGGCCCGCTGGATCCGTGCCCTCCGGCGGGAGCTTCGGTCCGGGGTGCCCCTCACCGAGGGGGAGCTGGCCCTGGGGGGACGCGACCTGATCCGGATGGGCTTTCGTCCGGGACCCCGCTTCGGCGAAGTCTTCGAGGCCCTCCTGGCGTGGGTGCACGAGGATCCCTCCAGGAATGAAGGTCTCCAGCTTGCCGAACGGGCCCGGGAGCTCCTGGGCGATGGAGACGACGGGGAGGAGGCGTGAGCGACTCTCCCGACCTTTTCGGGCATGAGCCCGGCCACCTTGACGAGGCCGGGGGAGGGAGGACCGCCGACGGCGAGGAGTCCGGTGCGCCGCTGGCCGCCCGCATGCGCCCCCGGACCCTTGAGGCGGTGCGGGGCCAGGGGACCCTCCTGGGACCGGGGTCGCCCCTTCGGCGGATGATGGAAGGCGGGGAGCTTCAGAGCTGCATCCTCTGGGGCCCCCCGGGGAGTGGAAAGACGACGCTGGCCCGCCTCCTGGCCGATCGGGCGGACGCCCACTTCGTCGCCTTCTCGGCGGTGACCGAGGGGGTGGGACGGGTGCGGGAGATCATCGCCGAGGCGAAGACCCGGCGACAAGCCACCGGACGGGGCACCATCCTCTTCTGCGACGAGATCCATCGCTTCAACCGCGCGCAGCAGGACGCCTTCCTCCCCCATGTGGAGGACGGCACCATCGTCCTCATCGGGGCCACCACCGAGAACCCCTCCTTCGAGGTGAATCGCCCGCTCCTCTCGCGGGCGCCGGTCTTCATCCTCGAGCCCCTGGACGAGGAGGCGCTGGTCGCCGTGCTGGAGGATGCCCTCGCCGACGGGGAACGGGGG
>SLSF01000208.1 GCA_007130605.1 Gemmatimonadota bacterium | reverse complement strand
GACCTGATCCTCAAGACGATCCCCGCCAGTGGCGAGCAGATTCCCGCCGTGGGAATGGGGACCTGGCAGACCTTCATGGTGGACGATGTGGAGGAAGAGCTGGCCCCACTCCGGGAGGTGCTCCGGGCCTTCCACGACGCCGGTGGTCGGGTGGTGGACTCCTCTCCCATGTACGGTCGGGCGGAGATCGTCACGGGGGACCTCGCCGACGACCTCGGGCTCCTGGACGACTTCTGGGTCGCCACCAAGGTCTGGACCGAGGGGCGGGAGGAGGGCATCGCCCAGATGGAGCAGTCGATGGCGGAGCTCCGCCGGCCGGACGCCATCGAACTCATGCAGGTGCACAACCTGGTCGATGTGGAGATCCACCTGGACACGCTGGAACTGTGGCGCTCGCAGGGACGCTTCCGGTACATCGGGATCACCAACACGTCGGCGCAGCGGTACGACCGGGTGGTGGAACTCCTGGAGGAAGACGACCGGCTCGACTTCGTTCAGACGAACTACAGCCTCCTGGAGCGGGAGGCCGCCGACCGGATCCTGCCCACGGCGATGGATCGTGGAGTCGGGGTCATCGTGGCCCGGCCCTTCGCAGGTGGCGGCCTCTTCCCCCTGGTGAGCGACGTCCCCCTGCCCGACTGGGCGGCGGAGTTCGACTGCACCGCCTGGAGCCACTTCTTCCTCAAGTACATCATCTCCCACCCGGCCATCACCTGTGCCATTCCTGCCACCTCGAACCCCGACCATATGCGCGAGAACATGGGGGCGTGCCGGGGGCGCCTCCCCGACCAGGCCATGCGGGAACGGATGGAGGCATTCATCGATGAACTTCGCTCCTGAGCATCCGGTGGCTCGCCGAGGCCATCGTTGGGCCACGGTCCGGCTCGCGGTCCTGGCGGCGGCGCTCCTCCTGGTCGCCGCCTGTTCCGACAGCCCGGTCACCCCCTCCGGCCCCGGGGAACTCCTGGTGGTCGTCGAATCTCCCCATGGTGCGGAAGGGGCGGTTCTCCTGGAGGTATCCGGGAGCACCCCCATCTCGGTCCGCGCCGAGAACCCCCCGGGAGACCTTCTCTTCATGGAGGCGGTGGAGGGCGTGACACTCGTCGTTCTCATTCGGACGGAACCGGGCGAACTCAGCCTCCTGATGGAGGTGGAGGCGGTGGACGACCCTCCCACCATCGAGGTTCTGTCGGTGGTGGATGGTGACGACCAGCTCCGGGAGGAGATCGGGGGCTATTCCATCCGGACGAGTCCGGCCGGAGGCTCCTGATGAGGGCGCGCAGCGCGGGCCTCATGGTGGTGGCATGCGTTCTCTGGCTGATCCCCCTCACAGCCCCGATGAAGGGAAGCGCGCAGGACCTGGAGGTGGTCTCGGAAATGACCGGGATCCCCCTCCCCCAGAGCTACTACGACGAGCTTCGCCGGGATCCGACGGCCTTCCAGATTCAGCATGGCTGGATCGCCCGGGCCGAGGAGGCGCGCCAGGTGGGTGCCGCGGTGGAGGGGACCCTCCCGGTCCTCATCATTCCCATCCTCTTTTCCGATTCACCGGAGCCCTGGATCACACCCGAGGAAATGGAACAGAACCTCTTCCGGGGTCCGGCGGACCACGGCACACTCACCGGCTACTATGACGAGGTCTCGGGAGGCCGACTCGAGGTGACGGGGTCGGTCACCCCCTGGATCCGGACCGATGTCTCCCTGGCCGACGCGGTCTCCGACAACTTTGGTCTGGGCGGGAACGCCGAACTGGGCGAAGTGCTCTGGCAGGCGCTGGAGGCGGCCGACACCCTCGTGGACTTCGGTGCGTTCGACAACGACGGGCCGGACGGGATCCCCAACAGTGGAGACGACGACGGATTCGTGGACGTGGTGGCCTTCCAGTTCATCGAGGTGGCCGCCTCGTGCGGGGGACCGGCGCCCTGGCCCCATCGCTGGCGGATGGCGGGATGGAAGGGCCAGTCCTTCGAGAGCCGGGCCACCCGCCCCGACGGGACGCCCATCCGTGTGAACGACTACATCATCCAGAGTGCGGTGGTCTGCAGCGGTGAGTCGATCCAGACCCCGGCCACCATCGCACACGAACTCGGGCACATCCTGGGGCTCCCCGACCTCTATGATTCCGTCGAAGGACTCCAGCCCGAGGAACGCCGATGGGTGGTTGGGTGCTGGGGAATCATGGCCGCCGGCGCGTGGGGGTGCGGTGATCCCACGGTTCGGAGCGAAACCCCCATGCCGCCCCACATGGTACCCTGGTCGAAGGAACAGTTGGGTTGGATCGACTTCGTCGAGGTGGAGCCGGGCATCGATCGGGAGGTGACCCTGGATCCGGTGCGCGAGAGTGGACAGGCCCTCCGGGTGCCTCTCTCCGGGTCGGCGCACCTCCATGTGGAGTACCGCGTGCAGGAAGGGTATGACCGGGACATCCCGGACTCGGGGGTCATGATCTACCATATCGACCGGAACCAGTCGGTGCGGCGGAGCGGCCCGGACGCCCCGCTCCTTTACCGGGTCATGGTCCTGGAGGCCGACGGGAACGAGTCCCTGCTCCGAAATGCCATGGAGGGAGGCAACCGGGGCGAGCCCGGCGACGCGTGGGCTCGGGAGAGCCCGGGACTCCTCACCAATGCCACCCACCCCTCGAGCCGACGGCACGACGAGTCTCCGAGCAGTGCGATACTCCAGGACATCCGGATCGAAGATGGGCGCGCTGTGCTCAGGGTCTCCACCCAGGCGATCCCTCACACCCGGCTCCTCAGGACCCTGCTGGGGACCTCGGGCAACCCCCTGACCGATGCGGAGCGCCTCTACCTGGACCGCCTGGGGAACCGGAACGGCCTCTTCGATCTGGGAGACATCCGGTCCTACCTGCGGCACCAGCCGACCTCGCGGTAGAGGGATGT
>SLSF01000098.1 GCA_007130605.1 Gemmatimonadota bacterium | reverse complement strand
GGGAGCTCGTATCCCTCCAGGTAGACGTGATGTCCATAGCCCTCCACCTGGGGATAGCGGTGGGTCCACTTCTGGGCCTGGATGCCCTCGGCCAGTAGGGACACCATGGCCAGGAGGATGATGGGGGCGAACGCCCGAGGGGGGAGGCGGAAACTCGAAGTCATGGCTCACAGGGTTGGAGGTGGTCATGCAGAACATCGTCCACCCCGCGAGGTCGGCGATGGGCGCGTGGCCACTACGGTGATGCATCACTATGGGGATCTCGAGGCTCGCGAGCCAACGCTGCGGCTCCTGATCTGAGCTGATCGACGACTGCCACGCCCTCGATCAGTTGATCCGGCCCTCAGGCAGACCAAATATGTGTATTTATTATGAGTGCTCGAGATCGTCTGGAGGCTTCGCCCAGTTCTCCCGCTCAGGTGAGTCCGGATCGTCCTCCGGGGCTGACAGTCGTGTGCCCGGTGGCCCTACGGAAGTGCCCCCGGCCCTGCGCCGAACCCCTTCACCTTTGCGGGGCTCGAACCAGGGAGCGATCGTTGAACCTTGGGCCCCTCGACTTCGACTGGGGCCGGCACCTCCGCTGGAGTCACCCCTATGCTCAATCCGGTCGCAGCCTTCCTGCTCTCGGCCTCGCTGTGTGGAGCGCTCCCGGCCCCGGCTCCAGCGCCCGGTCCGGCCAGCCTCCCACCCTCCACTTCCCAAGAGGCCGATTCCCTGCGTCAGGTCTACGAGGCCGCCCTCACCTGGGAGGCGTTCTTCGCACAGGCCGAAGATCGCCGGGAGCTGTGGATCGAGCACTCGGACAACGCAACCCCTCACGGGGAGCTGGTGGAGCGGGCCGAAGCGGCCGGTGGCTCGTGGCACATTCTGGCCATCGCTGTGGCCGGATGCTCGGACTCGGTGGGGACCCTTCCGTATGTGGCGAGTCTCGCCGGTGCGTTGCCGTCGCTGGGCTTTCGCATCGCGGACCCTGAGGCGGGTCGGCCCTGGATGGAGGCCTTCAGGACGCCGGACGGACGGGCGGCCACGCCTACCATCCTCCTCCTGGACGAGGAGTACGAGCTTCGAGGGTGCTGGGTCGAGATGCCCGCCTCGGTGTGGGAGTTCTGGCAGCCGGCGCTGGAGCGAGGCGAAGCCGCTGAGATGTTGGACCAGAAGATGGCCTGGTACCTGGAGGACCGGGGCCGGGAAGCCCTCACCGACCTGATAGAGATCCTGGAGGCGGCCCAGCGAGGCGAGATGGTCTGCCCTGCTAGGTAGCGGGACGATCCGCCGGCTACCGGGTCCCTTCCACCGTAGCGACCCGCGCCCAGGCGTCTTCCTGGCAGAAGTTCGCGGGATCATTGCCGGCCAGGCGACTGGCCGTAATCTGTGCGGTCCAGCGCACCGAGGAGCCGGCGGGCAGCGCCCAGGCGTCGCTCCAGCCGGGCGCCCCGGAGAGATCCGGCGTCGTGACTTCGGCGGTGGACCCGGAGATGCGGCTCAGGCTGACGCCGGTCACGAAGCTCTTCCCGTCGTTGTCCGACAGGGTAAGCGCCGCCATCCCTGAGGAGCCTTCCCGGAACGGCGAAGGGATTGCAAAGCTGGCGGACATGCGGCGGTAGGCGCCGTCGTCGTCGGAGACCGAGGGGTCGATACTCGGGGGCAGCGCCAGGGTGCGGTCCGACAGCACCCGGAAGAACTGGGTGGCCAGCCGGGCGCTCCCCGCCTCCGCCTGGGTGATGGTGAGCTGGTGGACGTCTCCATTCCGCTGACGATCGGGAGGGATCCCGGGGAGCTCCACGCTTCCGGTCTGCACCCCCTGCGCCCGGGCCAGAGCCCCGTTGCTCCCCAGGCACTGGTCCCCGGACAGGTACCCCATGAGGAAGTTGGACGGTGCACCGCCCGCTCCGCTCACCGACATGGTGGCCCAGGCGGGATCGAAGGACTCAGAGCCGTCGAAGTCCAGGGTGCCCAGCGATCCGCCATCGGTGACCTCCACCTCCCGGCGGAGGAGGAGCCGATCCGGGACGGGGCTCGCGGAGAGGTCTGCACGGAAGGCCACCAGATCCATGGTGCCCTCGGTCAATCCTCCCACGACGACCTCCGGGGCCGCACCGGTGGTCGCGCCGAAACCCGGACCCAGAGTGACGCCGGCCAGCTGGGAGGCGCCGAGCCCCTCCACGATCCCGGACATGCTGGCCGTCCCCCGAGGAGGGTTGCAGATAAGGAAGGGCTGGACCGCCAGGATCTCCTCGGTGGCCAGGAAGGTCACCTGGGTCATGGGGATGCCTTCGGGTTCCGCGTACCAGGCGTAGGCCATGGTCCCTCCCGCGATCTGGAAGGTGTAGACGAAGCCGTCTCCCGTGGCCTGGGCCCAGTCCCCACTCCCATCCTGGTAGCCCACCCAGATGGGCATCTCAGAGGCCCGGCACCCAGAGAAGTCCAGCGTCACCTGAGAGCCGCCCGTCCCACCATTGTCGCCTGGGTCGTCTGCTTCGGTGATGGTGAGGGTGAAGGTCTGGTCCACGGCGGTGACCCCGGTGCCCGACGCCTCCACGGTGAGTTCGTGCGCACCTGGAGCGGCCTCGGCCCCCACCTCGATCTCGACCGCGAAGGTGGACGCAGCCCCACTACCCCCTTCGTCGGAGACGCTGACCTCCACGTGGGCGGGTTCGTCCTGAACCTCCACACCCACGCTTCCGGTGAACCCTCCAGCCCGCGTCACCGTGGCAGTGAACGAGGTGCTCTGTCCGGCCTCTACCGTCGAGCCCGATGAAGAGAGGGTAAGGGAGATGCTGGGATCCTCGCCGCTGCCGCCGCCTCCGTTGGGGTCGGGACCGGGATCCGTTACGCTACCGGAGTCCGAGCCACAGGCCGCAAGGAAGACCAGCCCACAGGTGCCCGCAAGCGCACGCAACGAGC
>SLSF01000163.1 GCA_007130605.1 Gemmatimonadota bacterium | reverse complement strand
GCGGGAGTGGGGGCGGGGAGACGGTCCACCGTGCCATTTCGCAGGATCGTCCGCACCCGTCCCAGGTACTCCTCCACCTCGAAGGGTTTGTGGAGGAAGGTGCCGGGCCACCGCTCGGCGAGGGAGATGAGCTCGGGGGCGCCGATGTCGCCGGTGACGAAGAGGAATCGCCGTGAGAGGGGGGTTCGTTCGCGCAGGATCCACCGGAAGAGGTCGAGTCCGCTTTCTCCGGGCATCCGGACGTCGGAGATCACCAGGTCCACATCGGTGGTCTGGAGGATCCGCCGGGCCTCGGCTCCATCTGCGGCCAGGAGCACCTCGGCGCCCATCCTCCGGAGGATCCGGTCCTGGAGGGTCCTGAGGGGGGCCTCGTCCTCCACCACCAGGATCGTGCAACCGGCGATGGGATCGGGAACCGAGCCCGGGGACCCTGGGGCATCGGCGGTTGCGGGATCCGAAGTCGGGTCGACGGGCTCCACTGCCAGGAGGGTGAGGGTGAACCGGGCCCCCCCCTCCGACCGGTTCTCCCCCTCGATCCGGCCTCCGAAGCTCTCCATGAATCGGTGTGCCACGGCGAGTCCGAGCCCCGTTCCTTCTCCGACCGGCTTGGTGGTGTAGAATGGCTCGAAAATCCGTTCCGGATCGGTGAGACCCGGGCCATCGTCCTCGAAGACGATGTGAACGCGTCCTTCCTTCCGGCTCGCCCGAATGACGAGAGCCCCTCCGGCTTCACGCCGGTCGGAGAGCGCCTGGAGCGCGTTGTTGACCAGGTTGACGAAGACGCTCTGAAGGAGGTTGGGGTCCGCATGGACATGGACCTCGGGGATCGTCTCCACCCTGAGCTCGAATCCGGCCTGACGAAAGGCGAAGTCCCGAAGGGTTCGGATCACCTCAACTGCCGCGGGGAGGTGCACCGGGCCCAGCTCGACCTGGGACTGGCGGGAGAAGTGGAGGAAGTTCCGCACCAGGTGCTGCGCACGTGACGCCTCCTCTACGATGGGGATCACGAAGCTATCGAGGGCTTCCCGCGGACTCAGGGCATCGCTTGCCAGGAGCTGGCCCTCGAGGAGCTGGCTGAAGCCGAGCACACTGGCCAGCGGGTTGTTGAGTTCGTGGGCGAGCCCGGCGGCCATGCGACCCATGGCGCTGAGCTTTTCGGTCTGGATGAGTTCGTTCTGGGTTGTTCGGATCTGGTCCAGTGCCTCCGAAAGCTCCCGGTTCCGCTCCTCCAGGTCATGGGTGGCGCCTTCGAGCTCCTCGGCCATCCGGTTGAAGGCCCTCGAGAGCTGGTCGAACTCCCGGTCCTCGCCCGGGGGGAGGCGGGTGGCGAGTTCGCCCTTTCCGAGTCGATCGGTGGCCTCCGAGAGGAGGGAGAGGGGCTGGGTGACCCGCCGGTGGAGAAGGAGGGCCAGGAGCAGTGCCGCCAGCGCGGCGAGGAGGGTGGCGAACATTCCGCCGGTGAAGAGGAGGCGGAACGCCTGGTCCTGGCGACCTCTCAGGGCCTCGAGTTCCGCATCGCGAAGAAGGACGAGGTCGTCGACGGCGTCGAGGAGGACGAAGGCCTGGTCGAGCATCTCCGAACGGAGCTGGGCGCCGGCCTCCGCTTCCCCCCGGGCCAGAAGGTCGGCGGTCCGGGCTGCCAGGACCTCGAGTCGCTGGTGCTCCTCGCGCATCCGTTCGAGCTGGGCCCGGGCATCGGAGGAGAGGTCGAGGAAGAGGTAGCGTCGGATCTGGTCGTAGACCTCGTCGCCGGACTCCCTGAAGCGGCGCTGCGTCTCGGTGCTCGGGTCCTCTGTGATTGCGGAGCCGGTGGCGAGCTGGCGCATGACGGCCTGGCCGATCCCATTGGCGATCCGCTGCTCCTGGAGAAAGGCGTCGGTGGCCTGGTTCAACTCGTCGCGGATGTCGAGGGCCGTGTAGAGGAAGAGGCCGCCCCCCAGCAGAAGCGCAGCACCGACGATTCCCCCCACCACCAGGATCCGGCGGCGGAGGGAGAGCCGGGGGTGGGTGTCCCGGGTGCCCGAGGCATTGGCCTGGGACCGTGCTCGGCGCATCAGCGCGGCTCCGGCTCTGGATAGCGGGTGAGAACGAAGTCGGTGAAGCCGTCTCCCTCATCCGAGAACCGGATCTCACCGGTGAGCCCGGGCCATGCCGGACGGGTGTCACCCAATGCGTTCAGGAGTTCACGCAGGGCCTCCCCGTCTCGGGCACCTTCGCGAAGTCCCCAGAGCACCAGGCGTGTGGCATCGTAGAACAACGCTTCGGCGGAGCCCACCCCCGTCACCTCGAACCGTTCGCGGAAGCGCTGGTAGAAGGCTGCCCGCTCCGGTGGAGGCGTGTCCTCCAGAAGGTCGACCAGGTACACCCCCGCCCATGGGCTCCAGAGGTCGTCGGGGTGGTAGTCGCGTGCGGTGGACGTCCCGTCACTCCCGTAGATGGGAACGGGTCCCAGGCGCTCCCGGATCACCGGGAGCGCCGAATCGAGTCCATGGGTCCGGCCGAGCCAGACGATGGCGTCGGGGCTCGCGGCGGAGAGGGACTCCCTCAGGTGCTCCAGGACCTCTCCCTCCACACCGTCGTCCAGGTGCGGAAGGCTCAGGGCGACCACGAGGTCGCTCTCTTCGAGTTCGTCGTAGAGGGATCGCTGGAGCCCCCTCCCGTAGTCGTCATTCACATAGAGGATTGCCAGTCGGGCTCCCGAGGGGAGGGAATCGATGAGGGTACGGGCGAGGAAACGGGCCTGGGCATCGTCCCCCGACACCAGACGGAAGCTGTAGGGCCCCGCCTCCCGGTACAGGATCGCTGTGGAGGTGGGAGCGATCTGGAGGATTCCGTTCTGGTTGTAGACCTGGGAGGCCGCAATGCTCGCGGCGCTGTTGGAGTGGCCGATCACCGCCACGATTCCAGGGTGT
>SLSF01000204.1 GCA_007130605.1 Gemmatimonadota bacterium | reverse complement strand
TCGCGCCGGGTGATCCTCGAGGGCGAGCGCGAGAAGAAGCGCGACACCCTGGTGAAGGAGCTCCTGGTGGGCCAGGTGCGACAGGGAACCGTCAAGAACATCACCGACTTCGGTGCCTTCATCGATCTCGGCGGTCTCGACGGACTCCTCCACATCACCGACATGTCATGGGGACGTGTGGGCCATCCGTCCGAGGTTGTGGATATCGGGCAGGCGCTCGATATCAAGGTCCTCGACGTGGACTGGGACCGCGAACGGATTTCGCTGGGGCTCAAGCAGCTCCTCCCCTACCCGTGGACCGAGATCGACCGGAAGTACCCGGTGGGTGCCCGGGTTCGCGGAAAGGTGGTCTCCATCACGAACTACGGCGCCTTCGTCGAGCTCGAGAAGGGAGTCGAGGGTCTGGTGCACATCTCCGAGATGTCCTGGACCCGCAACATCCGCCACCCCTCGAAGCTGGTCTCCATCGGAGACGAGATCGAGGCCGTGGTCCTCAAGGTCGATGCCGACGACGAGAAGATCTCTCTCGGCATGAAGCAGATCGAAGAGGATCCGTGGCTCTCGCTCCCCATGAAGTACCCGGCCGGGACCAAGATCACCGGAAAGGTTCGCAACCTCACCTCCTTCGGCGCCTTCGTCGAGATCGAGCCGGGCATCGATGGCCTGGTCCACGTCTCCGACATGTCGTGGACGAAGCGGGTGGAGCACCCCTCCGAGGAGGTCCAGAAGGGCCAGGACCTGGAAGTCCAGGTCCTCGACATCGATGCCGAGAACAAGCGGATCTCGCTGGGCATGAAGCAGCTCGAGGACGATCCGTGGCCCGCCATCTCCGTGCGCTTTGCTCCCGGAGTGGAGTGCGACGGAACGGTGGTGCGGGTGCAGGACAAGGGGGTCGTGGTCGACCTGGGAGACGACATCGAGGGCTTCGTCCCTGCCTCGCACTCGTCGGCAGGGGACATGGATCGCCTCGAGGAGTACTTCGAGGCCGGTGATCCCGTCGACCTGAAGGTGCTGGAGTCGGACGCCGCCAACCGCCGCATCGTCCTCGAGGTGCTGACGGCACCGGAGCGGAAGCCGGCGAAGGAAGAGGTCGAGGCCGACGAAGCAGTGGAAGCCGAGGACACCGCCGAAGAGGTGGAGGCCGAGGCCGAAGCCGAGACTGCCGAAGCCGAGACTGCCGAAGCCGAGACTGCCGAGGCCGATGCCGAGGCGTCCACCGAATCCACGGAGGATGTGGAGGAGGAGAGCGTCGAGGCTGAGGAGCCGGAGGCCGAGGCGGAGGAAGTCGTTGAAGCCGAGACCGAGGAGGAAGCGGTCGAGGAGGCCCCCACCGCCGAAGCCGACGAGGCCGTGGCGGAGGACGAGGTCGAGGACGAAGAGACGGTCAAGGACTGACCGCCTCCGAAACACTTCCGTCCCCCAATGGGGTATGGTCCGGAACGCGCTTCCGGACTCGGGCCGCCCGAGCGCTCTGTCGCCCGGGCGGCCTTCGACTGTGACGAATTTGGAGATCGCACCCATGCAACGATCGAGTGAGCGGGCGTTCCTCCGAGCCTCTGTGGGACTGCGGACCCTCGCGGTGCTGCTTCTGGCTCTCATCGGTGGGTGTGCCCTGGTGGGGGTCGAGGCCCCTGAACCGCCGCCGCCTGCCGTGGCCGAAGGTCCGGCGCTGACGGAAGGTGTGGCGACGGCTGAAGAGGACGCCGAGGCGGCCGCCCTCCTGGCCGAGGCCGAGGCTCTCCTGGGCGAGGGCGCGTGGCTCGACGCCATCGCCATCACCGACGAGATCCGCGAGCGCCTCCCCACCGCCCAGGGCTCCGCCGGAGCCTATCGCCTCGAGGCCGAGGCCCGGTACGGTCTTCGGGAATGGGAGCGGGGCGTGGAGGCCATGGAGGCGTACCTCGGCCGGCTCGAGCCCACCGATCCCCTCCGGGCCGATGGCCTCTTCTTCCTTGCGCACCTGCGCCTGGAAGGAGAGATGGATGGGGCGCTGGAAGCCCTCTTCGATGTGCCCGAGACCAGCCCTCCCGAGGTGCGCGAGCGCGCATTGGAGCGGGCGCGTCGCACGGCATCGTCGCTGGATGAGACGATCCTTCGGGGGGTCGTGGACGGGGCGCCGGACCATCCCTGGCTCCTTCCGGTCTTCCAGGTGGAGCTGGCCGAGCGGCGGGCCCTGGTGGGAGACAGCGGCGCGGCCCGGGTGCACCTGGACGCTGCCCGGAGCCTGGAGCCCGCCTCGGGAGAAGTGGAGCGGATCGCCCGCATCGAGGCCGGCGACCTGGCCCCGGAAGGCGAACTCTCGGGGACCCTGGGCTCCATCCTCTCCCTCGATGGCTCTCCCACGCTGCAGCGCCTCTCGGAACAGATCCGCGACGGCATCGAGATCGCCCTCCTGGACGAGGGGATCCGGGGAGCGGTCCAACTGGCCCAGGAGGAGGACCGGGGGAGTGCCAGCGCTTCGGTGGCCGGTGTGCGGACCCTCGAGTCCCGGGCCACCTTCGGGATCATCGGTCCCCTGACGGAGACGGGCTTTCGCGAGGCGGCCCAGGCCCGTGGGAGCAACACACCCATGATCTCTCCCGTGGCCCCGGTTTCGTCGGGTGGTGGCGAGGGGGCCTTCTCGCTCACGGGGGTCGACCCCGATGCCTCCCGCACCCTGGCCCGCCTGGCATTGGACCAGGGCTTCCGCGAGGTCGCCATCCTCCACTCCAATGCCTCCGACGAGTCCGCCGAGGCCGGATGGTTCCGGCAGGCGTTCGAGGCCGGGGGCGGACGGGTGGTCCAGACCCTCGCCTACGGAGCCGGGAGCTCGGACTTCCGCGGCCAGCTTGCACAGATCGAATCGAGGGCGCCCGATGCGTTGGCCGTCTTCGCAGGCCCCGGGGAGCTCCCGATCCTGGGGGCGCAGCTCCTCTACCTCGGC
>SLSF01000024.1 GCA_007130605.1 Gemmatimonadota bacterium | reverse complement strand
TCTTGCGCGACCCACACGCTTTGCGTGCGGGTGCCCCGGGTCAAGGCGGTTCGCTGAAAGCGATCGGGCACCCGGCGGAGCCGGGTCGGCATCGGTGAAGCGGGCCAACGAAGATCCAGGGTCGGGCGGGATGGATTCGTGTGCCCCGGGGAAAGCCTTTGGCCGGCGCTCGCAGGGGCGTATGATGTGATGAGCGGCAGCTCATCGGGTCCGAGGGTGACGGTCTTCGACCCACGCTCGCAGGGGGCGTGTAGCGAGAACGCCACCATTCATGGAAGAAAGGGAAGCCGAATTGTAGCGTATACGCTATGACCCGGGACCGTGACGAGGCTGCCGGTAGCGTACACGCTACATTCCGGGACGGGGGCAGGGCCGCCCATGGCGTAAACGCTACATTCCCGGCAGCTCGGGGTTGCATCGACTGGGGAAAGGACCAAGGTTCAAGCGGACCTTCCCTGCTCCCCACCGAAAGGCGTTCCCGCCCCATGTCCAACACTCCCAAGTTCTTCACGCAGGTCAATCGGTACTTCGACCGTGCGGCATCCTTCCTGGACCACCCCGACGGGCTCCTCGACCAGATCAAGGAGTGCAACGTCGTCTACCATACCGCCTTCCCCGTGAAGATGGACGATGGACGGATCGAGGTGATCCATGGCTGGCGGGCCCAGCACTCCCAGCACCGTCTCCCGGTGAAGGGGGGCATCCGGCTCACGAGCCATGCCAACGAAGACGAAGTGACCGCCCTGGCCGCCCTCATGACGTACAAGTGCGCCATGGTGGACATCCCCTTCGGGGGCGCGAAGGGCGCCATTCGGGTTGAGAAGGATCATTATTCCGACGCCGAGCTGGAGCGGATCCTCCGTCGATACACCTATGAGCTCGTGCAGAAGAACTGCATGGGCCCCACCATCGACGTGCCGGGGCCCGACATGGGGATCGGCGAGCGCGAGGTGGCGTGGATGGCGGACACCTACGCCGCCCTCTCGCCCGGACAGGCATCAACGGCCGGCGCCATCACCGGCAAACCGGTCTCCCAGGGCGGGGTGCGGGGTCGGACCGAAGCCACCGGCCGAGGCGTCTACTTCGGGCTCCGTGAGGCGGTCTCCATCGCCGAAGACATGGAGCCCCTGGGGCTCGAGACCGGGCTGGAGGGCAAGACGGTGGTGATCCAGGGGCTGGGGAATGTGGGGTACCACGCCGGTACCTTCCTGGCCGCCGACGGGGTGAAGGTGGTGGGGATCCTCGAACGGGAAGGCGCCATCTACGACTCCCGGGGTCTGGATGTGGAGGAGATCTACCGGCACCGCATGGCCGGGGGCTCCCTCATCGACATCGAGGCCGAAGAGGTCATCGAGGGGGGTGGAGAGGGCGCGCGCGGGCTGGAATGGGAGTGCGACATCCTCCTCCCCGCGGCCCTGGAGAGCGTGATCCACGCCGACAATGCCGGGCGGATCCAGGCGAAGATCATTGCCGAGGGGGCCAATGGGCCCACGACGGCCGATGCCGCCAACATCCTGCTGGAGCGGGGCGTCCTCATGCTCCCCGACATGTACCTGAACGCCGGCGGGGTCACCGTCTCCTACTTCGAGTGGATCAAGAATCTGACCCACATGCGCTTCGGACGGATGGAGCGGCGCTTCGAGGCCGCCTCCAACGAACGAATCCTCCAGGCCGTGGAAGGCCTCACCGGGAAGCGCTTCAATGGCGATGTCTTCGAGTCGGTGGCGGTGGGCGCCAAGGAGGAGGACCTGGTGAACTCGGGCCTCGAAGAGACGATGGTCAACGGGTACCACGAGATGCGAGAGCTGGCCCGGATTCATGAGGCGGACCTCCGCACCGGCGCCTTCATTGTGGCGATCCGGAAGGTGGCCCTCGCCTACCGGGAGCGGGGGATCTTCCCTTAGCCACAGCGGCCATTCTGCGCCGGGTGCGGTCCACAGTGGGCACACAGGAGACCAAAGCGGCGGGGCCGCCCATCAGGCGACCCCGCCGAAAACCCTTCTCCCGAGCGGAGGGGGTGGGACTCGAACCCACGCAGGATTTCTCCTGACCTCGGTTTTCAAGACCGGTACGTTAGCCGCTCCGTCACCCCTCCAGGAACGAAAGATAGGACCGGAGCGGGGAAAGCTGAATCCCCCGGTCCACGACAGACGAACGGGCCGGGGTGTCCTCCACCCCGACCCGCCCCACGGTCGACTCTGTGCCGCTACGGCGTCGTCACGGCGTCATGAGGACCTCGTCCACGGCGTGGATGATCCCGTTGTCGGCCGCGTTCCCCGCATCGACCACGGTGGCCGCGTTGATCTGGATCACGCCGTCACCGGCGGTCACCTGGAGCGCCTCGCCGAAGGCACTCTCGAGCATCGAGGTCTGTTCGAGCACACCGGTGTCGTACTCACCGGGCACGAGGTGGTAGCCCAGGAGGCCGGCAAGTGCCTCGGGGTCCTGGAGGAGCGCCTCGAGCTGTC
Source organism: Gemmatimonadota bacterium (assembly GCA_007130605.1). Lineage (GTDB taxonomy): Bacteria > Gemmatimonadota > Gemmatimonadetes > Longimicrobiales > Gaopeijiaceae > SLBA01. The sequence continues at coordinate 70,188 of SLSF01000024.1, read as the reverse complement.
CCTCGGGGAGCGCCTCGAAGGCGGCATCGGTGGGCGCGAAGACAGTGTAGGGGCCATCCACCGCAAGCGCCTGGTCGAAGCCCGCAGTCTGGAGGGCGGTGAGGAAGGTCTCGAACTCACCATGGTCCGAGAGAACGTCGATGATGCTGGTTTCGAAGGGCTCCTGCGCATCGACCTGGGCCGGTGCGGCGCCCATGGCGAAGAGGAGGGCGAGAGCAAAGAATGGTGCGGCGATCCGTTTCACGATTGAACTCCCTTTACTGCTGGGCAAGTTCGGCAGCACATCACTCCACCCCCAACGAAGCGAACTGCCGTTGGCTTCGCTACTTACTATGGGCTCGCCCGCCCCTGTGTTCCGGAACTCCGTGGCACTCTCGGGTTGGAGGGCCGCTGAAACAGGGCTTCACCGGGGACCCGGAACCTCCGGGGACCCACGACGGATACGCCGGCCCACCACGGATCAGTGTCGGAAGAGCCGCCGCCCCGTGAAGATCATGGCCAGGTCGTGCTCGTCGGCGGCGGTGATCACCTCTTCGTCCCGCACCGATCCCCCGGGCTGGATGATGGCCCGCACCCCCGCCTCGGCCGCCGCATCGACCCCGTCGCGGAAGGGAAAGAAGGCGTCGGAGGCGAGGACGCTTCCCTCCAGGTCCAGGCCCGCGTCGGCCGCCTTCCGGACGGCGACCACCGAAGCGTCCACCCGCGACATCTGGCCGGCCCCGATCCCCAGGGTCGCCCCGTCGCCCGCCAGGAGGATGGCGTTGGATTTCACCCCGAAGACCGCCGCCCATGCGAAGGCCAGGTCGATGCGCTCTCCGTCGGTGGGCTCCCGTCGGCTCACCACCTCCCACGCCGGGTTCACCACCCCGAAGAAGGGCGGCACCGGCGGGGTCTGGGCAAGGACCCCTCCATAGACCCCCCGGAGGATCCGGGGGCGGGGATCGTGGCCATGGGCGGCGAGGAAGCGTGCTGTGCGGGCGGCCTCGGAATCCTCGCCCACCTCAGCGTCGAAGGCCCGGAAGGCCTTCCGGCGCAACGGCATTCGGGCAACCCCCTCACCGGCTCCCGTCACCCCCTCGGGGAAGGTGAGGATCCGGAGATTCTTCTTCGCCTGGAGGCGCTCCAGGGCCTCGGAGGTGAAGGAGGGCGCCACCAGGCACTCGATGAAGAGCTCCGCCATCTTCTCCGCCGCCACGCCATCGACGGCCCGGTTCGTGGCAATGACCGACCCGAAGGCACTCATGGGATCGGTCCGGAGGGCCTTCTCGTACGCCTCCGAGACGCTTCCCCCCACCGCCAGGCCGCACGGGGTGGTGTGCTTGACGATCACCACCGCCGGATCGGGCGAAAGCGCGAAGGGCGCCAGTGCCAGAAGTGCCCCGTCCAGGTCGAGAAGGTTGTTGTAGGAGAGCGCCTTCCCATGATGCTGTCTGAGGGCGGCGATACCACCGGGCGCCCGGTCCGCCGGCCGGTAGAAGGCCGCCGCCTGGTCGGGATTCTCTCCGTAGCGGAGGACATCGCGGCGCTCGAGACCCTCCAGGAGGAGTTCGGGGAGGACCTCCGGGACCTTCGCGTCGGCCGGATCCCCCGCGCCCTCGGAGTCCGCTCCATCCATCTCATCGGCGGATTCCAGGAATCCGGCCACGGCGGCGTCGTAGAGGGCAATGTGGCGGAAGACCTTCGCCGCGAGCTCCCGCCGGAAGGCGAGGGACTCGGAGGGACCATCCGGCGACGGGCGCCCTCCATCGGCGTCCAGGGCCTCCAGGACCCGGGGGTACGCCTCGGGCTCCACCACCACGTAGAGCCCGGCGTGGTTCTTGGCGGCGGCCCGGATCATGGTGGGCCCACCGATGTCCACCTGCTCCATCGCCTCGGCCACCGGGACCCCGCCACCCGCCACCGTCTCGCGGAAGGGATAGAGGTTTACCGCCACCACATCGATGGTGCGGTACCCCAGGGTCTCGAGAGCCTCCAGGTCGGCGGGCACGTTGCGGCGGGCCAGGAGGGGGCCATGGATGGCCGGATGGAGGGTCTTCACCCGCCCCTCCATGATCTCGGGATGGCCGGTCACCTGGGAGACCGGGGTCACCGGGACCCCGGCCGCCTCGAGGCGGCGCGCGGTCCCCCCGGTAGAGAGGATCTCGAAGCCCCGTTCCGCGAGGCCCCGGGCGAAGTCTTCGATCCCGGACTTGTCCGATACACTGAGGAGGGCACGGCGGCGCGTTTTCATCGGTTCGGTCGTCCGTCTCTGGATTCGGCAGGAGGAGCCCCATCGGGGGGGCTCGGAACGTCGGGGGGTCTCCGTCGATGGGAAGCGCCGGAAGCCGCCTCGAGAAGCTCGAGGGGGGCTCCCGGGAGGATGGGGTCGGGGAGGTCGAGGGGCTCGGGATCCCTCCCGGCGGCCAGGGCCCTCGCGACGTGATCTGCGACGGCAGGATAGAGGCGGTGCTCCACCGCCAGCACCCGCCGCCCCACCGACCCGGCGTCATCGCCGGCCAGGACCGGGACGGGCCACTGGGCCAGGATCCTCCCCTCGTCGTAGCGCTCGTCCACCAGGTGGATCGTCACCCCGGTGACCCGCACTCCGGCGGCGAGCACCGCCTCGTGGACCCGGGTCCCGTACATGCCCCGGCCGCCGAAGGCGGGAAGGAGCGCCGGGTGGATGTTCAGGATCCGCCCCCGGAAGTGGCTCACCACCGCATCGGGAACCAGGCGGAGGTACCCGGCCAGGAGAACCATCCCGATCCCGGCCTCCTCCAGAAGGTTTCGCAGTGCGGTCCCGTCGGTGGGGTCGAGGGTCCGGTGGGCGATTCCCCGCTTGCGGGCCCGTTCCAGGACCGGCGCCTCCGATCGATCGGAGAGGAGGAGGGTGGGCAGCCACGCCGGATCCGGGTGGCTCCGTGCATCCTCCGCGAGGGCCACGAAGTTCGAGCCCGACCCCGAGGCGAGGATCGCGGTGGGGATGGGGGTCATGGGACTTCGCTGTAGAGGACCGTCACGCGAATCCCCCCATCCCACCCCGCATCTGCGGGCGAAGGAAGGGGTTGCCCATCCGCTCCTCGGCCACCGTGGTGGCGGGTCCATGTCCCGTGAGGAGACGGGTTTCGTCGGGAAGGGTCAGGACCTCCCGCCGGATCGACTCCAGGAGGGTCTGGGTGTCGCCGCCCGGCAGGTCGGTCCGGCCGATGGAGCGACGGAAGATCACATCACCCACGAGGGCCACGCCCTCTTCCGGATGGTGGAGGATCACATGGCCCGGCGCATGTCCGGGGGCGAAGCGGACCTCGAAGTCCACCTCGCCGAAGGAGAGCGCCTCGTCCGGATCGATCCACCGATCGATCTCGGGAAGCTCCCCGGGGAGCCGGAGCCCGAAGGCCTGGGCCTGCTCCGCCGCCCGGGCGTAGAGGGCCCGGTCATCGGGGTGGAGGTGGATCGGTGCCGTCACCCCGGGCCGGAGGAGGGGGAGGCCCTCCACATGGTCCAGGTGGGCATGGGTGAGAAAGATCTCGCTCACCGCATCTTCACGCCCCTCGATGTGGGAGAGGAGCTCCCGCGTGGCGTGGCCGGGGTCGACAATGGCGAGGGCCCCGGAGCTGCGGCATTCCAGGAGATAGGTATTCTCCTGGAAGGGGCCTCCGACGAAGCACCGGATCGTGAGGGCCGAGCCGTCGTGGACCGGGGTGCCACCCTGGGAATCGTTCAACGAAACAACGTCAGATGGTGAAGGAGCTGCCGCACCCGCACCCACCTGCGGCCACCGGATTGTTGAAGGTGAAGCCGGAGCCCATCATGGTGGTGACGTAGTCGATCTCCACCCCCTCCAGGTACTGTGCGCTGAAGGGATCGATGAAGACCCGGATGCCCTCGGAGAGGTCGAGGATCTCGTCCTCTTCCTCGGGCGCGTCCTCGATGTTGAGCCCGTACTGGAAGCCCGAACATCCACCGGGAAGCACCGCCACCCGGAGGCCCGCTCCATCGCCGGCCCCATGCTCTTCCATGAAGCCGTGGACCTTGGAGATGGCGTTTTCACTCAGATTGATCTGCATTTCGGATTCCGCTCCCGAAAAGGGTTCACTGCTCACTCCAAAAGTACCCCAGGAGGGAGGGAAGGGTCAACTCCGGTCCCCGGGGAGAGGGAGGTCTCCGGCAGAGGGGATGTCACCGTCGGGCGGGTTGTCGCCATCGGGCGGATCGTCGTCGTCGGGTTCCTCGCCCGGCTCCTCTTCGGGCTCCGGCTCCGGTCCCTCGAACTCGGCATCGCCTCCACCTCCCGGGATTCCGTGGAGGTTCCGGATCTGGGAGAGTTCCACCCGGTAGACCTCCCCCGGCTCGAGGGCGCCGGAGAGGAGCAGGACGATGGCCTGGTCGGGGAGGATGGGGTCATCGAGCTCCGCCTGGATCCCCGGAGGGGCGTCGAGGTCGACGGCGTCGACTTCGGGGTCGTCCACGTCGGGGTCGTCGGGATCGTCGGCGTCCGGGTCCTCCTCTGCAGGATCGGCGGCCTCCTCCCGCATGCGGGCCTCTTCACGCCGGTCCCATTCCCACCGGTGAAGGATCTCCACCACCTCGGGCACCTCGCCCCCCTCCTCCCGCTCCAGGCGGGCCACCACGTCGTCGAGGGACTCGGCCGGGTCCAGGTGGTCGTCGAAGGTGACCTCGACGGAGATGGAGTCCAGCGCCGTCGCCCCGGTGACCACCGCCGCGGTGGTGTCGGGGGCCAGGAGGGCCAGGTCGGTCAGGATGAGGGTGTCGCCCCGGACGAGCTCCACATCGATGGCATCCTGGGGTTCGGCGAAGTCGGGCTCCCGGTTCCGGTTCAGGTCCTCGTAGGCAGTCAGGCTGTAGCGGCCGGAGGGGAGGTAGGAGAAGGCGAAGACCCCGGTGGAGTCGCTCACGGTGGAGTGGGTGGGCCCGTCGGGGAGCTGCCGTGCGTCGACCCTGGCCTCGGGCACCTCCTGGAGGGTGAGCCGATCCACCAGGATCCCCGCCAGGACATTGGGCTCGAAGTCGGGTCCGGTGGAGAAGTAGAAGTCCAGGGTCTCCTGGAAGCGGTTCTGGAAACGGTCCTGGAAGCGCGGGAGGAGGGTGATCCGGTAGATGGTCTCCTCGCGGAACCCGCCCTCCATGTCGATGGAGAGTCCGGTGCGGGTGACCGACACATCGACCGTTCCGGTCCGGGGCGAGACGATGACGGCATCCCGAAGGGAGCCCCCGGTGGGGCGCTCCGAGAGCCGTCGCTCGAATTCGATGCGCACCGGTCCGCCGAAGGGACTCCGGACCTCGAAGGTGTCGGGGGTCACCGAGATCACCGCCGGCGGCACCTCGGGCACCGGGCCCCCGGTGGGAGCGGTGGACTGGGCGCACGCTCCCACCAGGAGGAGGACGACCACGAGGGGAAGAAGACGCTCCATCATCGTCACTCCGCCTCGAGGAGGTCGAGTTTCTCGCGGAGCTTGTCCCGCTGGTCGCGGAAGCGGGCCGCCTTCTCCCGCTCCTTCTCCACCACCTCGGCAGGAGCGCGGCCGGTGAAATTTTCGTTGGCGAGCTTCTTCTCGGCTCCCACGAGCTGGCCGGCCAGCCGCTCGATCTCCTTTCGCAGGCGGTCCCGCTCCCGATCGAGGTCGACGAGACCCGCCAGGGGGAGGAAGAGCTCGGTGCCATTGCGGAGCACCCCGGTGGCGCCCACCCCGCGACCTTCGGGGGAGCCGAAGTCCACGGAGCGGATCCGGGCCAGGTGCTCCAGGAGGGGAAGCCCCGACTCCAGCGACGCCCGGAAGGAATCGGGTGCCCCGGTCAGAACGAGGTCGACCGGCGCCCCCTCCCCGACCCCGTACTCCTTCCGGAGGCTCCGCACAGCCCCGATGAGCTCCTGGAGGTCGGCCACCGCCCGCTCGGCGTCGGGGTCCCGGTGGGCCGGATCCCCCACCGGCCACGGGGCCACCGGGAGTCGTTCCGGACGCGCCTGCCCCTCGGGCCAGGGGATCCGGTCCCAGAGGTGCTCGGTCACGAAGGGGACCAGGGGGTGGAGGAGCCGGAGGATCCCGTCGAAGACATGGACGAGAACGGCGCGGGCGGCCTCACGGCTCGCCTCGCCCGCCTCTCCGCGCAGACGCACCTTCGCCATCTCCAGGTACCAGTCGGCGAAGTCGCCCCAGAAGAAGTGGTGCGCCCGATCCACCACCTCGTGGAGCCGGAAGCGCTCGAGCTCCCGGGTCATGGAGTCGGCGGTGTCCGAGAGGCGGCTCAGGATCCAGCGATCGGCGAGCTCCAGGTCGCCCTCCACTGCCTCCACCGTGGGCACCGGACCCTCGCCCACCGACATGAGGGTGAAGCGCCCGGCATTCCAGAGCTTGTTGGCGAAGTTCCGACCGGGGGCGAAGGCCGCCTCCAGGTCCTCGTGGTCCAGGTGGATGTCGGTGCCGACCCCGCACATGGAGAGGACGGTGTAGCGGAGGGCGTCGGCGCCGAAGCGGTTCACCACCTCGATGGGGTCGATCCCATTGCCCAGCGACTTGGACATCTTCCGGCCCTGGGCGTCGCGCACGGTGCCGTGGAGGAAGACGTCGTTGAAGGGCGCCTCGCCCTGGAACTCGTAGCCGGCCATGACCATCCGTGCCACCCAGAAGAAGAGGATCTCGGGGGCGGTCACCAGGGTGTGGCCCGGATAGAAGGTGTCGAGGTCGTCGCTCTCTTCGGGCCACCCGAAGACCGAGAAGGGCCAGAGCCACGACGAGAACCAGGTGTCGAGCACGTCGGGGTCCTGCTCCAGCGCCGTACCCCCGCAGGTGGGGCACGTCGTCGGGTCCTCGCGGGTGCAGATGACCTCGCCGCACCCTTCGGCCCGGCAGTACCAGACCGGGATCCGGTGGCCCCACCAGAGCTGCCTCGAGATGCACCAGTCGCGGATGTTCTCGAGCCAGTCGGTATAGACCTTGGTCCACCGGTCGGGGTGGAAGCGGAGTGTACCGTCGCGGGCGGCCCGGAGGGCGGGCTCGGCCAGCGGCTTCATCCGGACGAACCACTGGTCGGAAAGTCGGGGCTCCACCACCGTGTCGCACCGGTAGCAGTGGGGCACCGTGTGGCGGTGCGCTTCGCGGCCCTCCACCAGGCCGAGGGCATCGAGGGAGTCGAGAACGGCCTGGCGAGCCTCGAAGCGGTCCATCTCCCGATATGCCTCGGGGGCATTCTCATTCACCCGGGCGTCGGGGGTGAGGATGTTCAGGAGCTCCAGGTCGTTTCGGCGTGCGATCTCGAAGTCGTTGGGATCGTGGGCCGGGGTGACCTTCACCATTCCCGTGCCGAACTCCGGATCGACCCAGTCGTCGGCCACCACCGGGATGGTGCGGTCGGTGAGGGGGAGCTCGACGACGGCCCCCACCAGGGGCGCGTACCGTTCGTCGTCGGGATGCACCGCGATCCCCGTGTCCCCCAGCATCGTTTCGGGACGGGTGGTGGAGACCGTCAGGTACCAGCGGCCGTCCTCCAGCCGGTCCAGCGCCTCGGCGCCTGCCGCCTTCGCCTCCGCGGCGGCCTTCCAGGACGCCTCCGGGAGGGGGTAGCGGAGGTGGTGGAGGTGTCCGTCGGTCTCCTCCCCCTCGGCCTCCTCGTTGGAGAGGGCGGTGCCACACCGGGGACACCAGTTGATGATGTACTCCCCCCGGTAGATGAGCCCCTTCTCGTGGAGCCGCACGAAGACCTCGCGCACGGCCCGCGAGAGCTCCGGGTCCAGGGTGAAGCGGGTCCGCTCCCAGTCGCACGACGCCCCGATGGCCTTGAGCTGCTCCAGGATCTGGCCCCCCGTCTCTTCGACGAAGCCCCGGATCCGGGCCTCGAAGGCATCCCTTCCCAGGTCGAAGCGGGTCTGTCCACCCTCGGCGGCCAGCGCCCGCTCCACCACGTTCTGGGTGGCGATCCCGGCGTGGTCGGTCCCCGGCACCCAGACGGCGCCCCGGCCCTCCATCCGCCGCCACCGGACGAGGACGTCCTGCACCGTGTTGTTCAGTCCGTGCCCCATGTGGAGGACCGCCGTCACATTGGGGGGCGGGATCACGATGACGTAGGGATCCCCCTCGCGCTCCCGCGCCTCGGCGGCGGAGAGGTGGAAGCGACCCTCCTCGAGCGCCCGTCGGTAGAGGGGGGTCTCGATGGCGCCGGGATCCAGTCGGGTGGGGAGTTCGTCGGACACGGGGGCTCGTCTTCTCGGGATCGGAATGGGACCGGGTGGGGCGGGTCAGGCGACCTGAAAGGTTACCGGAGGGCCGGGAGGGCGTCAATTTGTTCCAGCGGATCGAGGGGGCGTCGGGGCATCATCCACCTCCGCCCGACCGGTTCCGCTCACGCTCCGCATCCATCCGCTCCCGGATCTCCTGGGCCCGCTGCGCCCAGGTCTCCCGAATCTGCTGCGATGTGATGCCGCGGAGGATGTCGTCGATCTCCCACTGGCGCTGGCCGAAGTTGTCATGGAGTCCCGGCGGAGCCTCGAAGGTGATGGGGAGCGGGATCGAGAACTCCCCCAGGTGGAGTCGGCCGGGACTCAGCCCCCACCGGCGTCCCTCCTCGTCGGTGAAGGTCCAGTCCTGGGCCTGGTCCGAGAGGGCTGCGGCCACCGCCACCGAGTCGTTCCACGCCTCGAGCACACCCTCCAGGAGGAGATTCGCCCGCTCCGAGTCGGTGAGGTCCCCCCGCCCGGGAAGGAGGTAGCTCCAGAGGCGCGGGTCCCCCACCCCCGGCTGCAGGCGTTCGGCCAGGGTTCGGGGCACCACCACCTCCTCTTCCTCCTCTTCGGGGAGCACCTCTTCGGCCACCACCTCTTCGGCGGGAGGCGCGACCTCGGGGGGCGCCGGGAGTTCGGGGAGGGGCACCAGCGCTTCCTCCTCTTCTTCCGGGAGGTCGATGATGGGAGGCTCCACCGGCGGGGGTTCGGCGGGGGTCTCCTCCGCCTCGCGCATGGTGATGATCTCGAAGCCCGGGAGCACCTCGTCGGGGGTCTCGTCGGGGCTCCGGGGGACCTCGGGCACCGTCTGGTCCATGAGGATGGGATAGAGGGCGATCGCCACCAGGTGGAGGGCGATGGAGAGGGCGAAGCCCCATCGGACGGCCCGGCGTTCGCGTGCACGGGTGATGCGCCCCCCGGCATCGTCGGAGGGGGGAGGTGAAGGGTCCGGAGTGGAGGGGGAGCGCATCGGGTGTAGTAACCCGCCCGGTGGGGGCGGTTCCGGGCGGTCTCAGACGCTCCGAGCGAGAGGTGCCAGCCGTGCACCGGCCTCCCGGAGACGGGCCTCGTCCACGGTGAGCGCCACCCGGAAGAAGCCCTCTCCTCCCTCCCCCAGCCCCCGGCCCGGAAGGACCACCACTCCGGCCTCGTCCAGCGCCCGCAGGGCGAAGGCGGCGGAGTCGCCGGTGCCGAGGGCCCCATCGCCGGCGGGAACCGGGATCCAGAGGTAGAGGGTGGCCCGGGGAGCGGTGACCTGGAAGCCCGCCTCCCGGAAGGCCTCCACCGCGGCGTCACGCCGGCTCCGGAAGCGTTCCACCTGACCGGGCACCCACGACGCCCAGCTCTCCAGCGCGGCCACCCCGGCCGCCTGCACCGCCAGGAAGGCCCCCGTGTCCATGAAGCTCTTCACCCGGGCCAGCCGGGACAGGATCAGGGGGTGGCCCGCGGCCCACCCGAGTCGCCACCCGGTCATGTTGTAGGTCTTCGAGAGGGAGTGGTACTCGATGGAGACCTCCGACGCGCCGTCGATCTCGAGGATCGAGGGGGGCCGGTAGCCGTCGAAGGCGATCTCGGAATAGGCGTGGTCGTGCACCAGCACGATCCCGTGCTCCCGGCAGAAGGCGACGGCGTCTTCCAGATACTCCAGGGGGGCGGTGGCGGCGGTGGGGTTGTTGGGGTAGTTCAGGATGAGCATCCGGGCCCGTCGGACCACCTGGGCAGGGAGCTCCCGGAAGGGGATCAGGAAGTCGTGCTCCGGGCGGAGGGCCACCGGGTAGGGCTCGGCCCCGGCGAGTACGACTCCACCCCGGTACGCCTGGTAGCCCGGGTCGGGGAGGATCGCCAGGTCTCCGGGCCCCAGGAGTGCCAGGGGAAGCTTGGCGATTCCCTCCTTGGATCCGATGAGGGGGAGGAGCTCCCGGAAGGGGTCGAGGTGGACCCCGAAGCGTCCTCCCATCCACTGGGCCACCGCCTCCCGGAAGGGGGGATGCCCCAGCCCGAACGGGTAGCGCGAAAAGCCCCGATCCCCGGCCACTTCGCGGAGCCGCTCCACCGCCCGGGGGGGCGGATCCTCGTCGGCGTCTCCCGCGCCCAGGTCGATGACATCGACACCCCGGGCCTCGAGGGCCCGTCGACGTTCCGGAATTTCCGCCATGGGATAGGGCGGAAGGGCACGGAGTGCCGGGGACTCCGGGGGGAAGTCGGTCATGGCGAGCCCGCCGGGACTCCGGGAACCGACATCAGGGGTAGTGCTTCTTCGGTCCCTGGTACTTGTGACGGGCGGTTCCCACGAGTGCAACGCCGGCCGCGAGGGTGTAGAACGCCATGATCACGAGCCACCAGAAGGCGGCGTCGGGCTGGTCGGCGGCGGCACCGGCCGAAGAGGCACGGAAGGCCATGATGGCAAAGAGGATCCAGATGGCGCCGACGACGAAGCCGAAGATGCGGGGCATGGATTCGGGGGTTTGGGAAAGGGATCCGGGAGCCGCCCACCCATGGAGCGCCTCCTCCTCGGTCGCCTCTAATCTATGGGTGCGGTGGGACGGGGCAAGGCATGGAAGTCGGCGATGCGCTCCCGCACCTCCTCCCACGGCCCCTTCACCAGGGGCGCCGGGGGGAGGCCGGCCAGGAGAGAGCGGCCATAGCGGGCAGTGAGGATCCGCCGATCGAGGAGGAGCACGCTCCCCCGATCGGTCCGGGACCGGATGAGCCGACCGAAGCCCTGCTTCAGCCGGAGGGCGGCCAGCGGCACCTGGTACCCGGTGAAACCGTTGCCCCCCCTCCGCTCGATCGCCTCGGAGCGGGCCTGGGTGATGGGTTCGGTGGGGACCCGGAAGGGGATCTTCTGGAGGATGAGGGCCCGGAGGGGGTCGCCCGGCACATCGACCCCCTCCCAGAAGGAGGAGGTCCCCAGGAGGACCCCCCGGCCCGAGAGGGTGAAGTCGTGAAGCAGCCGGCTCCGGGGCGCGTCGCCATGGACCAGGAGGGGGAATTCCCGGTGGAAGCCGGCCCTCCGGAGGTGGGCCGCGGTGGTGTTCAGCGCCCGGTACGAGGTGAAGAGGACGAAGACGCCGCCTCCGGTGATCCCGGCCACTTCCGAGACCACCCGGGTGGTGGCCTCCTGGAAGGCCGCCCACTCCCGCTGTTGGGGAAGGTCGGTGGGGATGCCCAGGAGGGCCTGGCTCCGGTAGTCGAAGGGAGAGTCCAGGAGGGCCTCTTCGATATCGAGGGGCTCGGGTGGAGGCTCGGTGGCGTGGGCGGCGAGGGCGTCGATGTCGCTGAAGGCATCCACCGTCGTGGCCACGGGGGTGCGGGACTCCGGCTCCGAAAGACCCAGGCGCTCCCGCATGAAGCGGAAGGAGCCGTCCCCCACCGTGAGGGTCGCCGAGGTCACCACGGCGCTCTCCACCTGGTCGAAGAGGGCGGCCCGCAGGAGGGGACCGGGCTCCACCGGGGCGGCGGCCATGACCACGTTCCGAAGGGGCTCCCCCTCCCGTCCCCGTCCCTCGATCCAGCGCACGAAGCGGTCGCCCTCGTCGCCGGGGTCGAGGACGAGGGCGAGGGCCACCCGGGCCGACTCCAGCCGCCGCTCCACCGCACGGAGGTCCAGGAGGCGGCCCTCCATCCGTTCCCGCCGCGCCTCTTCCATCTCGATCCGGATGCGGAGTTCCTCCACTTCGCGTCCCAGGCGACCGAAGGCGGCGGTGAGGCGATCCAGGCGCTCCGCCATCGCTTCGTCGGTGGTGGGGTCGCGGGGATCGCTTCGCCCCAGGCGGAGGGGCTCGTCGCCGGGTCCGGGGACCCGGGGCTCCAGCGCGTCGAAGAAGCCGGTGAGGGCCTGGCGGGCCCGTTCGATACCGGGCCGGAGGTGGTCGCGGATCCGCCGGATGATGCTTTCGGCACCCGGATCCCCCTCCTGCCGGAGTTCGGCCTCGATGGAGGCCAGGAGCCCCTTTCCATTTCGGTCGAGCCGGGAAAGGAGTCGGAAGAGGGTGAGCCGGGAGGTCTCGGCCCCCAGGTGGGAGGTGGCGGCGTCCTCCACATTGTGGGCCTCGTCCAGGACAACGTGGCGATAGGGAGGGAGCACCGCGGGCCCCGACCAGTTGTCGGTGGAGCGGCGCAGCGAGAGGTCGGCGAAGAGGAGGGCGTGGTTCGCCACCAGGACATCGGCGGAATTGGCCTGGCGGCGGGCGCGCTGGTAGAAGCACTTCTGGAAAAAGGGGCAGCGGGCCTTGAGACAGATGTCGCCATCGGAGCGCACCTCCTCCCACACCTCGCCGGAGGGCGGCGCGGCCAGATCCGAGAGCGATCCGTCGTCGGTGGAATCCACCCACTCCCGGAGCGACGAGAACTCGTCGGAGCGGTCGTCTTCGAAGAGGGTGGGGGCCGACTCGGCGGCCAGGAGAAGGCGCCGGATGGAAATGTAATTGCCCCGACCCTTCACCAGGGTCCAGCTCAGGGCGTCGTCGGTGAGCTTCCGGACCAGGGGGAGGTCCTTGCGGGCGAGCTGCTCCTGCAGGTTGATGGTGTTTGTGGAGACGACGGTCCGCTCCCCGTTTCGGAGGGCCCAGAGGGCCGCCGGGAGGAGATAGGCCAGCGACTTGCCGGTACCGGTCCCCGCCTCGGCCACCAGGACCCCACCCTCGTTGTAGCGCTCTGCCACCGCCCGCGACATGCGCCGCTGGTCGGGCCGGTCCTCGAAGCCCGGATGGAGGGTCGACAGGGGGCCGTCGGGGCCCAGGACGGCATCGATCTCGTCGGCTGTGAGGGGCTCCACCGTGCGGGGCTCCGGCGGTTCCACCACCACGTAGAGCGCCTCCCCCCGGTTGTCGGTGATGGCGGTGCCGAGCCCCTCCTCGTAGACCCTGGCGGCGAAGGCCAGATCGGCGTCGGAGGGTTCGAGGACCCCCGAGGGGTGGTTGTGGAGGACGACTTCACCGGGGTTCGCGTCGCGGGCGGCGGCCAGGACCGCCACCCGGTTCCCCCGGGCCACCGCGCGGGGCTCCACCAGGGCACGTTCCGGGGTCACCCTCAGGAGGAAGCAGACCTCGCGGCCCCCGGCCTTCTCGATCTCGGCCCGGACCTGCGCACTCGCCTCGCGCGAGAGGGCCAGCGGTGCTCGGGTGGGAGGATGGGGCTCGCTCAGGGGACCGGTTCCGTCAGGTGGGCCGGGGCGCCGGACGCGCCGCCGGGAAGAGGATGTTGTTGAGGATCAGGCGGTATCCCGGAGAGTTGGGGTGGAGATCCAGGTTGGTGGGGGCGTCGCCGATCTGGTGCTCGGGATCCTCGGGATCGTGCCCGCCATAGAAGGTCCAGGAGCCCTCGCCCGCCATCCCCGTCACATACTTCACCCGCTCCCCGTCGCGGGCCAGGACGATGGCCGAAGACTGGAGCCGGTCCTCGGCGAATGCGGTGGTCAGGCCGTAGAAGTCGGAGATCGTCGACTCGTGATTCTGGACGAGCATGGAGGGGATCGGGTCGATCCGGGCCGAGAAGTCGAAGAGGGTGAAGGCGCCCAGCGGCTGGCGGGCGGGGGTGTTCACCTGGTGGGTGTCGATGTCGGAGAAAGCATTCACCGCCGCCCGGGTCTCCACCCGGGCTCCCCGGAAGGCGAGGGCCCGGTCCCAGTCCATCTGCTCCGAGGCGTCGGGGTGCGGGTCGCGGCCATTGGCGTAGGCGGCGGTGATCTCGGCGGAGTGGCTCGCCAGCGCCAGGTCGAGGGTCTCGGTGGCCGAACACATGGCGAAGAGGAAGCCTCCCGAGAGCACGTATTCACGGATCTCCTCGGCCACCGCCCGCTTCAGCTCCGGCACATCGGGAAAACCGAAACGGGCCGCCATCTCCTCGTTCCGCTGGATCTCCTCCTGAAGCCACCCGGTGCCGGCGTAGGTGAGGAAGAACTTGGAGTACTGGCCGGTGAAGTCCTCGTGGTGGAGGTGGAGCCAGTCGTAGTCGGCGAGTTCGCCCTGGAGGACCTCGGCGTCCCAGATGGTCTCGTACGGCACGCCCGCGTACTCGAGGGCCAGGGTCACCGCGTCGTCCCAGGGAGGGGTGTTGGGTGGGGTGTAGACGGCGATCCGGGGCGCCGTCTCCAGGGGGACCGAGGCCATGTTGGCCCCATCGATGGTGGCATGGATGGCGTTCAGTCGGCTCTCGTCCACCCGCTCCACGGTGATCCCCCGGAGGGCGGCCTCGCGGCGCACACCTTCCGTGTCGGGAAGGAGAAAGCTCCCCCCTCGGTAATTCAGGAGCCACTCCGCCTCGAGGCCGTCGTCGATCACCGAGTAGGTGAGGCCGTATGCCCTGAGATGGTTCGCCTGGTCGTCATCCATCGGCACCAGGAGGTACTGGGCGCTCCCGTCGGTGGGTAGGAGGAGGGCCGCGAGAAAGGCCAGGAGAAGGGCCGGGAAACGGAGAGGAGCGGAGCTCATGGGAGGTCGCCGGATGGGTCTGCGGGTTCGGGTTCGATCCCTCGGGCCAGTGCCTCCTGGCGAAGCCGCCGGGCCTCGGGGGCGATGGGGTGGTCGGGCGCCGCGACGATGAGGTCCTCGAGGATCCGGAGTCCCCGGGGGGCGCTCTCCGTCGCCTCCAGAAGATAGCGGGCGAGTCGGAGCGCCGCTTCTCCGGCCTCCATCCCCTCGGGAGCGTGGGCCAGGATCCGTTCCCGAAGCGCGGCACCGGTGGCCGGATCGAGCCGGTCGGCGATCTCGGCGGCCAGGGCCAGCACCGGGGGCGGAACCCCTTCGGTTTCGTCCGTCTCGAAGCCGGCCATGACCTGGGTTACTCCGTCGAGGGCCGCCTCGTGCTCTCCCTGATGGGTGGCCAGGACCACGGGGGCAAGGGCGCCAAGGGTTGCTCCCGGGACCTGCTCCCCGGTTGCGAGGAGGCGGATCCAGAGGGTGGCCCGGTCCGAGGGGAGCGAGGCGGAGAGGCGGGCGAGTTCGCGCCGCCCCTCCTCGCGGGTGGATTCTGCCACCAGGAGGGCCACCACCTCGGCGGGAGTCAGGTGCTCTCCGTCGGGCACCTGGGCCAGGGCGGGCTCCGCCCTGCCGGCCAGGGCCAGAAGGACGAGGACGAGCACGAAGGCCGGGAGGCGGCACGGCATCACTCCCTCCCCTCCGGATCGCGGCGATTCAGCCGCTCGAAGTAGTCGAGGACCAGGCGACGCTCCGCCGCCGGGAGGCCCCGGAGGACCTCGGCGGAGGGGAGTGGAATCCCGCTTCCCTCCAGGAGTCCCTGGGGAAGGGCCCGCACAGGGGGACGCTCGAATTCACCGGCGGGAGTCCCCTCCCGCTCCTCGCTGACCCCGCGCTCGAAGGACCGTCCGGCGTCGAGAAGCCGATCCAGCAGTTCCTCCTGGCGTGCCATGACTTCGCCATCGAGGCGTCCCTCGCCGAGGGCTTCGGCGATCTCGCGGGCCAGCTCGGCCATCTCACCCAGCGGGTCCCCATCCTCCTCTCCGCCGAAGCGTTCGGCCAGTTCCCCCAGGGCCCCCGCCACCGCGTCCTGTCCACGGGTGAGCTCCTCCATCCGGGCCGAGGCGCCGTCGTCGCCGGGATTGCCCGCCAGGTCGCGGGCGTCGTCGAGCATCGCCTCCTGGTCTCCGGCCAGGTTCTGGAGTTCGTCGGGAAGATCCCCCGCTTCGCTCTCGCCTTCGCCCTCCCCCTCGGACTCGAGGCGGTCCAGGGTGGCCAGGAGGAGGAGCGCGGTCTCGTTGAGGGCTCCCCGGGCCCGCCCTGCCGCTGCAAAGGGGCCGGCGCGGGGGCTCGCGCCGGTACGGAGTCCGTCGGCGCTCCGCTGCACGGCGAGGCTCGCCTCGTCCAGGACCCGGGTGAAGGGACGGGTGCCGACACCGGCCTCACGGAGGGCGGGAAGGAGCTGGCTCCCCAGGTTCCGGATCCCCTCCGCCAGGACCACTTCGCGGGCCAGGAGACGGTCTCGGTCGGAGGAGCTCGCGGCCCGGAGGTCCTCCTGGATCTCTCCCTGGATGCGCGAGAGGGCGAGGGCCTCATGGGCGCCTCGCAGCAGCCCTTCACGGACCCGGTCCTCGCGGGTTTCCCTCCACTCCCGTTGCGCCTCGTCGAGGGTGTCCCGGGCCCGCTCGGCCTCCTCGCGGGCCCGCTCCGCCCGCTCCCCGGCGTCGTCGGACCGTTGGCCGCGCGCCGCCTGGGCCGCCTCCCCCATCCGATCGCCGGCCGTCTCCAGCGCCTCGCCAGCGTCGCGGAGCGCATCGGCCGCCTCGGGGTCTCCCGACTGGCGGAGCTCGCGCTCGAGGGCATCGAGCCGCTCCTGCAGGGCCTCGGCGCGCGCCTCGAGGGCCTCCTGGCGACCTGCGGCTCCTGGATCGTCCTCCCGCAGTGCCTCCTGGAGTTCGGCCTGCTCGGCGGCGATCTCGCCGGCCTCCTCCCCTGCGCCCTCGAAGGCGCTCTCCAGCGCCGCCTGGCGGAAGCGCTCCATGGCATCGGCCATCCGATCCTCCATCGCTTCGGCCCACGCCTCGATGGCCTCGGAGTCCACACCCTCGCTCGACGGCTCCCCACCCTCCGTCAGGCTCCGGAGCAACGCCTGGAGCGCCCCCTCCATCTCCTCATCCTCCAGCTCTGCCAGGAGGGCCTCGAGGGCCTCGATCCGCTGTGCGAGCTCTCCCTCCGAAGGGAGGTTTTCGCGGGCTCGGGCCAGGTCGTCGCGGAGCCGTTCCACCTCGCGACCCACCTCGCCCACGTCCTCCAGGGCCGAACGGAGTCCGTCACGGGCGTCGAAGTCCTGGCCTCCCTGTCCGCCCGAGCGCCCTCCGGCGCGTCCCGCCTCGACCTGGCCGTGGCGCTCGCGGACCGACTCGGCGGCGGAGCGTGCCCGGTCTGCGATCTCGGCCAGCTCCTCCTCGGCCCGCTGGATCCCCTCCCGGGCGCCTTCCCGAAGTGAGCCGGCATCGGGAAGATGGAGGCGGATGGGCGGGCTCTCGGTGACCCCGGGGCCCCGCCCCCGGTCGGCGGCCCTCGCCCGGAGTTCGAGGACCGATCCGGCCTCCAGGGACCAGCCCGAGAGATCGACGACGGGACGGAGGGCCACCTCCCGGCGATTCTCGGTGGGAGTGCGATCACGGATGGGCTCGTCCCGCACCCCCTCCGGCGACTCCAGGACCACCTCGAGTTCGACCCAGTCCAGCCCCCAGTCGTCCGTGGCCACGATTTCCAGGGGGAGACGGAGGTCTCCGGGGAGGGTTCGGGTCCCCCCCTCGGTCTCCAGGGCAACCATGGGGGGCTGGTCCTCCACGAGGTGGATCTGGAGCGGCTGGGGGAGGCGGGCCCCCGCGGGGGTGTCGCCGGCCACCTCCCAATGGAGTTCGCCCGAGGCGGTGGGTCGCCACTCCCCCTCGAAGTGGTCCGCCTCGATGGCCATTTCCAGCGCCACCCGGCCCTCGGAGTCGCGGAGCCGGACCGCTCCGGTCTCCCCCTCCCCGCCCCGGAGCGCACGTCCCTCCATCCGACCCGAGACCCGGAGGAGGGAGCCCACCGGGAGGTCGAGCTCGCCGGGCGGATGGGGATACCGCTGCGGAGGAAGGTCGGTGTAGTCCGGGAAGTCGACCTCCAGGAGAAAGTCTCCGAAGAGGAGGGGGTCGGCGGGCCGGATGGTAAAATCGGGGGTGGTCGCCCCGTCAGGCGCCCGGACCCGGTAGACCACCTCGGCCTCGATGGGGGGGAGGCTCGCGGAAGCCAGGCCCTCCGAGAGGACGAGGGTCTCCTCGCCGGGCCGGGCACCGGGACTCTCCCACTCCAGGGTCACCTCGCGGCGTCCCTCGGCGACGATGGTCACCTCCACCACCTCGCCCCGGGGCACCTCGAGGCTCCCGGGCTCCACCACCAGCTCGGGAAGGGGCGGAGGAAGGAGGACCGCCACCGGCGCCACCAGGCCGCTCCATGCGGTTCGACTCCGGTCCGGCGACAGGGTCCAGAGGAGGAGGGCCACCAGGGCGACGGCGAGGGCTCCCATGGCTCCCATCCGGAGGGTCCGGGTGACCTGAAGGTGAGTCTCGCCCGTCATGGCCTCCACCCCGTGGGGGAGCCGTTCCAGCAGGGCCTCCTCTCCGGCGCGGGCGAGGGTGGACGAGCCCCGGGCATCGGTGCCCCGTGCCAGCTCCAGGCGGGCCCGGATCGAGCCGTCGGGGAGCGAGGCGTTCCGTTCCATCTCCGACGCCAGGGGTCCCTCGTCGAGCCGGCGCCCGCCACTCCGGAGGAGGCGCCGGACGATCACCAGGGCGAGAAGGCCTCCCCCCAGCCAGAGAAGGAGTGGGAGAGGAGAGCCTCGTTCCCATCCCCGGGCACCGGCCAGGAGCCACCCCAGGGGGAGGATCAGTCCCAGCCCGGCGGCTCCGGCCAGGAGGGCCCCTCCCCGAACCCTCCGACGGAGCGCCTTCCGGCATCCCTCCACCGTCGCCTCGAGCGAAGTGCGCGTCACCGGGGTCATGGTCCGGACTGGCTCAGGGCGAAGAGGAAGAGGTTCACCCCCATGCGGAGGGCGTCCTCGTGCACCTCCGGCGCCGTGCCATGGACCTCGAGGTCCTCCCAGCCATTGCCCAGGTCCGTCTCGTAGCTGTAGAAGACCATCATCCGGCCCTCGTGGAAGATCCCGAATCCCTGCGGAGGCCCCCCGTCGTGCTCGTGGATCTTCGGGAGCCCCTCCGGAAAGGAGTAGTGGATGTGGTAGACCGGATGATCGGGGGGAAGCTCCACCATTTCCCGGTCGGGAAAGAGGAGTGCCATCTCGCGGCGGAAGGCCTCGTCCATCCCGTAGTTGTCGTCGGCGTGGAGGAAGCCTCCGCCGAAGAGGTAGCGCCGGAGTGCCTCCCGCTCCTCGGGGGTGAAGACCACATTGCCGTGCCCGGTCATGTGGACGAAGGGGTGATCGGGAAGTCGGGGGTCCAGGGGGGTGACCACCGCCTCGGAGTCGGCCATGGAGAGCCCGGTCCGCTCCCGGAGGGCCGCCAGGAGGTTCGGGAGCGAGGAGGGGTTCGCGTACCAGTCCCCTCCCCCGCCGTACTCGAGCCGCGCCACCGTGAGGGTGGACCCGGCTTCGGTGGGGGGCATGTCGCCGGCCACCGCGCCCGGGGGATCGCCGGGAGAGACGAGGTTCGGGAGGAGCCCGACCATGAGGAGGGTGAGGAGTTCGATCATTCCTGGAGGCCCCGGCGGGTCGCCGTCATCGATCCGGTCCGTCCGCCTCCGGACCGGCCATTTCGGAAGAGAGTTCCTGGATCCACCGGTAGACCTCGTTTCGTGGAAGACCGAGACGCCGCGCCACCTGGCGGGCTGCCCGCGACGGAGAGGTGCCCTCGCGGAGAAGCGCGGCTCCCAGGGCGTCGACGGCCTCCCGGTCGGCGTCTTCCGACGCCTCCAGGGGAGTGGCAGGGCCGAGCACCACGGTCACTTCGCCTTTCGGGGGATCTTCTTCGTAGTAGCGGGCGAGGGCTTCGAGGGTTCCCCGCCGGGTCTCCTCGTGGAGCTTCGTGAGCTCCCTCGAGACCGACGCCTCTCGCGCCTCTCCCCCGGGAGTCTCGGCCAGGGCGTGGAGGAGAGCGGCGACCCGCTCGGGCGATTCGAAGAGGACCACCGTCTCGGTGGCGGCGGCCAGGCGGGTGAGGAAGGCCTTGCGATCCTTCCCCTTCCGCGGGGGGAAGCCCACGAAGGTGAAGGGGAGGGCGGGAAGCCCCGAGGTCACCAGGGCGGCGAGGATGGCGGAGGGACCGGGAATCGCCACCACCGGGTGACCGGCCTCGATGACCCGGGCCACCAGCCGTTCTCCCGGATCGGAGACCAGGGGGGTGCCCGCATCGGAGACCAGGGCCACGTCCTCGCCTTCGCCCAGGCGCCGAAGCGTCTCCTCCACCCGGCTCGCCTCGTTGTGGCGATGGCACGAGCGAAGGGGGACCTTCACCCCGAGGTGATTGAGGAGGATGGCGCTCCGCCGGGTGTCTTCGGCCAGGACCAGCGCCACCGACGCCAGGGTCTCTCCCGCCCGGGGAGAGAGGTCTCGGAGATTCCCGATGGGGGTGCTGACGACGTAGAAGGTGCCCATGGCCTGAAAGATAGAAGCGATCTCCATGAATGCGACACGGCCCGACCGGGAAGACCGGTCGGGCCGTGCGAACGTTCGGCGTGCAGGGCGTTGGCCCCGCGCCCGTCACTTGTCCAGGTGCTCCTGGATCTTCTTCTCAAGGTGCGCCTTCGGAACGGCGCCCACCACGGTATCGACGAGATCGCCATTCTTGAAGAAGAGGATGGAGGGGATCGACCGAATGCCGAAGCGGCTGGCGGTGCGGGGGTTCGAATCCACATCGACCTTCCCCACCGTCACGCCCTGGTCGGCGTACTCCCCTGCCAGCTCCTCGACGATGGGACCGACAATCCGACAGGGGCCGCACCATTCTGCCCAGAAATCCACCAGTGAGAGCCCGTCTCGATCCTCGATCGTCTCGGTGAAGCTGTCATCGGTCACCTTGATCGCCTTTGCGTCCGTCGCCATGCCTGTTACTCCTTGTCATGCCCGCGCCAGTCCGGACGGCGTCCGGTGGGGCGGGCCCTGTGGTTGAGGTCACTTCGACCCAGTCTCGCACTCGAGCCCGAGGTTCCTACGCGTGTCATCCCATCCCATCGACCATGTTGCGGTCGCGGTACACTCCATTCGAGAGAGCGCTCCAATCTACGAACTCCTGACCGGGGAGCGAAGTTCCCCCCCGGAAGAAGTGGAGGGTCAGGGGGTCCGGGTGTCCTTCGTGGGTGGCACCGAACTCCTGGAGCCGTCCGATCCGTCGGGAACGGTGGCCCGCTTCCTCGAGCGAAGGGGCCCCGGCCTCCATCACATCGCCTACCGGGTGCCCGATCTCCCGGCCGAGCTCGAGCGTCTCTCCCGAGCCGGGGTGGAACTCATCGACCGGGAGCCCAGGTCCGGCGCCGGTGGGCACCGGGTCGCCTTCCTCCATCCCCGGAGTACCGGAGGCGTCCTGGTGGAGCTGGTGGAAGGATGACCCGTCTTCAACCCCCGGTGACACGGGAGAGGCCGATCTCCTCGATGTGCCAGCGGCCGCTTCGGGCCTGCACCACCACGAAGGGGACGTCGGTGTAGACTTCGCCGTCCTGGGTCAGGTCGACCCCCACCCGGATGGCCGGGTTCGCCCTTCCGGGGACATTGGACTCCGACCGGATGTCGAAGTTCTCGTGCCGGAGCACCTGGGCGAGGGCATTCATCTGCAGGTCGATGTCACTCCAGGACCGGCACCGGCTGGAGAGTCGGAGCCACGAACCCATGCGCTGAAAGGCGCACCCCAGGGTGGATCCGGTCTCGGCGGCGATCGGGCCGTCGCGGTGCCCGAAGATCTGGGCCATGGCGTCCAGGTCCTGCACACTCGCGGCCTGGAGGAAGCGCTCCACCGAGACGATGCCGTTGGTGGCGGCCACGGTGGACGGGTTCGAAGGGGCGCCAGAAGCACAGGCCACCAGGAGAGGCAGCGCACACAGGGCCGCAAGATGTACCGCGATCCGCTTCATCGATGGTTCTCCAGGCCCGGGGGCCGTGGTGGGGATTGGCGTGATCCGGGTCCCCGGCGATGGGGACCCGATCCGACCCGACACTAGAGATGGAGACCGGAGGAGTCAAGCCGGATCGGGCCCGTCCCCCTCCGCTTCCACCGCCCCGGAAAACTCGAACCGGAGCGCGGTGCTTCCCTCCACCTCGGGCACCAGAACCCGCACCCGGGCGCCTTCCTCCGGCTCTTCTTCGAGCAGCCGGAGCGCCAGGGGATTCTGGATCCGGTTCTGGATCACCCGCTTGAGGGGCCGGGCGCCGAACACCGGGTCGTACCCCTCGGCCGCGAGGAGGTCCTTGACCGCATCGGTCACCTCGAGGGCCACGCCCGCCTCTCGGGTGAGCTCCCGCAGCCGCACGAGCTGGAGGTCGACGATCCGACGGAGGTCGTGACGGCTCAGCGGCCGGTAGACGATCACGTCGTCCACCCGGTTCAGGAACTCGGGACGGAAGTGACGATGGAGCTCCTTCTGCACCTTCTCCTCCACCTCGCCCCACGCCTCCTCCTCGGTCCCCTCGCTTCCGGCCTCGAGAATGTACTGGCTCCCGATGTTCGAGGTGAGGATGATGACGGCGTTCCGGAAGTCGACGGTCCGTCCCTGTGCGTCGGTGAGGCGGCCGTCATCGAGGATCTGGAGGAGGATGTTGAAGACCTCGGGGTGTGCCTTCTCGATCTCGTCGAAGAGGATCACCGCGTGGGGCCGGCGGCGCACCGCCTCGGTGAGCTGACCCCCTTCCTCGTAGCCCACGTAGCCGGGAGGCGCCCCGATGAGGCGGGCCACCGCATGCTTCTCCATGTACTCCGACATGTCGATGCGGACCATGGCCCGTTCGTCGTCGAAGAGGAACTCCGAAAGCGCCCGGGCGGTCTCGGTCTTTCCGACTCCGGTGGGGCCCAGGAAGATGAAGGATCCCACCGGACGGTTCGGGTCCTGGAGCCCGGCTCGGGCCCGCCGGACCGCGTTTGCAACCGCCTCGATGGCGGGTCGCTGCCCGATGACCCGCTCCCCCAGGAGGTCGTCCAGATGGGTGAGTCGCTCCCGTTCCGATTCCAGGAGCCGGGAGACGGGGATGCCGGTCCACTCCCCCACCACGGTGGCGATGTCGTCGGCGTCCACCTCCTCCTTCAGGAACTTCCCATCGGTCTGGAGCTCCCGGATCCGGGCCTCGGCCTCCTCCGCCTCCGCCTCCGCGCGGGGGATCTCGCCGTACTGGAGCTCCGCGGCCCTCTGGAGGTCGCCGGTGCGGGTGGTCCGCTCGGTCTCGGAGCGGAGCTCGTCGATCCGCTCCTTGAGGGCCTGGAGGCGGGTGATCGCCTCCTTCTCGGCCTGCCACTCGGCCTTCATCCCGGAGCTCTTCTCGCGGAGTTCGGCCAGTTCGGCCTCGATGGCCTCCCGGCGCTCGGTGGCCGAACGCTCCGTCTCGCGCTGGAGCGCCTCCCGTTCGATCTCGAGCTGGGTGATCCGCCGCTCCACCTCGTCGATCTCCTGGGGGAGGGAGTCGATCTCGATGCGGAGGCGACTCCCGGCCTCGTCCACCAGGTCGATGGCCTTGTCCGGGAGGAAGCGTCCCCCGATGTACCGGTCCGAGAGCCTGGCCGCGGCGATGAGGGCCTCGTCCTTGATCCGGACTCCATGGTGGACCTCGTACCGCTCCTTGAGCCCCCGGAGGATCGCGATGGTGTCCTCCACCGAGGGAGGCGCCACGAAGACGGGCTGGAAGCGCCGCTCCAGCGCCGGGTCCTTCTCGATGTGCTTCCGGTACTCGTCGAGGGTGGTGGCACCCACGAGTCGGAGCTCGCCCCGGGCGAGCATCGGCTTGAGCATGTTCCCGGCATCGACGGCTCCATCGGCGCCCCCCGCACCCACGATGGTGTGGAGCTCATCGATGAAGACGACGAATCGGCCCTCGGACTCGGTGATCTCCTTCAGCACGGCCTTCATTCGCTCCTCGAAGTCCCCACGGAACTTGGCACCGGCGAGCATGGCCGAGATGTCCAGCGCCAGGAGCTTCTTGTCGGAGAGGGAGGAGGGCACGTCGCCCTCGACGATCCGCTGTGCCAGCCCCTCGACGATGGCGGTCTTTCCCACCCCGGGCTCTCCGATGAGGACCGGGTTGTTCTTGGTCCGGCGCCCCAGCACCTTGATGACCCTCCGGATCTCCTCGTCCCGGCCGATCACCGGGTCGAGTCGACCGTCGCGGGCCAGGTCGGTGAGGTCGCGGGAGTACTTGGCGAGGGCCTGGTACTTGTCCTCGGGGGACTGGTCGGTCACCCGGTGGGACCCCCGAACCCCCTCCAGCGACTGCCGGAGCACCTTCTCTTCGGCCCCGGCCTCCCGCAGGAGACGTCCCGCGTCGTCCTTCTCGCCGGCGAGACCCACCAGGAGGTGCTCGGTGGAGACGTACTCATCGCCCAGCGACCGGGCCTCCTTCTCGGCCCGGTCCAGGACCCCGCGCAGATCCCGCGAGAGGGTGGGGTCACTCCCCCCTTCCACCCTGGCGTACCGCTGGAGGGCGGCGGTGACCTTCTCCGCCAGCCGGGACGGATCGACTCCCGCCTTCCCGAGAATGGGACGAACGATCCCCTCCTCCTGGTCCAGGAGGGCGGAGAGGAGGTGGACGCCCCCCACCTCGGGGTGTCCCCCGGAGCGGGCACGGTAGACGGCTTCCTGGAGGCCTTCGGCGGCCTTGATGGTCAGTCGCTCGAGATTCAATGGTCTCTCCCTTCGTTCCTGAATCAACCTGGTGTGGTGCCCCGAACAGCGTGGGACACCGAGCTGGATCCGGAGGTGGAGGACGACCTGCCGTTTCGGCAGTCGACACCACCCGTCGAATCCCCTTCCATACCCTGTTGACTCAAGAACCGGACCAGCCCTGCCGGGCGCATCCACAACACGGGAAAGCAGGTCGTTGAAGCAGGGCGAGGGACCACCGGGACGGGGCCTTGCTCGACCCACGGGGCCTTGCTCGACCCACACTAGTCGGGAAGCTGGCCCCCCACCACCCGCTTCATGAGGGTCCCCGAGGGGATGGTGTCGCCGGACCGGATTCGGTTGATGGTGGCGATCACCTGCGAGGATACGGTGGAGGGATGGTGCTCGTTGAAGGAGGTGAGGGTGTGGGTCCGGTCGGTGCGCACCAGCTCGATCTGGCGGGGCTGGACATCGAGGAATCGGGCCTCGGTGAGGGGCCTGAAGCTCTCGATGGAGCTCCGGAGTGCGCTCGACCGGGCACTCCATTGTCCCTCCACGGCGTAGCCCAGGAGGCGGTAGATCCGGCCATCGTGGCGCACGAAGGCGACGGTGCCCCGCAGCACTCCATCCTGGGTCACGGCGCGGAAGTCGGCCCACGCTGCATCGAGACCGTTCACGGCGGTGGTCCGCAGATTCGACCCGGTGACATTCTCCTGAGAAAGAAAGGCGTCCCGCGCCGCCCCCGGCGTGCTCTCGGAAGCGAGAGTCAGGAGGAGGAGGGCGTCCTCGTCGGGGTGGACCGCCTGCACGCCCTCGCGCTGGTTGAGTCGGTTCCACCCTGCGGGAAAGTTCATCCGGAAGGCGAGGTCCGGATGATAGAAGACATCGTCCCGGAAGAACCCCTCCCGGGGGTTGGGCCCGAAGACCATGCCGTCGAGACGCTGGAGGTAGGCTTCCCGCTCCACCCGGTCTCCCGACACCTCTCCCGCGTCGACCCGGGCCAGGATCCGGTCCCGGCGCTCCAGCGGATCGGGATGGCTCGAGAGCCATCCGGGAATCCGCTCTCCATCTTCGGCACCGGAGGCACTGTAGAGCATCTCGAAGGTGGCCGCCATCTCCCGCGGGTCGTACCCCTCTGCCGTCATGTAATTCAGCCCCAGGTCGTCGGCCTGCCGCTCGTCGTCGCGGCTGTACGAGAGGAAGAGGAGGCCGAGTCCGGCTCCGGCGAGTTCCCCTCCGATCCCCTCGAGCTGGGGGACGAGCACGGTGCCGAGCCCGAGGCCGAGCTGCGCGATCTGGGCCCGACTGACCCGGGTCACCCCGTGGCGCGCAGTGACATGGCCGATCTCGTGCCCCAGCACCCCCGCGAGCTCCGCTTCGGAGGAGAAGTGGGCCAGGATGCCCCGGGTGACGTAGATGTAGCCGCCGGGAAGGGCGAAGGCGTTGACCACCGGGTCGTCGAGGACCCGGAAGGTCCAGGGGAGGTCCGGGCGCTCCGAGTCACGGGCCATCCGCTCCCCGAGTGCCTGGACATACGCCTGAAGTTCATCGTCGTCGTAGACCCCCAGGGAGCGGGTGATGTCGCGGTCGGCATCCCGGCCGATCTCGATTTCCTGCGCTTCCGAGATGAGTGTGAACTGCCGTTGTCCCGTCACCGGGTTCACGGCGCATGAGGTGACCCCGGTCAAGGTGAGCGTGAGTCCGGCGATGAGTGCGAGCGTTCTCATGAATCACCTCGGGGAGCTCCCCATGGGTCAGAAATTCGGTACGATCAGGATCGCGTTCAGGTAGAGCGGCCATCCAGAGTACCAGAAGCCGCGGAAGACGGGGTCATCGGCAAAGAGGATCACCCGTCCACTGCCCAGTCGCCGCTCCACCAGCCACGCGCTCCGATCGAGCCGTTCCAGGTTCCGCTCCGAAATCACTCCGGAGATGCGGTCCAGGCCCTCGGGAAAGTGCGCCACCGTCTCGTAGGAGGACGACGGTTCGAATCCTACCCCGGAGGAGAGCACGAAGAGCCGTTCCGGCCCCACCCCTCCGGCTGCCGCACCGAAGACGAGGGGATGGTCCGGATCCATCTCCACCGGGAGGATCGTCCCTGGAATCCGCTCCATCCACTGCTCCATCTGCCGCTCCTCGCGGGTGCGAAGGTCCCGCTGGAGCTGCTCGTCGCGGTCCAGCTCCTCTTCGTCATCCAGGCTCGTCCGCTCCTCCACGTCGGCGAAGGCCCCGGCAATCCGCTGGGCCGAGCCCGCCACCGACACGAGGGTCCCACCTCCGCGCACCCACTGCTCCAGCCGCTCCATCCCACTCGACCCCAGGGTTCCGGTGGGATTCCCCGAAGGAAGGATGATCACATCCCAGGAGGAGAGATCCATCGATGCGGCGTCGGAGACATTGACCGCGTCGAAGGGGAGGTCGACGACCTCCTCCAGGAAGTGCCAGTGCGCGCCGAAGGAAGTGGAGGCGGTGCCCTCTCCACCCAGGAGGGCGACCCGCGGGAGTCTCAGGGGAGCGGCGTCATTGGTGCCCAGATCGATCCCGCTGGTGCTGTACCCGGTGGAGACGGGGGTCACCATGCCCCCCAGCCCGGCCGCTTCGATCCGACGGTCCAGGTCGTCGTTTCGACCCTGCGGGAAGAAGAGGGTCCCCCGGGGGTAGTCGGTCCCCTGGAGGGAGAAGGTATCGGCCATGGCGAAGACCCGGCCCTCCTCCTCCAGGAAATCGATCAGCCCCCGGACATTCCCGAAGGAAGGAGGCAGGAGGTATCCGTAGCTCCCTCTCTGGGCGAGGGGTGCCCCGGTGCGGTCGGGCGCCTGGGGGATGGGGGTCCAGCTTCCCCCGGTCTCTCCGGAGCCGAAGTGCGCCTCCACACCATAGGCGTAGGGGAGGGCCCAGGCGGTGATGTCGTACGACGAGGTCCCCTCCAGGATGTTATCGGGCCTCAGGAGGGCGCCGGCGAGCCTCCCCCTGGGCTGACGGGCCCGGACCCGGTAGCTCCCGGCCGGGAAGGCGGAGCGAGCTTCGTACCCGGGGTACGGCTCCACCCCGAGGGAGGTGTCCTCGACCAGTTCCTCCACGTCGATGCCGTGAAGGAGGAGGAGCCCCACCAGGGCCTCCACCCGGGCGGGATCCTCGCCCGGCACCAGGTAGGTGTCGTCGAGGCCGTCATCGATCTCCCGGTGGAACTGGGCGAACCCCAGGAGGAGGTCGCTCTTCCCCTCCATGGTGGTCAGCAGGGTGGCATGCCCGGTGGTCCGATGGCCGAAGGCCCGGTCCCTGAGGGTCAGGATGGTGCCGTCGGGACGCTCCACCGCTCGGGCGCCGAAGCCTCCCCCGCCCTGCTCGTACGTCATACCGATGGCCCCCACCAGCGAAGGCCAGGAGTCTCCGTATCCCGGGTAGAAGAGGTCGAAGTTCTGGCCGGTGTAGTAGAGGAGCCCCTCCCGGTCCATGGCCCGTGCGTTCCCCGCGCCGAAGCGCTCGCCCCACTCCAGGATGTGATCGGGAAAGATGGTGTTGATGGGGGTGGCCGCCGGAAAGAAGAAGTACGACGAGCGGTACCCCATCTCGTGAAAGTCCACATGGACCTGGGGATTCCACTCGGCGAAGATCACTGCACGTTGCCGGCTTTCCACCTGGGTCAGCCAGGCCCAGTCCCGGTTCAGGTCGAAGAGGTAGTGGTTCGAACGTCCGCCGGGCCACGGCTCCCGTCGCTCCCGGATCTCGAGGTTCGTATTGACCCGGCTCTGGGCGGTGGCGCGCTGGTGGTTCACGTACCGGTCCCGCCCGTCGGGATTCGCCGACGGATCCATGACGACGATGACCGAGTCAAGAACGCCGGCGAGCGCCGGGTCCCCCGACGCCAGGTCGTAGGCGGTCCAGATGGCCGCCTCCGGCGACGAACTCTCGTTCCCATGCACCCCGTAGGTGAAGAAGACGACGGCGGGGTTGGTCTCGGCGATCTCGCGGGCCCGTGCCTCGGAGGTCTCCGGATCGGTGAGCTCCCGGTTCAGCGCCAGGATCCGGTCCAGGTCTGCCCGGTAGTCGGGCCGCGCGATGACCACCTGCAGGAGGGGACGGCGTTCGTAGCTCTCTCCGTAGTGCTCCACCGAAACCAGCTCCGAGGCCTCGGCCAGCGCCGTCATGTACGCCTCGATGCCCCGCATGTCGGTGAAGTGATCGCCGATCTCGTACCCCAGGACATCGGCCGGGGCCGGGAGCTCCTGGGCCGCCGTGGTCGGCGGGAGGGCGAGAAGGAGGAGGAGGGCCAGAAGTCCGGAGGATGCCCGGTACAATGCAGTCATCGAATTTCAACCAGAGTGGCAAGCCCCATGCGGAGGGACCTGCCCGCCGGGGTCGGTGGTATAGGGGGCCGGACGGACCGGCTCCGAGGCGCTCGGAAGGTATCCCCCACGCCATGGACCGGGCAACCGACGGGAGTCACCGATGCCGCGACGGCGGTACGGTGCAGCGGTGCGGAAAATCCCCCGCGGCTCCACATGCTCACCCAAGCATTCGGAAATCGATGCGACTTCTGGTGATCCTCGCCCTGGGCCTCCTCCTCCCCTGGAGCCAGGGATGCGACCCGGGCTTCCCCTCGTCGGGTCCCGAGTCGACGATTTCCGACGAGGCCTTCATCGAGACCCTCGTCTCCCTCCGGCGGGCCGCGGCCCAGGAGGGCGGCGGAACCCTGGCGGAACCCACCCGCCTGGAGGTCCTCCGGGAACGCTCCGTCACCGAGGAGGAGCTCCGGCACTTCGTCCAGGTGCACGGTGAGAACATCCCGCGGATGACCGCCATCTGGACCGAGGTGGAAGCGCGGCTCACCGGTCAGGACCCAGACGACCTGGAGCTCGACCCGGACACCCTCGATCTCCCCGAGGAGCCGGGGGCCGAACCCCTCGATGAACCGCCCCTCGACGGTCCCGGAGGTCCCCCGGAACCGGGGCCCGTGGAGTAGACCGGGCCCCCGAGGATGGTCGTAGCGGTTACGCTACACGGCCCCGCCCTCCATCCCGTTCTTCAGCGTATCGGCAGAGGACCGTGCAGTCACTGTAGCGAAAACGCTACATTTGAAGGCGGGGACGAGGGTGATTGTAGCGTATTCGCTACAGCACTGACATTCCCCCTCCGGATCCGGGGCATCCCGGGGGCCAACCGATGGGGTGTGGCAGGAGAACCCGCTTCCGCCGGATGACCCCCGGTGAATGGGCCCCTCAGAGGACCCGAAAGCTCATCCCGATGGCAAGCGCACTCCGGTCCCCGAGGGTGCCCCCGAACCGGATGGCCCACCCGGGATCGAAAGACATGTCGATCCCCAGGTCCACCGAGAGCCCGAGGTCCAGGTCGTTTCCGTCGCCAAAGAAGGCATCCAGGGTAACTCGGGGCGACACATAGGGATTGAACCAGACACCGTCGGACTCGACGGATCGGCCGAGCGTCAACGCAAGGGGGAAGGAGAGAAGGACGTCATCTCCGACGCCCAGCCCCGCACCCAGTACCCACGCCATGTTGAAGGGAAACTCGTTGGAGGCGGTCATGATCATGCCGGAGGCGTCCAGGCCGGCAAAGACGCTCACATCATCCCCCCGGTCCTCGGCGATCCCCAGCCGGTACCCCAGGCCGGGGCCCGAACGGGACCGCCAGGTGGAGAGCACGCCGATTCCGTTCCCCGGATAGGGGTCCGTCAGGTAGACCCCCCACCCTGCGGGGGTCTCGGGCGATACGAGGAGGGGGGACTCCCAGGCGACCTGGGCTTCGGCCTCGGGGGCCATGGCCAGGGCAAGGAATACCAGAAGGCCTCCGACGAGACCGGAACAAAGCTTCCTCATGATGAATCGCTCCTCATGGGTCTGATGAGCGGGGAGACGGGACGTAGGACACCCGCCCCCCGGTCAAGGATCCCTCCCGAGCCCGAGGGCTCGCAATTTCCGATCACTCCCACTCGATGGTGGCGGGAGGCTTCGACGAGATGTCGTAGGTCACCCGGTTCACACCCGACACCTCGTTGATGATGCGGGTGGAGATCCGGTGGAGGAGGTCGTGGGGGAAGGGATACCAGTCGGCGGTCATCCCATCCCGCGAAGTTACCGCCCGGAGCGCCACCACATTCTCGTAGGTCCGGCCGTCGCCCATGACGCCCACCGACCGGACCGGCAGGAGAACCGCGAAGGCCTGCCAGATCTCGTCGTAGAGGCCGGCAGTCCGGATCTCCTCCAGGTAGATGGCGTCGGCCTCCCGGAGCACATTGAGACGCGCCTCCACCACCTCCCCCAGGAGGCGGATCCCCAGCCCCGGGCCCGGGAAGGGGTGGCGCCCCACGAATTCCTCGGGAAGCCCCAGCTCACGGCCCACATTCCGAACCTCGTCCTTGAAGAGCTCCCGGAGGGGCTCGATGAGCTCGAATCGCATGTCCTCGGGGAGCCCTCCCACATTATGGTGCGTCTTGATGGTCACCGAGGGTCCCCCGGTGGAGACCGACTCGATGACGTCGGGATAGAGGGTCCCCTGAACCAGGAAGCGGGCGTCGTCGCCGGCCTCGTCGGCGGTACGCTCGAAGACCCGGATGAAGGTGTTCCCGATCCGCTTGCGCTTCTCTTCCGGGTCGGTGACCCCCTCCAGGTTCGCCAGGAACTCCGCGCGGGCGTCGACGACGATGAGCCGGATCCCCATGTGGCGGCGGAAGGTCCGCTCCACACTCTCCCGCTCTCCTTTCCGGAGGAGCCCGTTGTCGACGAAGATGCAGGTGAGGCGGTCGCCCACGGCGCGGTGGACGAGGGTTGCCGCCACCGACGAGTCGACTCCGCCGGAGAGCCCGCACACCACGTGGTGGTCGCCGGCCTGCTCCCGGATCCGGGCCACCGACTCGTCGACGAAGGCGCCCGGGGTCCAGGTGGGACGGCAGCCGGCCACCTGGAAGAGGAAGTTGGAGAGGATCTCCTCCCCCCGGACGGTGTGGGCCACCTCGGGGTGGAACTGGACGCCGAAGATGGGGCGGTCGTCGGCCCGGAAGGCCGCCACCGGAAGAGTGTCGGTGGACCCGAGGGTGTGATAGCCCGCCGGGGGAGAATCCACATGGTCCCCATGGGAGCACCAGATCCGGGTGGACTCCTCGGGGTCGAAGCCATGGAAGAGGTCGTCGGCGTCGGTGACCCGGAGGGCGGCGCGGCCGTACTCCCGCTGCCCATTGTGCACGGTGGCCCCCTCCAGGTGGGCGATGAGCTGCATCCCGTAACAGATCCCGAGGATGGGGATCCCCTCCTCGAGCAGAGCCGGGTCGATGGAGGGCACCTGGTCGTCGTAGACCGAAGCGGGTCCCCCGGAGAGGATGATCGCCTTCGGATCCCACTCGCGGATCCACTCGAGGCTCCGGTCGGGGGGATGGATCTCGCAGAAGACCCGCTCCTCGCGGATCCTCCGGGCGATGAGCTGGGTGTACTGCGATCCGTAGTCGAGGATCAGGATTCGGTCGTGGCTCTCGCTGCCGTTCATCGAACTCTCTTTCGGTCTCGGCGGCTCCCCGGGGGAGCCGTGGATGGGTACCGGACGCCGGATGCGACGGTGGGGGCGCGGCCTCAGTAGGCCCGGGCCCAGATCACCTCTGCGCTGGAGGGCGCATCTCCACCGATGCACCGGTCCGGTGGGGTCTCGGAGCGGAATTCCGGATCGGGGATACACCGGAGGGTCGCCTTCGTCTCGGTCTGGATCCGCTCTTCCACCTCCGGATCACCGCACCAGCCCGAATGGACGAACCCACCCGGGGTCGTCTCGAGAATCTCCTTCAGTTCGTCGATGGACTCCACCCCGCGGAAGGTGCGGGCTTCACGGGCCGCCCGGGCCCGCTCCAGGAGGAAGTCCTGGAAGGAGTCGAGGAGTCCGGGGAGGTTTGCGAGGGCCTCCTCTTCGGGGAGGAAGGCCTTCCGGTCCTCGCCCTCGGCGGTGACCCGACGGGCGACCACCACCTGTCCCTTGGCCAGGTCCCGGGGACCGATCTCGATCCGGAAGGGAACCCCCTTCCGCTCCCACTCCCAGAACTTGGCGCCCGGGTTCAGGTGCTCACGGTCGTCCACCCGGACCCGCACCCCCGCATCGTGGAGACGGCTCCGGATCTGGTGGGCCTTCTCCACCACCGCCACCCGCTCCTCTTCCTTTCGGAAGATGGGGACGATGACCACCTGGGTCGGGGCGAGCCTGGGCGGGACCACCACGCCGGCGTCGTCGCCATGGGTCATGACGAGTCCCCCCACCAGGCGGGTGGAGACCCCCCACGAGGTGTTCCAGGCGAACTCCTCGGTTCCCGCCTCGCTCTGGTAGGTGAGATCGAACTGCTTCGAGAAATTCTGCCCCAGGTTGTGCGAGGTACCCGCCTGCAGGGCCTTCCCGTCCTGCATCATCGCCTCGCAGGTGTAGGTCCGGAGGGCCCCGGCGAACTTCTCGGACTCCGACTTGAGCCCGGTCACCACCGGCATGGCGATCCACTCCTCCATGAACTGGCGGTAGACCTCGAGCATCCGCCGGGTCTCCTCTTCGGCCTCCCTCTCGGTGGTATGGGCGGTGTGCCCCTCCTGCCAGAGGAACTCCGAGGTCCGGAGGAAGAGACGGGTCCGCATCTCCCACCGCATGACATTCGCCCACTGGTTCATGAGGATGGGCAGGTCGCGGTAGGACTGCACCCACTTGGCGAACATGGAGTAGATGACTGTCTCGGAGGTGGGGCGCACCACCAGGGGCTCCTCCAGCTCCTTGCCTCCCGCATGGGTCACCACGGCGAGCTCGGGCTTGAAGCCCTCCACATGCTCCTTCTCACGCTCGATGAAGGACATGGGAATGAGCAGGGGGAAGTAGGCGTTCTCATGCCCCGTCGCCTTGAACATGTCGTCCAGCGCCCGCTGCATCCGCTCCCAGATCCCGTACCCCCAGGGGCGGATCACCATGCTCCCCCGCACGGGGGAGTGGTCCGCCAGCTCCGCCCGGAGAACCACCTCGTTGTACCAGGCGGAGAAGTCCGTGTCCCTCGGGGTCAGCTTCTTGTCATCGGCCATCGTCTGTCCAGATCGGTTGAAGGTCGTTGGATCGTGGTCACCTGCTGTCGCAAAAGGATGGGGCTGCGGGCGCCGGATGTCATCCGGTTCCGTCCCCGCCCGACCCTTCGCCATTCCCCAGCATCTCCCGCCCGAAGACGAAGATCCCGGGCACCGCCAGGAGGAGGATCGAGATCACCGCCCAGGTGGCGCGGAAGGGAAGCTCCGTCCCGGCGCTCAGGATGAAGGCCACCATCGCCCCTCCCAGGAGGGCCACGATGATGGCGAAGGCGAGGATCATCCATTCGAGGACGTCGAGCCGTCGCATGGCCCGCGCCATCTCCTCGCGGGTCCCCTGGAAGGGCTCCTCGTCGTCGAAGGGCTGCTCGCCGCCATTGTCCTCTCCATCGCCTGTGACCCGCGACATTCCCGGTCACTCCTCTCCCGTGAGGGTGTCCAGGGCCACGGTCTCTTCCCTGCCGTCGGCCATGGACCGGATGACGCCCTCGCCCCGGCCCACCTCGTCCGGTCCGAGAATGATCACCTGCGCCGCCCCTTCCGACGCCGCGGCCTTGAACTGCTTCCCCACCGATCCGTCCCGGAGGGGGAGGGCCACCGAGTGTCCCCGCGCACGGAGGGACGCGGCGATCCGACGTCCCAGGGCCCGCTCCTCGCCGGTGATGGAAACGATGAAGTAATCGACCCGGGGCTCCAGGTCGGGAAGGAGGTCGAGCTCGTCCAGGAGCTCCCCCACCACCACGTCGCCCATCCCGAACCCCACGGCCGGGAGCGCCTCGCCCCCCACCCGCTCCAGGAGCGAGTCGTAGCGACCGCCCCCGCAGATGGCCCGATACTCGCCCGCCCGGTCGAAGATCTCGAAGACCGGGCCCGTGTAGTAGGCGAGCCCCCGGACGATGGTGAGGTCGAAGCTCAGGTACTCGCCGAAGCCCAGGTCGCGGGCGACCTCGAGGAGGGCCTCGACCTCGACGATGGCCTCTTCGAGAGGGGAGGCGTCCGGGGCCAGGGAGCGGAGCTCGGCCGGGTCGGAGAGCTCGAGTAGCTCGAGGATCTCGCCGGCCAGCGACTCGGCGACTCCGAGCTCGGTCCCGAAGCGCTCCACCGCCCGGTCCCTCCCCTCCCGCTCGACCTTGTCGATGATCCGGTAGGCCCCCTCGTGGGTCTCCGGATCCAGCCCCTTGGCCCCCAGCAGTGCCGCCAGGAGCCGCCGATCGGAGATCCGGGCCCGGATCCGGTCCGGGCCGAGCCCCAGGTCCCTGAGCGCCGTGAGGGCGACGGCGAGGATCTCGGCATCGGCATCGATGGCATCCTCGCCCACCAGGTCCACATTCCACTGAAAGTGCTCCCGCAGCCGCCCCTTCTGGGTCCGCTCGTAGCGGAAAAGCTGCGGGATGGAGAACCAGCGGATGGGCTTGGGGAGGGAGCGACTCCGATCTGCCAGGATGCGGGCGAGGGAGGGCGTCATCTCGGGCCGGAGGGCCACCTCCCGTCCCCCCTTGTCGGTGAAGGCATAGAGCTGGTCGACGATCTCGTCACCACTCTTGTCGGTGTAGAGCTCCAGCGCTTCCAGGGGCGGGCCGTCATACTCTCGGTACCCGAAGCGCTCGGCCGCCGAGCGGAAGACCGAAAAGAGATACTCCCGCCGCTGGAGATCCTCGGGGGGAAAGTCTCGAAAGCCGCGTAACGTCTTGAATTTCTGGGGCTTTGACATGGGCGAATCTATTCGAAATCGTCGGAGGGGGGCAAGGCTTCGAGGGGGAGCCGGTCCAGATCCCGGAGGGCGGCGCCCACGGTGTGGCTTGATCCGGTCACCACGATCGTTCCACCCCGGCGGGTCAGCTCGCGGGCGCGCTGGAAGGCTTCGGCGGTTTCTCCCATGGCGAGGAGGTCCAGCTCGGGAAGTGTCTCCACCACCCGGTCCGGATCCCAGCGACGTGCCCTGGGCGCCCCGTCGGGGACCACCAGGAGGTTGGCGTCGACCCCTTCGGCGAGGCCCCGCAACATGGGCCCCCACTCCTTGTCCGACAGAATCCCGGTGACGGCCACCACGGGAGCCTGGAGGGGGAGCCCTCGCAGGGTCTCCACCAGGGCGGTGATCCCCTCCGGGTTGTGGGCCACGTCGAGGATCCAGCGCCGGGGGGGATCCTCCTCGATCTGCATCCGCCCGGGAATTCGAAGCTGGGCCACCCCCTCGATGACGGCGCGGGCGGTGGGGAGAAGCCGGGGGGGAAGCGCTTCGAGGGAGCGCACCGCCAGAGCGAGGTTCGAGAGCTGGTGGCGTCCCGCAACGGGAGCGGCGAGTTCGAGCCGTCCCCACCGCCGGGTTCGGAGGGTACACCGGATCCCTCCGAGCCCCATCTCCCCCTCGGGGGGTCGGATCCGGGAGAGGGGCACCCCCACCGCCGCAGCCTCCTCGGTCAGGACCTGGAGCACTTCGGGGACCTCGGCGGAGGTGTAGGCGGGCACTCCCGGCTTGAAGATCCCCGCCTTCTCCCGGGCGATCTCGGCCAGGGTGGAGCCCAGGAGGTCCGAGTGCTCCATCGAGACATTGGTGATGGCGGTGAGCACCGGCGAAACCACATTGGTGGCATCGAGACGCCCTCCCAGCCCCACCTCCACCACCATGACATCCACCTCGGCCCGTGCGAAGGCGAGAAAGGCCAGGATCGTCGACGCCTCGAAGAAGGTGGGACCGAAGCGGACGAGGGCCGGCCGAAGCTCCTCGGCCAGTTCCTCCAGGACCCGGTCGGGGAGTGGCGCGCCCTCCACCAGGAAGCGCTCCCGGAAGGCGACGAGATGGGGCGAGGTGTAGAGCCCCGTGCGGTACCCCGCCGCCCGGAGGACCGAGTCCCAGATCCGGGCCACCGACCCCTTTCCATTGGTGCCTCCCACCAGAAGCACCGGCGCGCTGCGCTGGGGCGCGTCGAGGCCGGCCAGGATCCGCTCCATCCGATGGAGCCCCCAGCGGACCCTCCCTGGAAGGGGAGGAAAGAGCCGTCGGGCGAGCGGGTCATCGGTGGGTGGGCCGTAGGCGCCGGAATCCGGCCCCTCGTGCTCCCCCGGCGCCGGAGTCAACCGGGCGCCTCCCCGATGCCTTCCGAGGCCTCCTCCACCCCTTCGGAGGCGTCGAAGCCGGAACCGGCCGGGTCGAACATGTGGGCGAGCAGGCGTCCCACGGTCTCCCGCATGGCCCGCCGGTCCACCACCTGGTCCACCATCCCGTGCTTGAGGAGGAACTCGGAACGCTGGAAGCCCTCGGGGAGCTCCTGCTTGATGGTCTCCTCGATGACCCGGGGTCCGGCGAAGCCGATGAGGGCCTCGGGCTCGGCCAGATTCACATCGCCCAGCATGGCGAACGACGCGGTGACCCCACCGGTGGTGGGATGGGTCAGGATGGAAATGAAGGGGATTCCCGCCTCGTGCAGTCGGGCGAGCACGGCCGAAGTCTTCGCCATCTGCATGAGGGAGTAGATCCCTTCCATCATCCGGGCCCCACCCGAGGCGCAGACGAGGATGAGGGGACGTTCCTCCGAGAGGGCCAGGCGGCCGAGTCGGGCGATCTTTTCGCCCACCACCGAACCCATGGAGCCCCCGATGAAGGCGAAGTCCATGACGCCGATGGCGACGGGCACGCCGTCGAGTTCCGCCCGACCGGTGAGGATGGCGTCACCCCGCCCAGTCTTCTGCTCGGCGGCCTCCAGGCGCTGGACGTACGGCTTCAGGTCGGTGAAGCCCAGGGGATCGGCGGAACGCAGGTCCCTCTCGGTCTCCTGGAAGGTGCCTTCGTCGGAAAGGATCCGGATGTAGTCGTACACCCCGACCCGAAAGTGGTGTCCACACTCGACGCAGACATGCAGGTTCTGGGCGAGTTTCTCCCGGTAGAGGATCTCTCCGCACCCCTTGCACTTCACGAAGACGTCGGAGGGGAGGTCGCGCCGGTCCTCCGAGGTGAGGGGCTTCTTCGGTTTTCGGAACCATGCCATCGAATTATTCCTCTTGTGACATCCGGACCGCCAGGCCTGTCATGACCCAGCAGGTGAGGAGAAAGGTCCCACCGTAACTGACGAAAGGAAGCGGAATCCCCGTGATGGGGACGATCCCCACGGTCATCCCGATATTGATGAAGATGTGTACGATCCAGGCCCCGAAGATACCGAAGAGCACCAGGCCCGCAAAGGGATCATCCACCTTTTCGGCCAACTGCACCAGTCTGTAGAGGAGGGCGGCAAAGAGGAGGATCGCCAGTGCCGCCCCCAGAAAACCGAGCTCCTCGCCGATGACGCTGAAGATGAAGTCGGTGTGCTGTTCGGGGAGGAAGTCCAGCCGCTTCTGGGTGCCCTGGGTGAACCCCTTTCCGGTGAGCCCTCCGCTCCCGATGGCCACCTTCGACTGGATCAGATTCCATCCGGCGCCCCGGGGGTCCATGGCCGGATCGAGAAAGACGAGCAGGCGATTGCGCTGGTACTCGGCCAGCGAACTCCACACCGGCATGGCGATGGTGCCTGCGGCGAGGTTGGCCAGGATCACCCCGGTGGACTCCACCAGGTAGAGGCGGTACCGGGAGAGGTAGACGGTGAGGACGAGGGCCACGAAGTAGACCGACCAGACCACCGTGCTGAAGGAGAGGACCAGGGCGAGCCCGGGGCTCGCCAGAAAGAAGAGGTGGAGGGTGGGGGTGCCGGCCCAGTAGAGGACCGCGAAGAGGATTCCCACGAAGGCGAGGGCGGTGCCCAGGTCGGGCTGGAGGACCACGAGACCGAGGAGGACCCCAAGGAGGGCCGAGGGGGCGATGACATCGCGGATTCCCGCCGGGGGTGCCTCCCGGGTCGAGAGAAGCCAGGCGACCCCGAGGATCGCCGCGATCTTGGCGAACTCCGAGGGCTGGAAGCGGAGGGGCCCCACCTGGATCCACCGTCCGACACTCTCGGCCGGTCCCGCACCGGTTCCGATGACGAGAACGGCGGCCAGAAGGACCACCGCCACGAGGTACGCCGGCACCGCCCCCCACTCGATCCACCGTACCCGGATCCGGGTGACGACGGTAAAGGCCACCAGCGAGAGGGCGAGCCAGACGAGCTGGCGTCGCCACGCCCCGCCGACGACGGGGCTCGGCACATTGAGGACCCCCGCCGAATAGATCATCGCCACCCCGAAGAGGGAGAGGAGAAGGGCGAGTCCCACGAGGACCGGATCCCCGGCCCACCTCCTGAACCAGCTCAAGGCTCCCTCACACCCTCCGGAACGGACTCCGTCCCACCTTCATCATCGTCGGGAGCCTCCGGGGCCGGAGCGTTCCGCGCCGACTGGCGTTCCCACGCCCAGGGCGCCGGAACCCCCGCCTCCAGGTGCTCCCGCAGGGTCTGGATCGAGTCCAGCTCCATTCCGTACTTGCGACGCAGATGGAAGTCGGCGGCCTTCGCCGCGATGGGGGCCGCCACACTCGAGCCACTGTCTCCCTCTTCGACGATGACGACAATGACGATCTCGGGGGCGCCTCCGAAGGGACCGGCCATGCCGGCGAACCAGGCGTGGGGATCCCGGGTGAGGTCGCGATGCTGTGCGGTCCCGGTCTTCCCGATGAGGTCCCAGTGCTCCAGGGTGGAGAGATTCGCGGTCCCCGACGCGGTGACCTCCCGGAGACTCCGCTGGAGTTCGGCCACATGCTCCGGACCCAGGTCCAGACTCCACGCCGGGCCCGGCTCCTCTCCCGGGACCGGCCTCCGAAGGCGGGGCGCCGGCGCCCCCTCTCCCAGGGCGAGGGCCAGGTAGAACTGCGCCATCTTGAGGGGGGTCTGGTCGTTGGGACCCTGCCCGATGGCGAGGGAGAGGACTTCGTTCTCGGCCGCCCGGTAGCCCCAGGTCCGCTGCCAGAAGTCCATGCTCTCGGGAAAACGGCCCGACTGCTCCCTGGGGAGGTCCACTCCGCACGGCTCTCCGAAACCGAAGCGGGTCCCTTCGTGCACGAGCCGCTCGAGACCGATTCGAACCCCGACCTGGTAGAAGTAGACATTGCACGACTGGGCCACGGCTCCCGCCAGGTCCTGGTACCCATGGCCATTGGGGTTCCAGCACCGACGTCGCACATTCTGGAACTGGAAGGAACCGGTGCACGGCACCGGCATCACCTCGCCGGGGTCGAGGACGCCGAGATCCATGGCGATGGCGGCGGTGGCGAGCTTCCAGGTGGAGGCCGGAGGATAGAGCCCCATGACCGCCCGGTTGAAGAGGGGCTCGTCGGGGTCGGTGTTGAGCTCCTCCCAGCGCTGGCGGGAGATTCCCCCCACGAAGTCGGTGGGATCGTAGGAGGGCGCCGAATAGAGGGCCAGGATCCCGCCGTCGTCCGGATCGAGGGCCACCACGGCGCCCCGCATGGAGTCGGGGAAGATCTCGTGAATGTAGTTCTGCAGCCCCAGGTCCAGGTGGAGGTGGATGTCCTCGCCCGGGATGGTCGGAGCGGCGGAGTGCCCCTCGAAGGAGCCCACCACCCGCCCCAGTGCGTCGACCTCCACGTACCGGATGCCCTGCGCGCCCTGCAGGAGCTCCTCGTACTGCCGTTCGAGGCCGTCCTTCCCCAGGATCATTCCCCGCTCGTACCCCTCGAAGCGGGGGCTCTCCAGTTCCTGCTGCGACACCTCGCCCACATACCCCAGGACATGGCCCAGCGCCGGTCCATGGATATACCTCCGTCTCGGCCGGGTTTCCAGGAAGGCGCCTGGAAATTCGGGTCGGAGTTCGGCCATGGCCGCCACCTCCGACTCGTTGAGGTTGCTCTTCACGAGGAGGGGAAAGCGGCGGTTGGAGAGGAAGGACCCGATGAGCTCCTCGACCCGCTCGTCACTCAGGGCGAGGTGGGGCTGGAGCCGGTGGAGGGATTCGGCGATGGAATCCACCGGCGCCGGGAAGAGGGAGAGGGAGTACGACGGGACATTGTCGGAGATGATCTCGCCGTAGCGGTCGAAGATCGTGCCCCGGGGGGCGGGGACCGGCATCACCCGGAGTCGGTTGGACTCGGACTGGAGGGCCCACGCGGTCCCCCGCACCACCTGGGATCGGAAGAAGGAAGCCAGGAGCACGAGGGTCAGGACCCCCAGGATGACGAGGGCACCCCGGGCCCGGACCCGTCGCAGATTCGGATGTTGTGGCTTCATGGGCTCACCTCTCGATTCCCTTCCCCACCTGTGGACACGGTTACCCTCTCCCCTCGCGAATGACTCCGGTCACCATGAGGAGGAGAACCCCGACGGCAGCCGCGTAGAGGGATGCCACCGGGGCCTCCACCAGGAGGACGTCAGCGGCGCTCCCCCGGACACCCTCACCGGCGATCACCCAGTGGATCGCATGCCGGAGCCAGGTTCCGATGGCAAGGTACACCACGAAGAAGGGAACCGATTCGCCGACGAAGAGATCCCGCGAGCGAGCACCGAGCACGCCCAGGAGGGTCAGGGTGACGGTGTTGGCACCGAAGGAGAGGATCGAGAAGGCATCTTCCAGGAGTCCGAGGAAGAAGCCGATCCCCGCCGCCAGTCCGGCCCGCGCCTCCCGGGCCAGGAGGAGGAGCGCAATGGCCAGGAGATCCGGTGCCCATCGTCCGATTCCGAGTCCCACCTGCAGGAAGAAATGGCCCATGGGAAGGAGAATCGCAATAGCCACGAAGACGACGGATCGACTCATGGCGACCCACCTTCACGGCCCATCCCCGCCGGGGAGGACATGGAGTCCGGGGGAAGGATGAGGTCCGGATCGGTTCTGGGATCGGGAAGGGGGACCGTGTCCGAGGTCACCAGCGAGTCCGGGGGGAGGAGGGAGTCGGGCGGGAGAGGGCCCTCTCCCGCCTCTCCCTCCGGATCGATCCCACCGGGAAGGAAGTCGAAATCCCAAAGCCCCTCCCCGGAACCCGGCTCCTCCAGCTCGGGGGGGAGATGGTCGATCCAGAGATGGGTAAGGTCCTCGACCCGGACGCCCTCTTCGCCGGTGATGACCAGGACATGGGTGACACTCCCCGGGCGCACCGCCGGCTCGATCCAGTAGCCGCGCCGCCAACCGGCCTCCGCCTCGGCGAGAGAGAGGACCCGTCCCACCTGGATCCCCCGGGGAGAGACCGTGCCGAGCCCCGAGGTGATCACCGCCATCCCCTCCTCGAGGGAGGCGTTGAAGGGGATGCCGTCCAGGAGGAGTCGGTCCTCCTCGCGGAAGCTTCCGAAGCGAGGCTCCACCACCCCGAAGGCCTCCCCGTCGACGGTCATGACACTGACCCGGAAGTCCGGGTGACTCCAGTCCATGGCGAGGGCGGTGCGGGGTCCGACCTCGCGGACCCGCCCCACGAGGCCCTCGGCGCTCACCACCGGATCATTGACCGCCACTCCGTCATCGGTGCCCACGTCCAGGAGGAACATGCTCTCCGATCCCCGGGTGCCGGAACGGATCACACTGGCGGAGACGAAGGTGGGCCCGGCCCGCTCCCGGAGGTCGAGAAGGCCCCGCAACTGGATGTTCTCGTTCAGGAGGGTACGCTGGGAGGCCAGAAGGGCCGCGGTGGAGTCGAGGCGGGCCTGGAGCTGGTGGATCTCGCCTGCCCGGATCCGGGTCTGGTGAAGGGATTCCTGGACCCAGAGGAAGGGGGCCAGGACTGAACTCCGCAGGGCGGTGGAGATCCCCTGCTGCGCCTGCACCGGGAGGAAGAAGAGCACGGCCGCCAGGAAAAGGAATCCCAGCGACACCAGGAGTTCCCGGCGGCGACCGGGATCACCGTTCTCTACGTCGAATGAAGCCATACCCGAGGGGGTCCGGAGCCGGTCGCAGCATCGGAGGGATCGGACCGGCGATCCCGCCCGACAACGCGCACGATCAGGTTACGAGGACATTCCGATACTTCTGAACGTCGTCCAGGATCCGGCCTGCTCCCCGGACCACGCACGTGAGGGGTTCCTCGTCCACATGGATCGGGAGGTTGGTCTCCACCGAAAGAAGGTGGTCGAGCCCCCGGATCATCGCCCCTCCCCCCGTCATGACGATCCCCCGGTCCACGATGTCGGAGGAGAGCTCCGGCGGGGTGATCTCGAGGGCGCGTCGCACCGCCTCCACGATGGCCTGAATGGGCTCCTGGATGCATTCGCGCACCTCCTCGGAGCCCACGGTGACGGTCTTCGGGATCCCGGACACCAGGTCCCGGCCCTTCACATCCATGGTACGCTCGTCTCCTCCCTCCCATGCCGATCCGATCTGGATCTTCACCGCTTCGGCGGTGGGTTCTCCGATGAGGAGGTTGTAGTTCTTCCGAAGGAAGGTCACGATGGCGGCGTCCAGCTCGTCGCCTCCCACCCGGATGGAGGTGTTGGAGACGATTCCGGAGAGGGCGATCACCGCGATCTCGGTGGTTCCCCCCCCGATGTCGATGACCATGTTTCCGGTGGGGGTCTCGATGGGAAGACCCACCCCGATGGCCGCCGCCGTCGGCTCGGCCACCATGTAGACTGCCTTCGCCCCGGCAGCCATCGCCGAGGACCGCACGGCGCGGCGCTCGAGTTCGGTAATGCCCGAGGGCACCCCCACCACCACCCGGGGCTTGATCCGGAAGATCCGCTTCGAAGTCACCTGCTTCAGGAAGTGCCGAAGCATCATCTCCGTTACGTCCACATCGGCGATGACTCCGTCCTTGAGCGGACGGACCGCCTCGATGTTCTCCGGGGTTCGGCCCAGCATCCGCTTCGCCTCGAGGCCGATCCCGAGGATCTTGCGGGAGCCGCGGTCCACCGCCACCACCGAAGGCTCGTTCAGGACGATTCCCTCGCCCTTCACATAGACCAGGGTGTTGGCGGTGCCGAGATCCACCGCGATATCATTGACCGGGATGAGGGAACCGGAATTGAGCCACTTGGAAAAGGAGGACAAGGTCGGGATCCGTGGGTAGCCGGAGGAGGCCTGAAGTTTGGCTGTAGGGAAGACGGCGGGAAGCCGGCGGGGGCGAGTGCTCCATGATGGTGGAGGCGTCGCCGAGCGCCCTCGATTGTAAAGGCGAGTGCAGGGGATTGCAAGACGCATTCCCCTTCTTCTCCCGGCGGCCGGGAGGCCTTTCGTCGTCCCGGGAGTCCCCGTCCCCCTTGAACGGCCTTCGGGAGCGACGGGGCCGCTCCCGCTCGCTTCAGTCGAGACCGGTGCTTCCGAAGCCGGAAGATCCTCTCTCCGACCCGGAAAGGTCTTCCCCCTCCATGACCTCGGGGGCCTCGAAGCGCTGGAAGACGATCTGGGCGATCCGGTCGCCCCGGCGGATGGCCACGGCTTCCCCGCCGAGGTTCCAGAGGATCACCCGGAGCTCCCCCCGGTAGTCGGGATCGATGGTCCCCGGGCTGTTGGGGATGGTGACCCCACTTCGGAGGGCGAGACCCGAGCGAGGACGGACCTGTCCCTCCACCCCCGGGGGCATCTCCATCTCGAGGCCCGTGGGAACCAGTCGTCGCTCCCCGGGTGCAAGGAGGAAATCGGCTTCTGCCGAGCGGAGATCGTACCCCGCCGAGCCCTCGGTGGCCCGTTCGGGAAGTGGGAGGTCCGGGTTCGAGGGGAGGCGACGGAAGCGAACGACCGACCCGTCTCCGGTCATCG
This sequence comes from Gemmatimonadota bacterium, assembly GCA_007130605.1. GTDB lineage: Bacteria > Gemmatimonadota > Gemmatimonadetes > Longimicrobiales > Gaopeijiaceae > SLBA01. The sequence continues at coordinate 26,068 of SLSF01000024.1, read as the reverse complement.
GGCCAGGGCCCCCTCCACGGGGTGGTACTCCAGGTTGAAGGCCTCGGCGACCCCCTCGTAGGTGACCTGGCCATGGGCCACATTCACCCCGAGGCGCAGCGCCGGGTCCGCTTCGCACGCGGCCTGCCACCCCAGGTTGGCCAGGGTGACGGCGTAGGGAAGGGTGGCGTTGGTGAGGGCCAGAGTGCTGGTCCGGGCCACTGCGCCCGGCATGTTGGCCACGGCGTAGTGGATGATCCCGTCCACTTCGTAGATGGGATTCTCGTGGGTGGTGGGGTGGATGGTTTCGACGCATCCCCCCTGGTCCACCGCCACATCGACGATGACCGCGCCTGGCTGCATCTCCCTCAGGTCCTCCCGCTTCACCAGGGACGGCGCCTTCTTCCCCGGAAGGAGGACCCCTCCGATGAGAAGGTCGGCCGTGCGAAGCTGCTCACGGATGTTGTACCGGTTCGAGTAGAGGAGCTTCACATTGGCCGGCATGACGTCGGAGAGGTAGCGGAGCCGGGGGAGGGAGACGTCGAGGATGGTCACATCGGCGCCGAAGCCCGCCGCCATCTTCGCCGCGTTGGTCCCCACCACCCCGCCACCCAGGATGACGACCTTGGCCGGGAGGACCCCGGGAACCCCGCCCAGAAGCATGCCCCGTCCGCCGTAGAAGCGCTCCAGGTACTTGGCACCCTCGAGGATCGAGAGGCGGCCGGCCACCTCCGACATCGGGGTGAGAAGGGGAAGCTCGCCATTCTCGAACTGAACCGTCTCGTAGGCGATGGCGATGGACCCGGAGTCCATGAGCGCCCGGGTGAGGGGCTCCGAGGCGGCGAAGTGGAAGTAGGTGAAGAGGAGCTGGTCCTGGCGGATCCGGGGCCACTCGGGCTCGATGGGCTCCTTCACCTTCACGATCATCTCCGCTTCGGCCCAGACCTCCTCTGCCGAATCCACGAGGGTCGCACCGGCGTTCTCGTAGAGCTCGTCGGCGAAGCCGCTTCCCTCACCCGCCGTCCGCTCCACCAGGACCTGGTGACCATTTCGCACGAAGGCCTCGACCCCCGCCGGCACCACCGAGACACGGTATTCGTTCGCCTTGATTTCCTTCGGTACGCCAATGCGCATCAGTGGATGGTCCTGTTGGAGACTGTAGTGGGTGCAGGGTTTCGGTCCTCCTTCCCGGCCCACCGCAGTGAGGAACCCGAAATTCGGACAATAGAATTCAAATGTCGCCTTCGGATCCGGACGGGGTCAACCCTTTCTTCGACGAGCCGCCTGCCATGGGGACTCCGGGGGGTCCCGTTGGTGTCCACTCCCCGTCCTCAGCGTCCCTTTTCGGGACCGAGGCGAAGGATCGACTGTACATCGGGGTCGAGGTAGCGATGGGCCACCGCATTGATCTCGTCGAGGCCCACCCCCTCGATCCGGGCCAGGAGCTGGTCGAGGGTCATGTACGGCTGCTCGTGGAGCGCGAATCCGGCGAGGCGGAAGAGGCGGGCGGAGGTGGACTCCAGGGAGAGCATGACCTGCCCCTTCACCTGGTCCTTCACCTCGCGGAGCTCCCGCTCGCTGATTCCCGCGCCCGAGATCTTTCGCATCTCGGAGCGGATGGCATCGACGGCGCGGTCGGCCCACTCGGGCCGGGTGCCCACATAGACCCCGGAAGCTCCGGCTCGCGTGTGGAAGGACTGGAAGGCGTAGACGGTGTACGCCAGGGCCAGTTCCTCGCGGATCTTCTGGAAGAGGCGAGAGCTCATCCCTCCACCGAACGCCGCCGAGAGGAGGACCAGGGGGATCCGTTCGGGAGCCGACCGGGGCGGGGTCTGGGCCCCGAAGACCACGTGCGTCTGGGCGGTTTCCCGGGGCACATGAAGCTCCCTTCCCTGCCCCGCCGGAGGAAGTGGGGGCACGGTGGGCCCCGGTCCCACCGGAAGGTGTCCGAAGCGCGCCTCCACCGTCTCGTGGATCTCCTCGTGGTCCAGGTGACCGGCGGCCGCCACGATGAGCTCGCCCTGGAGGTAGCGACTCCCGTGGAGTCGGCGGAGCGTCTCGACCTCCATCTCCGCCACCGACTCACGGGTGCCGAGGATCGACCGGCCGTAGGGATGGCCCTGCCAGAGCAGGTCTCCATGGAGTTCGAAGACCAGGTCGTCGGGCGTGTCGTCGACGGTGGCGATCTCCTCGAGCACCACCTCCCGCTCCAGCTCCAGGTCCTCCGGCCGGAGGAGGGGGTCGAGGACCAGATCCGACACCACGTCCAGGGCCACGGGAAGGTGCTCGCTGAGCACCCGGGCCTGGTAGGAGGTGTGCTCCCTCGAGGTGAAGGCGTCGAGGGAGCCTCCCAGGCGCTCCAGGGCCATGGCGATCTCCCTGGGGTTCCGACGTCCCGTCCCCTTGAAGACCATGTGTTCCAGGAGGTGGCTCGCCCCTTCCTCTCCTTCGGACTCGTGGACCGAACCCTGTTGCACCCAGACCCCCAGCGACACCGACCGGACACTGGCGATGGACTCGGTCAGAATCTTGATCCCGTTGGGAAGGACCGAGGCCTGGATCCCGGCGCCCACCGGAGTGTCGGCGGGATACGCCACTCCGGGGGTGGGGCCAGGCTGATTTCTTCCTCCGATCTCCGGCATCAGGTACCACTCCTTCCATTGAACGGGAAAACGCCGGAGCCGGGAGGCATGCCTCGCTCCCCGGCCCCGACGTCTGCTTGCAGGGGGTCAGGGACCCCCATGGACGGTCCCCGTGGGCTCAGCCCCGGCTGGCCGCCTCGACCTCCGCGACCTTGTCTCCCTCTTCCTCCACCGCGGCGCGGCGGGAAAGGCGGAGTCGGCCCTTCTCGTCGATGGCGAGGAGCTTGACCCGGGTGATGTCGCCCCGCTGGAGGACATCTTCGGTCTTCTCCACCCGATCGTGGGTGAGCTCGGAGATGTGGCAGAGCCCCTCGGTTCCGGGGAGGATCTCGACGAAGGCTCCGAAGGTGGTGGTGTTCTTCACCGGTCCCTCGTAGATCCGTCCGACCTCCGGATCCTGCACGATGGCCTCGATCATCTCGCGGGCGCGATCGGCACCCTCGCTGCTCACCGAGGCGATCTTCACCACACCCGAGTCCTCGATGTCGATCTTCGCTCCGGTCTCGTCCTGGATGGCCCGGATCGTCTTGCCCTTGGGCCCGATGATCTCTCCGAGCTTCTCGGGATTCACCTGCATGGAGGTGATCCGGGGCGCGTGGGGCGAGAGCTCGTCCTTCGGCTCCGCCAGGGTCGCATCCATCACGTCGAGGATGTGGATCCGGGCCTTCCGCGCCCGGGTGAGTGCGTCGATCATGACCTCGCGGGTAAGTCCCTCGATCTTGATGTCCATCTGGATCGAGGTGACGCCCTGGCGGGTTCCGGCAATCTTGAAGTCCATGTCACCGAGGGCATCCTCGACTCCGAGGATGTCGGTGAGAACCGCCAGCCGGTCCCCTTCCTTGATGAGCCCCATGGCGACCCCGGCGCACGCGGCCTTCATGGGAACCCCGGCCGCCATGAGGGCGAGCGAGGTTCCGCAGACCGACGCCATCGACGACGAACCGTTGGACTCGAGGACGTCGGAGACCACCCGGATGGTGTAGGGGAAGTCATCATAGTCCGGGAGGAGGGGCTGGATGGCCCGCTCCGCCAGGGCGCCATGTCCCACTTCCCGACGGGAGGTGCCCCGCATGGGCCGGGCCTCGCCCACGCAGAAGGGAGGGAAGTTGTAGTGGAGCATGAAGGACTTGCTGATCTCCTCCTGAACATCGATGGAGTCGATGCGCTGCTCGTCGCGGGACGTTCCCAGGGTGGCCACGGCGAGGGCCTGGGTCTGGCCCCGGGTGAAGAGCGCCGAGCCGTGGGTGCGGGGAAGGATCCCGATCTCGCAACTGATGTCGCGAACGGTGTCCAGGTCCCGGCCATCGGAGCGGACCCCCTCGTCGAGGATCTGGCTCCGCATGGCGCTCCGCTTCATGTCGCGGAAGATGTCGCCGACGTCACCCCGGGCTTCGGTCCAGTCGTCGTCGGACATCTCTTCTTCGAGGGTCCCCTCGATCTCGTCCCGGAGGACGTTCAGTGCCTCGTTGCGCTCCGACTTGTCGGCGATCTGCATCGCCTCGTCGACGCGCGATGCCGCGAGCGACTCGATGCGGCTCTGGAGACCGGCGTCGGGGCCCTGGGGCTCCCACGTCATGGTGGGCTGCCGGAGTCCCTCCAGGAGCTCTTCCTGGAGGTCGATGAGCTGGCGAATGCCGTCGTGGGCGATCTCGAGGCCCTCGGCGATCTCCTCCTCCGGAACCTCCACCGCACCACCCTCCACCATGAGGAGTGCGTCGCGGGAGCCGGCCACGACGATGTCGAGATCGGAGTACTCCAGCTGCTGGAAGGTGGGGTTCAGCACCCAGGTCCCACGGATCCGACCGATCCGGACCGAGGCCACCATGGTGTCGAAGGGGATCTTCGACATGTTCAGCGCAATGGAGGCACCCAGGAGCGCCAGAGTGTCCGCGTCATTCTCCTGATCGGCCGAGAGAATGTTGCAGATCACCTGCGTCTCGTTCATGAACCCCTCCGGGAAGAGGGGGCGGATGGGCCGGTCGATCTGGCGTGCGGAGAGGATCTCCTTCTCACCGGGGCGGCCCTCCCGCTTGAAGAAGCCACCGGGGATCTTTCCGGCAGCATACGTCTTCTCCCGATACTCCACCGTGAGGGGGAAGAAGGGGAGATGGGTCGGGCGGTCCTGGACCGCGGCGGTGCAGAGGACGGCGGTCTCTCCGAACTGCACGAGGCACGATCCGGGCGCGAGGCGGGCCATCCGGCCGGTCTCGACGGTGAGGGTGCGTCCAGCGAATTCTCTCTCGATTCTCTTCATCGTCTCTTCTTTGTCTCTTTCCGCTATTGCGTAAGGTGGCCGCATGCCGCCGTGCGTTTCACGCCGGGGCGACCGGTGAGTGGCCTTTGTCCATCTCCCTTCGGCTCGACCCCGCCGGCGCCTCCGGACTCACTGCCGGAGGGCGCGCTCACGACCCCGCGATGGCCGGGTCGACGGGTCGGGGCCTCGGGAAAGGAGGGCGACCAAAAAAAGCACGGCGGCCCGATCGGGCCGCCGTGCCGGTCCTGCTACTTCCGGAGGCCGAGGTCCTCGATGAGGCCCCGATACTGCTCCAGGTCCGTCTTCTTGATGTACTCGAGGAGGCGCCGACGACGCCCCACCATCTTGAGGAGACCGCGACGGCTGTGGTGGTCCCCCTTGTGCTCCGAGAAGTGATCTCGCAGATGGTTGATCCGCTGCGTCAGGAGGGCGACCTGCACGGCCGAACTCCCCCGGTCATTCTCGTGCAACTGGTATTTCTCGATCAGTCCGCTTTTTTCGTCCTTCGTCATGGTCATATCCGACCGATGCCTCCGCAAGAGTCTACGCTGCAGGGGAAGCCAACCGCATTTCGGCGCCTTCGTCCCTAAGATGTTCAAGCCCTGAAAACTAAACCATGTTCCGAATGCTCACAACCCTCCCACCGAGCCTCCGCGGGAGTCCCGTCAGGGCTTCTCCCGGAGCAGGGCACGGGTGGCCCGAACGTCGGCGCGCATCTGTCGGACCAGGGCATCCACCGACTGGAAGGGGACGACCCCACGAAGCCGCTCGATGGCATCGACCCGCACCTCCTCGCCGTAGAGGTCCCCGCTGAAGTCCAGGAGATGGAGTTCCACCGAGGGTGGAGAACCCCGGAAGGTGGGACGGGGGCCCACATGGAGGGCGCCCTCGAAGGTGCCTCGACTCACGATGCCGCGCACGGCATAGATCCCCGCCGGGGGCAGGAGCTTTTCGGCCGACGGAATCCGGAGGTTGGCCGTGGGGAAGCCGAGAGAGGCCCCCCGGCCCTCCCCTCGCACGACGATTCCCCGGAAGGAGTAGGGGCGCCCCAGCCCGTCGGCTGCGCTCCGAAGATCGCCCTCCGCCACCGCCTGCCGGATCCGGGTCGAGGAGATGGGATCACTTCCCACCTGCACCGGGGGAACCACATCGACCGCGAAGCCGCGCTCCCGGCCGATCTCCCGGAGGGTGTCGGCCCCGCCGCTCCGATCTCGCCCGAAGCCATGATCGTACCCGATGACCAGCTCCGAGACATCGAGTCGTCCCACCAGGACTTCGGAGACGAACTGAGCGGGAGTCAGCCGAGAGAGCGCCGGGGTGAAGCGGAGGAAGACCGCCCAGTCCACGCCGCTCTCTGCCAGGATCTCCTTCTTCTCCTCGGGCGTGGTGAGAAGCTTCGGGGCGATGTCGGGACGAACGATGGTGAGGGGATGCGGATGAAAGGTGAGGAGGACGGCCCGTCGTCCGGTCCGGGTGGCCCGACGCCGGATCTCCTCCAGGACCTCCCGGTGCCCCCGGTGCACACCGTCGAAGGTCCCCACGGTGACCACCGTCCCCCGACCATCCCGGGGAAGTCCCGGCGGGTCCGAAAACCGAAAGAAGGAGCCGCTCATCCGAGGGTCTCCTCCAGGGTGGCGAAGACCTTTCGCGGACGGAGCCGTTCTCCTTCCCTTCGGGCGACGCAGACGAGGAGGTCTCCCTGGTGCACCGCCACGGGGAGCCCCTGGGCGAGCTCCCCTCCTTCCGGGAACTCCTCCAGCCCCGGGCTCTGCCCATGCACCAGTCTCCGTGCGAGATCCGAGTCCACCTGGAGCGCCGGCAGGTGCCCGAGGGCCCGGGCCGGCTCGATCCAGTGCCGGGCTACCGACTCGGGCTCCGCCAGGGCATCGGGAGAGAGGGCGTCCGAAACGGAGAAGGGTCCGATCCGGGTGCGGCGAAGAGAGACCAGGTGGGCGCCGATCCCCAGCGCCTCGCCCAGGTCGCGTGCGATGGAGCGGATGTAGGTGCCGGTGGAGCAGCGGACCCGAAAGAAAAGATGCGGAGGATCGAAGGTGCCGAGCTCCAGGGCGTGGATCTCCACCGGCACCGGAGGAAGATCGAGTGCCTCGCCCCGCCGGGCCTTCCGATATGCCCGTTCGCCCTCCACCCGCTTGGCGGAGTAGCTGGGTGGACGCTGGCTCCCACGGGTGCGGATCCCTTCGAGCGCCGCACGGAGATCTTCGAGGGAAAGGTCGGAGGGGACGGAGCACTCCTCCATCACCTCGCCCTCGGGGTCATCGGTGGTGGTGACGATCCCGAGTCGGGCCGATGCCTCGTATTCCTTGTCCAGGCCGGAAAGAAACTCCAGGAGGCGGGTTCCCCGATCGACCCCCAGGAGGAGGAGGCCCGAGGCGAAGGGATCAAGGGTTCCGGAATGGCCAATCCGACGGGTGCCGAGGGCTGCCCGGGCCACCCGGATCATGTCGTGGGAGGTGGGTCCAACCGGCTTGTCGACGGGGACAAGCCCCGGCCCGGTCGGCCGGCGACTCACTCCGTCTCCGACCCTGAATCCCCTCCCTCGGACGATTCCGAATCGGGAGGCCGCACCTCGCGAAGGATCGCTTCGATCCTCTCCGCCCGCTCGAGGGTTCGATCGATCTCGAAGCGGAGTTCGGGAATCCGGCGCAGGGTGAGGAGGTCACCGAGGCGGCGTCGAATGAAGGGATTCGCGGCCTCGAGCCCTTCCAGGAGCTCCTCGCCATCGTCCCTTCCGAGCCCGGGTCGGAGGTAGATCCTCGCCATCCAGAGGTCCGGGGTCACTTCCACCCCGGTCACGGTGGGCGAGCCGATCCGGGGATCCCGAACCTCGGTTCGGAGGATCCCGGTGATCTCTCTCTTGAACTGCTCGTTCAGTCGGGCAATGCGCTTCCCGGACATTCCACTTCCTTCAGCGTTCTTCGCGAAGCATACGGATGACAACCACCCGGGGGTGGTCGCCGACGAAGAGGTCGATGGCGGTTGCCGCACGGTCTGCAGATCGTCCGTCGGAAGCCACCAGGGCGACGGTCACCTCGGCCCGATCATGAACATCCTGCTGTCCGGTCTCGGCGATGGAGACATTGAACTTGTTCCGCAGACGGTCCTTCAGCGAGCGGATGGCCATCCGCTTCTCCTTCAGAGATCGGCACCCGGGAATTGCGAGTTCCCAGGTGAGCACGAGGACGGTCAAGCCTCCTGGCCCTCGGCTCCCGATCCGCTGAGGGTCCGGGCCACCTCGTCCACCCGGAAGCATTCGATGGTATCGCCCACCTTCAGGTCATTGAAGTTGGCGATCCCGATCCCGCACTCGTACCCGTCGCGCACTTCACGAACATCGTCCTTGAACCGCTTGAGCGACTCGATCTCTCCCGTGTAGATCACGACTCCGTCGCGGATGATCCGGGCCTCGGCCTTCCGGTCGATGACTCCGTCGGTGACGTAGCACCCGGCGATGGTGCCCACTTTCGAGATCTTGAAGACCTCGCGGACCTCGGCTGCGCCGAGCACACTCTCCCGCTCCTCCGGCGAGAGCATGCCCTCCATTGCCTGCGTGACCTCGTCGACGGCCTCGTAGATCACGTCGTACATCCGGAGGTCGACACCACTCTTCTCCGCCAGGTTGCGGGCATTGGTGTCGGGGCGTACCCGGAACCCGATCACCACCGCCCCGGCGGTCTCCGCCAGGAGGACGTCGGATTCGTTGATGGCGCCCACACTCCGGTGGATGATCTGCACCTTCACCTCGTCGGTGGAGAGCTGCTCCAGGGAGTCGGCCACGGCCTGCACCGAGCCATCCACATCGGCCTTCACGATGAGGGGGAGGACACTGACCTCGCCCGCCTGCATGAAGTGGGCGAAGTCTCCGAGCTTGAGTCCGCGATCCTTCACGCGGAGCTGCTTCTCGCGCTCGAGCCGCTGGCGAGTCTGCGAGATCTCGGCGGCCCGATCCGCATCCATGACCTTGAGGGTGTCCCCTGCCTGGGGTACACCCGAGACTCCCAGGATCTGGACCGGGACTCCGGGCCCCGCCTCGCCCACCGGATTGCCCCGCTCGTCGAGCATCGCCCGGACCCGTCCGTCGAATGTGCCGCAGACGAAGGAATCTCCCACCCGCAGAGTCCCCTTCTGCACCATGACGGTGACCACGGCTCCCTTTCCGACATCGAGCTTCGCTTCCACGACCGAGGCCTGCGCCGGCCGGTCGGGATTCGCCTTGAGTTCCAGGATCTCGGCCTGGAGGACGATCTTCTCCAGGAGGTCCTCCATCCCCTGGCCGGTCTTCGCAGAGATCTCGGCGATGAGGACATCTCCACCGAAATCCTCGGCGGTCACCTCGTACTGGAGAAGCTCCTGCTTCACCCGCATGGCATCGGCCGCCGGCAGGTCCATCTTGTTGATGGCCACCACGATGGGCACCCCGGCGTTCCTGGCGTGCGAAATCGCCTCTTTCGTCTGGGGCATGATGGAGTCATCGGCGGCAACCACCAGGACCACGATATCGGTGAGGTCCGCTCCTCGCGCCCGCATTGCGGTGAAGGCGGCGTGACCCGGTGTGTCCAGGAAGGAGATGGCCCGGCCATCGTCCAGCTCCACATGGTACGCGCCGATGTGCTGGGTGATTCCCCCGGACTCTCCCGCAACCACATTGGTCTTCCGGATGGAGTCCAGGAGGAGGGTCTTTCCGTGGTCCACATGACCCATGACGGTGACCACCGGAGGTCGGGGCACCAGGGACTCCGGATCTTCCTGCTCCTCTTCCTCCTCGGCCGCCGACTCGGCGTATTCCTCTTCCCGAACGGCCTCGAAGTTGAACTCCTCCAGGAGGAGCTCGATCTGGTCGAAGTCGAGCCGCTGGTTGATGGTGATCATGAGGCCCAGGTTCTTGAAGGCCGCACCCACCAGTTCGGTGGAGGGGACATCGATGAGTTCGGAGAGTTCGGCAACGGTGAGGAACTCGTTCACCCGCACCGTCTTCGCCTCGCGCTCCTCGCGCTCGCGTGCCTCCTCCTCCTGCTGCTCAATCTCTTCGCGCGAGGGACCGCTGGAGCCCTTCCGGCGCCGCTTGCGCCCCCCACCGCCGCCACCCTTGATCTCGGCCATGACGCGCTGGATGTTGTCCTGCACCGCATCCTGGTCGACCCGTTGACGACGCTTCCCCTTCTTCTTGCCCTTCCGCCGGCCGTCGGCGGTGAAGCCGTCGGCCTGGATCCGCACCTGTCCACCGGGTCCCGCGCTGGCCGCCGGGGTCGGCCGCGCCGAGGCGTCCGAAGTCGACGATCCCGACTTGCCGGCATCCTCCCGGGCGGACTTGAGCTTTACACGTCGGCGGGTGCGGGGCTCCTCGCCGGTTCCGGCCTCGGCCTCGGTCTCCTCCGAAGCCTCCGTCGATGCCTCAGACTCCGAGGGCTCCTCGGAGGCCGCCTCGACGGGGGCCGCCTCCACCGTCTCCGCCGGCGGCGCTTCCGAGGGAGACCCGTCCCCCTCGTCGGTCACCGGTGGCGCGTCAGCGGCGGCCTCCGCCTCGACCTCGGGGGTCTCCGGCTCCTCGACGACCTCTTCCCGGGACTCGGCGTCGGGTTCGGCCTCCTCCTCCACCTCCGGAGCCTCCGCCTCCACCTCGTCCTCGGCCTCGGTGCCCTCGGTCTCGGTCTCGGGCTCGGGCTCGGGCTCCACGCGTCGGCGACGCCGCCGCCGGGTCGTGGGCTTCGACTCCTCGATGGCCGCCTGCACCGCATCGGCAGCAGACTTCTTGCCCGCGCGGCGCTCCCGCTCCACACGTGCACGTACCTTCGCGACCGCCGCGTCCCGGATCCGGGTCTCTCCGTCTCTGGCAGAGATTCCCATCGCACGCAACAGGGCCAGAAGGTCCTCGGTCGAGACCTTCAGGTCATCAGCTAGCTCAACTACCCGCATCAGATCCAGGTTCCTCCTCGTTCACGCCGCATTCCACCCGGTAGGGGGAAGGCCGCGTGCAAGCGATTCTGCAAACGACTCCATGGTCACTCCAACCACCGAAAGCTCGGGAGCCCCGACTGCCGCCCCCAGGGCGGCTCGGGTGGATACCCAGCGCACCGGAACCTCCCGGTGCCGCAGGACTCCTTTCACTTTGGCGGTCTGTCCTTCGGCGGCATCTCTCGCCACCAGGACCACCTTCACCTCGTCGCCCTTCAAGGCGCGACGTACTCCATCGACACCCGGGACCACCGCCCCCGCCCGTCGGGCGAGGCCGAGAAGTCCCAGCGCATCACTTTCGGCTTTCTTCCTCAACCGCTTCCTCCACCTGGGCCGGCTCGGCCTCGGTCGCCTCCACCTCGGCGGACTCCGTCGCCTCCTCCGCGACATCCTCGGCCAATGGGGCTTCTTCTTCCGCCGGCACAGCCTCTTCGAGGATCTCTTCCTCTACGGTGAGTTCCTCGATGGTCTCCATCACCTCGTCGACTCCTCCCTCGTCCAGGCCCTCGATCTTCTCGAGATCCGGACGGTCGAGGTCGATAATATCCAGAAATGTACTATATCCAGCCGTGGTCAGGGCGGCCAGAGTCGGATCCTCGAGTCCCAGTTCGTCCAGGGGGAAGTCGGAGGTCTCCATCCCGCCGTCGTCGCCACCCGACCCGAAGAGGGCCTGGTCCGCCCCCCGCTCAAGCCACTCCCGCGACCCATAGAGGTCGATCTGCCAGCCGATGAGCTGCGAGGCGAGACGCACGTTCTGGCCATTGCGCCCGATGGCGAGGGAGAGCTGGTCCTCGTCGACGATGGCGGTCACCACCATCCGCTCGGGGTCCGAAATCACCTTGGAGACCCGAGCCGGAGCCAGCGCCCGCCTGGCGAAGATCTCGGGATCCGGGTGCCAGGGAACGATGTCGATCCGCTCCCCCCCGAGTTCCGAGACCACCGCCTGCACCCGGGAGCCCTTGAGCCCCACGCACGCGCCCACCGGATCGATGGACTCGTCGCGCGAAGAGACGGCAATCTTGGTCCGTCCACCGACTTCTCGCGCCCGCGCCTTGATCTCGACGATCCCCTGGTAGATCTCGGGGACCTCCAGGCGGAAGAGCGATTCCACGAAGAGTGGGTCGGCCCTCGACAGGATGAGCCGCGGCCCCTTCGGGGTCTCGTCCACCTTCTTCAGCACCGCACGGATGGGGTCCCCCTGACGGAAACGCTCCCGCGGGTTCTGGTCCTTCCACGGGATGATGGCGTCGGCGTCGCGGGCCAGGTTGAGCATGACGACGATCTTGCCTCGCTCGTTCTGCTGCACCTCGCCGGAGAGAAGCTCTCCCACACGATCCTGGAATTCGTCGCGGATCCGATCCCGCTCTCCCTCGCGGACGAGCTGGATGATCCGCTGCTTGACCGCGGTGACCGCGTTCCATCCGAACTCCGAGAAATCCACCGGGATCTCCATGACATCGCCCACCTCGAAGGTGGGGTCGTCCCACTGGGCCTTCTCGAGGGAGATCTCGGCGGAGGGGTCCTCGACCTCCTCCACCACCCGCTTGAGCACGACCATGTCGATCTCGCCCGAGGCCTCGTCGATCTCGATCTCCGGGCGCACGTTGGGCCCGAAGATCCTGGCCAGCCCGGCCGTGATCCCCTCCTTGATCAGCTCATTCATCTCCTCTGGGGAGAGATTTTTCGTGGCAGCCATCTCTCGGATGGCTGCGACAATCTGTCCGGCATTCGTCATGGTCACCTTCCCGGCAACGGGTGCGAGGAACGGGCGATTCGGGCCCGTCTCCCGTCAATCCTTGTCATCCCACCGAAACAACAGGTGGGCCTTCTCAATCTCCCCCCTCGGAAGATCGAGGACCTCTCCATCGGCGAGACGGAATCGTACCCGATACGTCTCGCCACGCTCCCCCGACTCCACCACGCCATCGACGGTCCCCTCCAGTCTGGAGGACCGTTGCCCCGGCGGGGGGGCCTTCAGCTTCACCACCGCCTCCGTTCCCGCGAACCGGCGAAAATCCCGCTCCCGGTGGAGCGGTCGTTCAACCCCCGGGGAGGACACCTCGAGCGTGTACCGCTCGGCCAGCTCCGGATGCTCGTCCAGCCACGGCTCCAGCATTCGGCTCACCCGAACACAATCCTCCACCGTGATCCCGGTATCGGGTCCCGACTCGGTATGATCCACGCGCAGCCGAATAATCGGCCGCGCCCGGCTTCCCGCCCACTCCAGCTCTACAAGCTCAAACCCGAGCGCCTCGAGCCGCTCTTCGATCTCCCTATCGATGCCGGGAATCGGTGTGCCCATCCCTGTGCCCTCCTTCGCCTTCGACCCTGAACCACGGAGCAAAAAAAAGCGGGGGCTGCCCGCTCCCCCACTTCCGTAAAGTCCGCCGCCGGGCGTCTTTCACTCAGCATCTATCATAGCCGCATCGCCAAGGTCCTTCAAGTCCCCGGGCCATCCCGTCCCACACCGTGGTTCGGGGGAGTCCCGCACACCTCCCGGGCGTCAGATCTCCGCGGCCGGAAGGGTCCGGATGCCGGCCCCGAGGGCCTGCAGCCGCTCATCCACCCGCTCGTACCCACGTTCGATCTGTCGGATGTTGTGGATCCGGCTGGTCCCCTTCGCCGCCAGGGCAGCAAGGAGAAGCGCCATTCCCGCCCGGATGTCGGGGCTCTCCAGCGATGCGGCCCGAAGGGGCGACGGTCCCACCACCACCGCGCGATGCGGGTCGCAGAGGATGATGCGAGCCCCCATCCCCACCAGCTTGTCGGTGAAGAACATCCGCGATTCGAACATCTTCTCGTGGACGAGGACGGTTCCCCTGGACTGGGTGGCGGTCACGAGGGCGATGGAGGTGAGGTCGGCGGGAAAGGCCGGCCAGGGTCCGTCATCGACCTTGGGCACATGCCCGAAGGCGTCCTGTCGGACCTCCTGCTCCCGATCTCCGTGCACGATGAGCGATCTCCCCTCCACGGTGGTCTCGATGCCGAGCCGCCCGAAACCGATGAGGGTGGAATCCAGGTGCTCCAGGGGCGCATCTTCGATCTCGATGCGGCTCCTGGTCACCGCCGCCAGGCCGATGAAGGAACCGGCCTCGATGTGATCGGCTCCGATCTCGAATTCGGCGCCCCCCAGCTCGTCGACGCCCTCGATGACGAGGGTGTGGGTGCCCACCCCTTCGATCCGGGCCCCCATCCGGTTCAGGAGGTGACAGAGGTCCTGGACGTGGGGCTCCGCCGCCGCATTCCGAAGCCGGGTAGTCCCCCGGGCGCGCACTGCCGCCATGACCGCGTTCTCGGTGGCGGTGACCGATGGCTCGTCCAGGAAGATGTCGGCGCCCACGAGACGGTCGGCCCGGATCTTGAAACTCCGACCGTCGAGAGAGATCTGGGCACCGAGCCCCTCGAAGGCGAGAAAGTGGCTGTCGAGGCGCCGCCGTCCGATCACGTCGCCTCCGGGCGGGGGGAGTTCCACGGCGCCGAACCGGGCCAGGAGGGGCCCGGCCAGGAGAATGGAGGCACGGATCCGTTCCGCGAGCACCGCGTCCGGCCGGCCGGCCCGAACCCCTCCGGCCTCGATGACCACTTCGTTTGCCCCGGCCCACTCCACCCGGGCCCCCAGTGCGGCGATGATCTCCAGGAGGGTCTCCACGTCGCGGATCCGCGGGACATTCCGGAAGCGCACGGGTTCGGCGGTGAGGAGCGCCGCGGAAAGACAGGGGAGGGCCGCATTCTTGTTTCCGCTCGGCCGGATCGTACCGGAGAGGGTCCGGCCCCCTTCCACTTCGAAGATCGCCATCGCTGCGCTCGGTCATCTCGGGTTTCGCCGCTCGTTCGCCCGGGCGTCTCCCCGGCGGCCAGAGCGGCGTCAGTCCGAGGAAGTTAGAAGCATGCGGCCGGAGTACAAGACTGGAACCTTCGGGGCCGACGCCGTTACTCTTCAGATCATGACCATGCTTCCGATGACTTCGGTACTCCTCCAGCTTCCGGCCGACACCGTCGTGATGGTGGCCCAGCGCGACGGCTATGACCTTCTGGTCGCCGTGGCCGCCGCCCTCATCGCGCTGACCTTTCTCGCGGTCCTGCTGGGGCTCTTCTTCTTCTTCTACCAGACCCGCGCCGCCATCCGGTCGGTGGAGCGGATGCGGAGGAGTCTCCTGGAGGACCCCGCCGTCGAGAGCGTCCGAAAGACGGTGGCCCACGTGGAGGGGATCTCCGAAGTCGTCCGGGAGGAGACGACCGAGCTCACCCGCTCCCTCGGTACCGTCTCGGAGCGGATCCGGCAGGCCACCGACCGGATGGAGGAGCGGATCGAGGAGTTCAACGCCCTGATGGAGGTGGTTCAGGGCGAGGCGGAGGAGGTCTTCAAGGACACCGCCTCCACCGCGAGAGGTGTGCGCCGGGGAGTCCATCGGCTGGCCGAGCCTCGACACCGCACCCGTCACCGCCCCACCCGGGACGACGACGCCCCGGCCGGATCTTCGTCGCACGACACCCCTCCCCCGGCGACGGTGCCGGAGGGTCGGGCCGACCCGGCGCCACCTCCCGAAGACTCCCCCGATGACCCGGTGGTGGAGCCCCCGTCCCCCGGAACCGGACCCAGACCATGAAGCACGACCACGATACCGAAGGTCTCCCCCTTCCCCACCGCGACAGTGTGGAGTTCACCGCCGCACTTCTTCTCGGTGCCGCCGTGGGGGTCTATGCCGCCCTGGCACTCCGCCCGGAGCGAAGTGGGAGGGACCGGATCCGCCGGAAGCTTCGCGGGCCGGTCCGAAAGGTCCGACGCCAGCGCCGCGTGGCAGCAGAGGCCGCCGGCACATCGGTGGAGGAGGGTGGCCGGTTCGGGCATGCCCTCGGCGAGCTCGGACGGGAATTCGTCGACGCCGCAGGTGCGGAGGTCCGCCGGTCTCTCGGCAAGGACAGGGGCCGCGCCGGGAAGGGTCGGCTTCACGAGGCGCTCGAGGGACTGAGCCGCCTCCGCGATCGGCTCTGAGTCGAACGCCCCCCGAAGCCCCCCACACGTGATGTCCTTTCTCGTCTCCTCGCTCCTCTGGGCGGGCCTCTGGCTCCTCCTCACCCCCGGTGAACTCCTGGCCTGGGGACCGGCGACCCACATCGCCATCGGGGAGGCGGTCCTGGCGTCGAGTCACCTCCTCCCGCCGGCAGTCCGCACCGTCATCGAGAAGTACCGGACCCCCTTCCTCTACGGGTCGGTGGCTGCCGACATCTCCTTCGCCAAGAAGTATGCACCGGCGGGTCGCCACTGCCATCACTGGCATGTGGGCGAGGAGATCCACCGCGAGGCGGAAACCGAGGAGCTCCAGGCCGTGGGTCTCGGGTACCTCTCGCACCTGGCGGCGGACACGGTGGCGCACAACTTCTACGTGCCGCGGCGCCTCCTGATCACCAGCACGACCCCGTCGGTGGGGCACACCTACTGGGAACACCGGATGGATGTGCACCTGGGGGAACGGTTCCTCCGGCAGGCCCGCGAGGTGGTCCTCCGCCACGACCACACCGAGGCGGACGAGTTGATGGACCGGGTCCTCTCCCGCACCCTCTTCTCCTTCCGGACCAACCGCCGGATCTTCCGGGGGATGGTGGCATTCCAGGACGACGAGCGGTGGAAACAGGTCTTCCGCCGGATCCTGCGGAGTTCCCGCTTCGACCTCCCCGAGGCCCTCCGCAACCAGTACATTCGGCTCTCCTACGACTACGTCATGGAGTACCTCACCCGGGGAGAGGATGCCCGGGCGGCACGACTCGACCCCATCGGGGAGTCCCACCTGAAGAGTGCCAAACGTGCCCGCAGAGAAGGACTGGCGGAGCCGGGAAGCGAGGATCCGGAATTCATGCGGGAGTGGGCCGACCGCTTCTTTCCCCTCCCCGACGGCCCCCTCCTCTTCGTCCCGCGGGCGCCCAGAGTCCCGGTTCCCGGTCTCTGGCTTCCCCCGGGTTTCGAGCGAGCCCCGGAGGCAGACGATCAGAACTCCCGTTCGAGCCCCGCGTAGCGCGCCAGCAGCTTCTTCTCTCCCACCGTGTCGAAGTCCACGGTGACCTTCACATCGCGGCCGAAGCCGGTCACGTCGACCACCGTACCCGATCCGAAGGTCTTGTGGGAGACCCGTGCGCCCTTCCCCAGGTGCGGCGCATCCTGGTTGAGTCCCGCCTCGAAGACCTCCTCCTCGTGGCGCTTCCGGGCCGCCTCGGCCCCTGCGGTGGAGCCGAAGCCATCTCCCCCTCCCCGGCCTCTCGAGCCCGAGAAGGAAGCCCGTTCCCGCTCCAGGCGGGGGGACCGTCGCATCTCCAGGAGCTGTTCCGGGATGTCGTCGACGAAGGAGGAGAGCTTCCCGAACATGAAGTCTCCGGCCCGCCTCCGTTCCCGGGCATGGGTCAGGTAGAGCCGGTCCTCGGCCCGGGTGATCCCCACATAGAAGAGTCGACGCTCCTCCTCGAGCTGGGTGGGGTCGTCCCACGCCCGCCCCATGGGGAAGAGGCCATCCTCCAGCCCCGCGATGAAGACCACGGGAAACTCGAGCCCCTTGGCATTGTGGAGGGTCATGAACGTGACCGTGTCGGCCTCGTCGTCGGCCCGGTCCAGGTCGGTGACGAGGGCGATCTGCTGGAGGAAGAGGTCCAGCTCGGTGAAGTGCTCCGGAGGGGCGCCCTCCCACTCCTCGGCAAGCTCCACATCGAACTCGAGGGCGCCGGCGATGAGCTCCTTCACATTCTCGGCCCGGTCCTCTCCCTCGGGCCCCTCGTCCCGCAGGTTCTGGAGAAGGTCGAGGTCCTCGATGACCTCCTCCAGGAGGTTCCCCACGGCCAGCTCCTGCGCCCGTTCCGCGAATGTGGCGATCCGCCCGGCGAAGTCCAGGAGCGATCGGGTGGCCCCTTTCGGCAGGTTCGGTGCCTCGTCGGCCCGGGCCGCCGCCTCCAGGAGGGTGAGCCCCTCGGACCCCGCCCACTCCACGAGTCGTCCCTGCGAGGTCTTGCCGATGCCCCGCTTCGGATAGTTGACCACCCGGAGGAAGGCCCCGGCGTCGCGGGGATTCGAGATCAGCCGGAGGTAGGCCAGGACATCCTGGATCTCCCTCCGCTCGTAGAAGCGGACCCCCCCGACGATCTGGTAGGGGACTCCACGTCGCCGGAAGGCGTCCTCCAGGGCCCGGGACTGGGCATTCGTCCGGTAGAGGATGGAGATGTCGCCGTACATGCGAGGGGTCTCCTCGGCGCTCCGCAGGGCCTCCACCTCTTCGACGATCCACCGGGCTTCGTCCCGCTCGTCGGCGGTCTCCACCAGGGTCAGACGCGCCCCTTCCTCCCGGGCGGTCCGGAGCGTCTTCTCCTTCCGATGCACATTGCGGCGGATCACCTGGTTCGCCGCCTCCAGGATCACCGAGGTGGATCGGTAATTCTCTTCGAGCCGGACCACCTCGGCGCCGGGATAGCTCCGCTCGAAGTCGAGGATGTTCCGGATATCGGCGCCCCGCCAGCCGTAGATGGACTGGTCGTCATCTCCCACCACCATGAGGTTGTGGTGCCCCGCCGCCAGGAGTTCGAGGAAGCGGAACTGGGCGTGGTTGGTGTCCTGGTACTCGTCCACCAGGATGAAGGCGAAGCGGTCCCGGTAGCGCTGCAGGAGGCCCGGATGGGAGTCCAGAATCTCCACCGGCTTCACCAGGAGGTCGTCGAAGTCGAAGGCGTTCTGGTCCCGGAGCGACTTCTGGTACTCCGGATAGATCTCCGACACCGTCCGCATGAAGAGGTCGAAGCCCGCTTCGTGGGAAGCCTTGAACTCCCCCGGCGTGATCAGTCGATTCTTCGCGTCGGAGAGCGCCGCCCGAACCGCCTTGGGCTTCCACCGTTTCGGATCCAGGTCGAGGCGCTCGGTCACCCGCTTGATTTCGCGGAGGCTCTCGTCGGCGTCGAAGATGGTGAAGGTGGAGTCCCACCCCAGGAGGTCGGCGTGGCGCCGGAGGAACCGGGCACCCAGGGAGTGGAAGGTCCCCATCCACGACCCGATGGGGTCGTGACCGAGGATGGCCCGCACCCGCTCCCGCATCTCGCCGGCCGCCTTGTTGGTGAAGGTGACCGAGAGGATCCGCTCGGGGGGGACTCCGTGCTCCCGGATCAGCCGCGCAATCCGGACGGTGAGCACCCGGGTCTTTCCCGAACCGGCACCGGCCAGGACCAGGATGGGCCCCTCCACATGCTCCACGGCCGTCCGCTGCTCGGGGTTCAGGTTCCGGTAGTGCTCGGCGATGTCGTCCATGCTTCCCGTCGGTGCGTTCACTGCTTCTCCCTTGCAACGGGCAGGCGGATCTGGAAGACCGTCCCGCTGGACCCACTCCGGAGGACCTCGATCCGCCCGTCGTGAATCCGCTCGATAATCCGCCGGGTCAGCGACAGCCCGACCCCCCACCCCCCACTCTTCGTCGTGATTCCGGGTTCGAAGAGCCGGTCCCGGATCCCCGGTTCGATCCCCGGCCCCGAATCCTCGACCTGAAGAGTGACCCAATCGGGCTCCCGATGGAACCCCCTGAGCACGATCGTCCCCCCCCCTCCCCCGAGAGCATCGAGGGCGTTCTTCACCAGGTTCTCGAAGGCCCAGGAGAGGAGCACCTCGTTGCCCATCACCGGTGGGAGGGGCGACTCCACCTCGGTACGAAGCTCGGGACCATTGCCCAGGCGGGGCAGCCGGGAGCGAAGGTACTCCTCCACCTCCACCAGGACCTCTCCCAGCTCCATGGGCACCAGCCTGGTGTCTCGCCCGATGAGTTCGAAACGCCGGCTCACCCGCTCCAGGCGGACCACGTCCTCGCCGATCTCCCCCGCCACCGCCGGGTCGTCGAAGTCACCGGGTCGTTCCGCCGGGGGGAGACGGAGGACCTCGAGCCACCCCTTGAGCGACGAGATGGGGGTACCGAGCTGGTGGGCGAGCTCGCGCGCCATGGCGGTCCAGGCCCGATCCGCCTCGGCCCTCCGCTGGGAACGGACCACGAGAACGGCGATGAGGCCGAGAAGGAGGAGCCCTCCCACCTGGAGCCAGGGGATCCACCGGAGCCGCTGCAGGTCCGGCGAGTCCCCGAAGTAGATCATGTTCACCTCGGGGTCCCCCACCGGGGGATTCCGGAGGGCGAGACGCTCGGCGTATGCCCGAACCCGCTCCTGTCCCTCCGGAGTGGTGAGATCGGCGTCGAAGGGGAGGTTCACCGCATCGATCACCGAGTCCTGGGGCACCATGAGAATGAGGGGGATCCCCGACTCCAGGATGATGGTCTGGAGGCGGACCAGGAGCCCCACCGCCTCCGCTCCCACCTCAGTGTCGGGATCGGCCATTCCGGCCTGGACCTCGGCCGAGAGCTGGGCGAGGGTCGCGCTGTCGGCCCGGACCGCTCGGATGATCTGTTCGGTGTAGACGAGGTACCACCCCAGGAGGGCCATGAAGAGGACCGCGAGGGCCAGGGACCAGCGTCCTCTCCGCATTCCGCCGCGCTCCGGGCTTCAGGCCATGAGGTGTTCGGAGCCCATCCGGGCGCGAAGCACCTCGGGAATGATCACCGACCCGTCTTCCTGCTGGTAGGTCTCCAGAAGCGCCACCATCAGCCTGGGGAGTGCCAGGGCGGAGCCGTTCAGGGTGTGGGGGAATCGGGCCTTCTCTCCGGGGGCCGGGCGGTACCGGATATTCGCCCGCCGGGCCTGGTAGTCGGTGAAGGTGGTGCACGACGACACCTCGAGCCACTGCTCGACCCCGGGGGCCCAGACCTCGATGTCGTAGGTCATGGCCGCCGCGAACCCAAGGTCTCCTGCGGCGAGCCGGAGCACCCGCCAGGTGAGTCCCAGCCGCTCCAGGATCGTTTCCGCCTCGGCGGTGAGTTCCTCGAGGGCCTCCCGGCTCCGCTCCGGGGTCTCGAAGCGGACGAGCTCCACCTTGTCGAACTGGTGCACCCGGAGGAGTCCCCGGGTGTCCTTTCCCGCGGCGCCCGCCTCCCTCCTGAAGCAGGGAGAGCACGCCGTGTAGCGGAGGGGGAGCTCGCCCGCGCGGATGATCTCGTCCCGGCGGAGATTCGTCACCGGTACCTCGGCGGTGGGAATGAGCCAGAGGTCGTCCCGGCTCGTGACCCACGACTCGTCGGAGAACTTCGGGAGCTGACCGGTGCCGGTGAGTGCGTCGCCGGTGACCAGGTAGGGGACATGGAGCTCCTCGTAGCCATGCTCCCGCACATGGATCTCGAGCATCCACTCGATGAGCACGCGCTGGAGACGGGCTCCCGCGCCCCGGAGGACCGGGAAACCCGAACCGGACACCTTCGCCCCGCGGGCGAGATCGAGGATGCCCAGGGCCTCGCCCAGCTCCCAGTGGGGACGGGCATCGAAGGGATGGCGAAGCGGCGTCCCCACCTGCCGGAGCTCCACATTGGCCGATTCGTCTCCCTCGGGCACTTCCTCGAGGGGGAGGTTCGGCGTCTCGAGCAGGAGGGTTCCGATCTCGGCATCGGCCTCGGCGACCCTCCCGTCGAGTTCGGCGATCCGGGCGCCCACCTCCCGCATTTCGGCGATGAGGTCGGAGGCATCCTCGCCGGCCCGCTTCCGCTCTCCGATGGTGCGGGAAACCGAGTTGCGCCGCGCCTTCAGCTCGTCGGCCTCGGTGATGGCAGCACGCCGCCCCTGATCGAGCTCCAGGATCCGGTCCACGGCCTGGTGATTGCCCGCCTCGCCCCTGACCCGGAGGGCCCTTCGGAAGTGGTCGGGGTCCTCTCGGAGCGCCTTGATGTCGAGCATCGAGTTCGTCAGGTCGGGGGAACGAGGCTGCGGTTGTTGCAGTCGGGGCTGGTATCGAAGACGAATCGGAAGACCCCTCCCTCCGAATCGATCTCGACGGCCTCCAGCTTTCCATAGTAGCGGCACCGGCGACCGAAAGAGCCCTGCTGCTCCCGGGTGCGGATCACGTAGACGGTTCCGGCCTCAAGGGGAACCGGGTCCCGGGTCCGGTACGCCAGGGTGTCTGCGGGTGCCTCACGGACTTCGTCGAAATCCGCCCCGGGAATGGGGGCGATCCCGGCGTTCGAGGTCACACCGAAGGCCCGTGGGGGATAGAGGGCGAGTACGCCGTCGGATCGGTCCAGGGCGAAGTCCCACTGGCCGATGGCGCCGGGCCCCTCGATGATCACGGTGTTTCCGGTGAGCATCTCGAAGCCGGCGGGCCGATTTCGCTCGTCGCGGTCGAGCGAGTAGAGAACCCGCTCGCGCAGGTTCTCCTCCCACCGCACCTGGAAGGGGTCGTCGCCACACGCCGCCACGGCCATGACGACCAGGATGAGGGCGCACATGCTACGGGGATTCGCCACAGTGGACTCCGAAGGAAGCTTCAGGAATGGTGAAGGATGAACGGTACCCGATTCACCGAGGTAATGTCAACCCGGAAAGGCCCCGGATTTCTTGACTTTACACCCCCTGCGGCGTAGGTTCCCGCCCGATTCCGAAGGAGCGACGCCCGGGGGCTTCGACCGGCCGGGAGCCTCCGGATGCAACCGCCGACCCACCACTACCTTCCGAGCTTCCATGGCGCAGGTCACCCCGCCCCGCCCCGCCGGATCGCTCCGCCTCCTGGTGGCGGAAGACGAGCCCCATATCCGGCGGATCCTCGTCACGATCCTCGAGACGGCGGGCTTTCGGGTCGACGTGGTCCATTCCGGGGTCGAGGCGATGGAACGGCTCGAAGGGCCGAATCCCTACGACATGGTCCTCACCGACCTTCTCATGCCGGAGCTCAACGGCCTCGAGCTCCTGGAAGGGATCCGGGGCCTCCCCTCCCGACAGGGTCTCCCGGTCATCGTGCTCACCGCAAAGGGGCAGGACGCGGACCGAACCCGCGCCTTCGCCCTGGGCGCCGCCGACTTCGTCACCAAGCCATTTTCCCCCAGGAAGCTCCTGAAACGGGTGGACGAGATCCTTGGCCAGTCCTGACTCCGAAACACCGCCCACCACCGTCGTCATCCTGGCGGGGGGCATCGGCTCCCGCTTCTGGCCGGCGAGTACTCCCGCCCGACCGAAGCAGCTCCTGCCGCTGGCTTCGGACCGGCCCCTCATCGTGGAGACGTTGGAGCGGGCCCTTCGCATCGTCCCGGTGGAGCGGATCCGAATCCTCGCCGGCTCGCACCTCCGGGAACCCATCGGGGAGGCCCTTCCGGAGCTCCCGGACTCCGCGTACTGGATCGAGCCGGCCGCCCGGGGCACAGGGCCGGTGCTGACCTGGGCCGCCGCCCGCATGGCGCGCGAGGATCCCGGCGCCGTCCTCATCTCCCTTCACTCCGATCACGCAATCCGGCCCACTGGTGCCTTCGCGGGACTCCTGGCGAAGGCGGCGTCCTTCGCCGCCCGTTCGGGCACCCTCCTCACCGTCTCGATCCCGCCCACCCGGCCGGAAACCGGCTATGGCTGGATCGAGCGAGGCGACGCCCTCGCCGAGGAGCCGGGGTTCCGGGTCCGGAAGGTCGCCGCCTTCCACGAGAAGCCCGACGGGGCCACTGCCACCCGTTACCTGGAAGCGGGGCACCAGTGGAATTCGGGCATCTTCATCTGGGGCGCCGCCCACTTCCTGGAGGAGGTGGCGCGCCTGAGCCCCGAGATCGGCCCCCATCTCCCCCTCCTGGACCAGGACGACCCGACCCCCTTCTTCGACGCCGTCGATCCCATCTCCGTGGATGAGGCGGTGCTGGAGCGGAGTGACCGGGTCGCCACCGTGGAAGCGACCTTCGAGTGGGACGACGTGGGGAACTGGGATGCGCTGGCCCGGATCGCCTCGCGGGACGCCCGGGGGAATGTGATCCATGGAGGGGGCCATCCCGTCGATGCGCGGGGCAATGTCACCTGGAGTGACGACGGCCCGGTGGTCCTCTGGGGAGTCGACGACCTGGTGGTGGTGCGTGCTTCAGGTGTCACGGTGGTGGCACCCCGCTCCCGGGCCCCGGAGTGGAAGACGCTCCTGGATGCCCTCCCGGAAGGCGTGCGGCGCGCGGCTGGCAGGGCGACACCCCACCTCCCATCCGACCCCAACCCATCGGAAGAACCATGACCCTCGACTTTCGACTCCTCGAAGATGACGGGCGGCAGCGCTGGAGCCCCTTCGCCGAAACCCGCCCCCTGGGAGAACTCCTCTTCGGCACCCGCCTCATGAGGGTGCGCCTCGAGGAATGGCTGGGACGGGACGCCACGGCTTCGCTCGTGCCCCGGAGCCTCGTGGGTTACTTCGAGGATGGGGCCCCCACCGTGACCCCCATGGAGTCGGACGACGCCCCCTCCTCCCACTGGTGCGTCGCCCTCTCCAGCCGCTTCGTCCCCACCGACGCGGCGCCTCCACCTCCCCTGAGGAAGGCCCCCGGCAGTGCGTCGGGGGACACCGGGCCGCGCCCCCGACCGATCTTCCTCGAGACGACTCCCCCGGTGGGGGTGGGATGGCTCCTTCCGCCGGGAACCCTCCCGCCGGAACGGGACGGGCACCCCACCCTTCCCTCGGCCGACGACGGCCTCCCCGACGAGGCGATCCGAGTCGATGGAATCCTCCTGGACGCGCCCTGGGATCTGGTGAACCGGAATGCCCGACAGATCGCCGACGACCTGGCCCGCCTCGGACACCTCCCCAGGCATCCCGAATCGGAGGTCCTGGGGGAGCATCCGGTGACACTGGGGGGAGACGGCATCCAGATCGCGCCCCAGGTGGCCCTCGACACCCGGGAGGGTCCCATCCACCTGGAGTCGGGGGTCCGGCTCGACCCCTTCACCCACCTGGCCGGGCCGGCGTGGGTCGGTGGGGACTCCACCCTCTTCGGCGGGCGGATCGGGGGGGGCTCCATCGGCCCCCGCTGCAAGCTCCGGGGGGAGATCTCGGACTCGGTGATCCTCGGCTACTCCAACAAGGCCCACGACGGGTACCTGGGGCACGCGCTGGTGGGGCGATGGGTGAACCTGGGGGCCGGGACCACCAATTCCGACCTGAAGAACAATTACAGCCCGGTGCGGGTCGAGGTGGGAAACGACCGGACGGTGGACACGGGCCTCCTGAAGGTGGGAGTCTTTCTCGGCGACCATGTGAAAACCGGAATCGGCACCCTCCTGAACACCGGGACCCTGGTGGGGGCCGGGAGCAATGTCTTCGGGGGGCGGATGCCTCCGGGATGGGTCCCTCCCTTCTCCTGGGGGACCGGCGACCGACTCGTCCCCTTCCACCTGGATCGATTCCTGGAGGCGGCGGAGCGTGCCATGGCACGGCGCGACCGGACCCTTCGGGAGCCCATGCGGGAGCTCCTCACCCGCCTCTGGGAACGGACGCACGGGCCGGTGGTGGGATGAAGGTTTCGATGTTGGGGAGTGGGAGCCGAGGCAATGCCACTGTCCTCCGGTCCGGCGAAACGACGATCCTGGTGGATGTGGGCTTCAGTGGACGCCAGGTCGAGCGGCGCCTGGAGGCCGTCGGAATCGATGCCGGCGCCATCGACGCCATCGTCATCACCCACGAGCATGGCGACCACACGCGCGGGGCCGGGGTCTTCGCCCGTCGCTTCGGAACTCCGGTCTACATGACCGAGGGGACCCTGCAGGTCTGCGCCTCCCTCTTTCGTGGGGGCGAGGAGATCCGGGAGTACCACCCCGGTCGGACCTTCCGGATCGGGTCGCTGGAGGTGGAACCCTTCCTCACCGCCCACGACGCCGTGGACCCGGTGGCGGTGGCGGTGGAATGCGCGGCCACCGGACTGAGGGTGGGGGTCGCCACCGACCTGGGGCGACCCACCGCGGGAATCCGACATGCCCTCCGGGGATGCCACCTCCTGATCCTCGAGGCCAATCACGACGAGGGGCTCCTTCGGAGTGGACCGTATCCACCCTCGGTGCAGGGTCGGATCGCCTCGTCCCATGGGCACCTCTCCAACGCCGCCGCCGCACGCTTCGCCTGCGAACTCCTCCATCCGGGGCTCGTGGGGATCCTCCTGGCCCACCTCTCGGGCGAGTGCAACCGGCCGGAGCTGGCGCGCCAGGTGGTGGAGTCGGCGGTCCGCAGGGAGGGGTTCACCGGGCTCATCGAGGTGGTGCCCCAGGACCACCCCACCGAACTCCTGGACCTGGAGTCCCTCCGCCGGGAGCGGGGCCCGCCCCAGCTCACCTTCCTGTAGCCTCCCCTTCGGACAGTGGCGTATTCGCTACAGGTCGTCCCCATCCGACGCACCAT
>SLSF01000170.1 GCA_007130605.1 Gemmatimonadota bacterium | reverse complement strand
GCCATGGCCCCCAGCGCCAGCCCCACGATCCGACGCCGGGTCCCCCGGTCGTGCGGGAGCGAGAAGGCCCGGAAGAAGAGGACGAAGAAGAGGGGGTAGTAGAGGAGGTGGACCAGGAGGACCAGCACCGCCGGCGGCTCGAAGGCCGGGCGCACCAGCCCCTCGTACCACTCCAGGTCGGGCTCGGCGGTGGTGAGCCACCCGAACAGGCTCCCCAGGAGCATGAAGCCGATGCAGGTGGAGGCGGCGAGCACCACCGCACGGGTGCGGACTTCGGGGACATGGCTCGGTTCGGTCATGATGGCGGGATGAGGACGAGGGTGTGACGGGGCGGACCGGCAGTCAGCGGCACCTGGGCGCCTTCGAGCCAGGCGTCGTGCCCCGCCCGATAGTAACGGGAAAAGGGATTTCCGCTCTGACCCGCCGGCATCTGGAAGGTCGCACTCTCGAAATCTCCGGGAATTCCCACGAAACGGAAGGACTGCCCGTAGCTGGGCGTCTGCGCCCGAACCGTCCCGCTCCACCCGGCCAGGGGATCGCTCGGAAGATTGAGGAAGCGACCGAGCACCGGCGCCACCTGGCCGAAGGGATGATGGATCCGGGCCCGGTTCACCTCGCCCCAGGTGACCTCGAACCCCTCGTCGGAAAGCCGCCGCGCCACCGCCAGCAGGTGCGCCCGAAGGAAGTCGTCCCACCCCTCGAAGCCCTCGGGCAGAAGGTGGGGAGGCCGTTCCTCGAGGATCCGGAGCGCCGGCTCGTGGGAGAGCTCCCAGCGGTAGACGAACCTCGGGTCGGCCGCGTGCACCGGCTCCAGGAGGGGCGAGAGGACCGCATCCATCAACCTGGAACCGACCCGCACCATGGAACGGAAGTAGGGGGTGTCGGGGTCCGCGGTGCCATCCCACGCCTCCAGGTGGATACGGAGGGTGTCGAGGATGGGTTCGTCGGCGTCGGCGAGCACCTCGAGGGCGATGTCGCGGATGGGGTCGTGGAGGAGACTCCGGGTGTCGAGCTGGAAGTCGTGGTGCCAGTCGACGGTCAGCGGCGCATCGGGGATCGACTCGGCGATCCGGAGGGCGCGGTACGGTGGCATCCACCGGTACGAGAGTGCCCGGGACTCGGGCATGGAAAGGAGCCGCTGGTTCGCCGTGTGGAAGGCCCCGGCCTCGTCCAGGATCACCATGGGGCGCTCGGACCGGTCGCGGACCCCCGTCCAACCCACCCAGGGAGGGGTGAAGGAGACGGGCCGCTTGCCCGAGAAGCCGATCCGTTCAGGGAGGACACCTGCGACTCCCCAGCCGATCCGGCCGTCGCGGTCGGCGACGACGATGGAGAGCCCCGGACCGCCCAGGTCGTGGATCAGCTCCACCATGTCCTCGAGGGTGCGGGCCTGGAGGGTGGCGAGAACGCGGAGGGTCACCCCGCCCTCGTCATACGCCGGAGAACGGAGGGCCAGGGGGACCCCGTCATGCCCCTCGAAGAGGATGGGCCCCCAGCGGGAGCGCCGCACCTCGACGGTCTCGTCCGCGCTCCCGCGGACCCGCACCAGTTCGGTGTGCACCTGAATGGTGTCCCATCCCCCGGCGACCTGGTAGCGCGAGGCATCCTCCGGGTCGATCTCGAGCTCCACCAGGTCGGTCTGGTCCACGATGGCCGCGGTGACCCCCCAGGCAAGATCCTCGCTCATCCCTGCGAAGACCCCCGGGAGCCCCGGAGGACTCACCCCGACGACACGTCGGTCCTCCCAGCGAAGCTCCACCCGGTACCAGACCCCCGGAATGGAGAGCCCCAGGTGGGGGTCGTTGGCCACGATCGTCCGCCCCTCCTCATCCCGCAGGGCCCACGCATTGGAGCCGAAGGGAAGAGGAGTCTCCACCAGGCCCACCCGCGCGGCCCCCACCTCCACCGTCTCGGGAATGGGGAGGGGTGTGTAGCCCCCGGAGATGTCGTCGTCGACGAGCACCGGGGCATCGAAACGACTGGCGTCCGGGGTCAGGAAGTCGGCGACGGGGGTCGGAAGGACCGCGTAGAGGGTCCGAAGGTGCCGCTCGGTGCGGTAGTGCTCCGAAAGGGCCGGGTAGAAATAGAGGTAGGCGAGGATCGAGTCCACCGGGCGCCACGGCTCGGGGGTGCTCCGGCTCACCAGGTACTCGGGCCGGCGCCGTCCCAGCGAGGCGAGGCCCGCGTTGACTCCCTCCACATACCGATCCAGGAGCCGGCGGTCGTCCGGATCGAGGTTCTCGAGGTGGAGCTCCGCCGCTTCCATCCATCCGTAGGCGCGGTTCTCCCGGTCGGAGGGGAGCCCCGGGACCCCCACCAGCTCGGAGAGCCGTCCGGCCATGAGACGCCGCAGGAGGTCCATCTGGAGAAAGCGGTCCTGCCCGTGAACGAAGCCCTGCCCATACACCACATCCCCGAGAGACTCCGCCTCGATGACGGGGACCCCCAGGGAGTCCCGCTCGATCCGGACCTCCGCCTCGAGCCCCTCTGCACTCCGGGTACCGTCGAGGGGCGGAAGGGACCCGCGCAGGTAGAGGTACCCCCCACCCAGTACCAGGGCGACGAACAGGAGGATGGCTGAGAAGCCCCAGACCAGGATGAGGCCGAATCGGCGCACCGGGTCAGGCCGGCGAGACGACGGGAATCGTCTTTCGCGGATCCACCGGCTCGATGGGACGGCCGGGCTCCCAGTCGGTCACGTATCCGGCGATGGCCGAGGCCGCCACCGAGTAGGGGGAGGCGAGGTAGAGCTGGCCGGGCCCCGAACGGCCGGGAAAATTCCGGTTCTGCGACGAGATGGAGACCTCGTCGGGCGACGCGGTCACCCCGGGCCCCGCATTGATGCACGCCCCGCATCCGGGCTCGATGAACTCCGCCCCCGCCCACTGGAAGAGCTCCAGGTAGCCCTGCCGGTCGCAGTACTCCCGGACCTCGATGGAGCCGCACT
>SLSF01000065.1 GCA_007130605.1 Gemmatimonadota bacterium | reverse complement strand
GCATGGAGCTCGTCGTAGAGGGTCGCGCAGAGCTCGTCGAAGGCCTCCCGGTCGCCGGAGCGGACCCGTGCCATCAACTCGGTGACCTCGGTCATCGGCCCTCGTCCGTGGGAGACAGGTGCTCCGCATCGGTGCGGAGAAGCTCCGGATCATCTGTACCGGAGGGGCGCGGATCGGCCACCCGAAGCCAAGGTACGGGGGGGATTGGAGGAAGGACAGAGTGGAGTGCGGTGCGGGCGGGGTGATGGGATCCGAGGGCTTTTTCAGTTAAGGGGGGTGAGCGCTCCCTCGGATTCTGCACCATCCGGTTTCCCGGGGAGGAGCCGACGACGCGTCGGATGCCCCGTACTCCCATCAAAGGATGTCCTCATGTTGAGTTCCCGCAGCATCACCTCCTCTCTCGCCCTCTTCCTGGCTGGTGTCCTGGCCACCGGGTGCGGCGAGAGCCCCGACCTGGCCACGACACCGGACGAGCCGACGCCCGCCGCGGACCTCGCCATGGCGCACGGCACCGTATCGGGTCCCTTCGGATTCCTCCCTCCGCTGGCGCCCGATGTGCGGAGCGAGGGGCACTTCGATGGGACCCGGTCGCCGGTAGTCGAGATCTGTCTCGATCCCGACTGTGAGGATCTCCTCGTGCGGTATGCCACCTCGGAGGGTGAAGTCGCAGTCGACGAGGAGGACGAGCACTACGCGGTGAACTGGTCGCTGCGTACGACCGGAGTTCCAGAGGGTGGCCACTTCCACCTTCGGGTCATGGAAGGGGGCGAGTCCCTCGGGGCTCTCCATGTCGTGGTGGGACCTGCGGCTCGCGGAGGGTCCGTCGCTCGCGGGGCGACCCCCCACCCCGGGATGGTCGTGCCGATCCGCTTCCGGCTGGAGGCGGGGACGGAGGATCCCGGACCGGAGCCGGAGGTGGGGATCGGGCCCGAGGGTGGGACGGTGCTGTCGGCCGATGCCCGGGTGACCCTGGTGGTGCCCCCCGGAGCCCTCTCCGAGCCCACGGAAATCACCATCGAACCCTCCCCCCTCGAGGCCGATGACCCGGGGATGGTGGCGGCCCTCCTCTACCGATTCGGCCCCACCGACCTGGCGTTCGCGGTTCCGGCCGGGTTGACCATCGAGTATGGCGGTGCGGTACCCGACGGCACGGATCCGGGGGAGCTTCGCATCCTGCGGGCCGGTGAAGCAGGATGGTCGCAGGTGCCGGGGGTAATTCGAAATGCCGAGGCGGGATGGGTGCGGGTGGAGCTGGACGGCTTCAGTGACTACGGCGTCGGGGCCGCGCAGGTGGATGCCGTGCGCCCGGACCCGGAAGCGCTCGACATGCAGGATGGAGAGGAGGCGCCGATCGAGCTCGAAGTCACCGATATGGACGGGACGGTGCTCGACCGCAGTGCGAGCTGGGCCTCGTCGAACCCCGCGGTGGCCCTGGTGGACTCCGAGGGAGTGGTGACCGCTACGGGGCCCGGGAATGCCACGATCGTGGCCACGGTGGAGGGGGTCATGGCGTCGGTGCCGGTGCGTGTGGGTGCGCCCGATCCCATCGCCGCAACTGTGGAGGTCACGCCGGCGGAGAGCACGCTCGCCGCGGGTGCGACCACCCAACTGACCGCCGTGGTCCTCGATGCCTCGGGATTCGAGATCCCGGGGTTCCCGGTGGTCTGGACCACCGACGACCCCTGTGTCGCGGTGGTGGGACCGGACGGCGTGGTGGAGGCCATCGGCGGAGGGACGGTGACCATCACGGCCGAAGCAGGTGATGCTTCCGGGTCCGCAGAGGTGTCGGTGCCCGATGGCGAGGCCGGCGTTCCGGAGAGTCTGACCGGAGGCTGGAAGATGTGCCGGATCCCGGAGATCGCCGGGCAGATCACCACCCACATCGCCGACTTCGACCTCATCCATGAAGCCGGCTCCTCCGAGGTGCTCGGTACGGTGACGGAAATTTCGACCGGCTCGACCTATTCCACATGGGGAATCTGGCATGCGAGCGGGTTTCTGCAGCAGCTCGCCTGGGCGGTCCCGTTTCAGGGAAGTGAGCGAGCGATCTTCATCTCCGGAGGCGTCACCGACAACCAGGACCGGCTCAGGGGAACGCTCCAGGACGGAAGGAGCGGGCAGTCGTATCCGGTGAAGCTGGTGCGGCTGAGATAGGTTTCGAGACGGGGCGGCCGGAGCACCTCGGTAGCGTATACGCTACAATCCCAGAAATTAGTCGTGGGCTTGTAGCGTATACGCTACTTCCGTTTGGAGTCAGGTCTGATGTACCCCGAGGCCATGTCGGAATCCATCGCGATCTCCTGTTGTGGAGAGTGAGAACGTCCGCACCGTGCCCTCCGGGCTCTGCGGTCTTCCTTTCCCAAGGGGCGGAAACGAGAGCTCATCGCCTCCCCCCTGCATTCAGGAGGATACCTTCATGTTCACTTCCAGATCGACACCCTAGTGCCTCGGCCTGGTCCTGGTCCCATTCCTCGTCGTCGGATGTGGCGAGACCCTGGACCTGACCACGACACCGGAGCAGCAGACACACGCCGTCGACCTCGCGGTCGCCGAGGACTCGCACGCGAGTCCCTTCACCTTCCTTCCACCACTGGCCACCGATGTGAGGGGCGAGAGGAGCTTCGACGGGGACCGCTCGCCGGTGCTCGAGATCTGTCCCGATCCCGGCTGCGAGGAGATCCTCGTTCGGTACGCCACCGCCGAAGGCGAGATCGAGATCGATGAAGAAGGCGAGGAGTATTCGGTGGATTGGTCCCTGCGCGCCACAGGGATCCCCGAGGGCGGCCACTTCCTGCTGCGGGTCATCGAGGGAGATGAGACGCTCGGAACCCTCGAGGTCGTGGTCGGTCCCGCCGCTCGTGGCGGCCCCGTCGCCGGGGGTGCCGCCCGACATCCCGGCATGGTCGTACCGATCCGCTTCTGGCTGGAGGCAGGGGCGGAGGATGCGGAGCCGG
>SLSF01000010.1 GCA_007130605.1 Gemmatimonadota bacterium | reverse complement strand
GGCGGCGCGGGCCACCAGCCCGCCCACACGGGAGGGGACGGCGGCGTCTCCCAGGAGTCCCATGGCCAGCTCCGAGAGGGCCCGGCCGGCCGGGCGGGGGTCGTCCGCGCGCCGGAG
The DNA here is from genome assembly GCA_007130605.1 of Gemmatimonadota bacterium. Lineage (GTDB taxonomy): Bacteria > Gemmatimonadota > Gemmatimonadetes > Longimicrobiales > Gaopeijiaceae > SLBA01. The sequence continues at coordinate 2,838 of SLSF01000010.1, read as the reverse complement.
GGCGGCGAGTCCCTCCTCCAGGAGCGGGACCCACGCGCCGCCGGCCTCCATCGCCGTGCCCCGGATCCGCGGGGCGGGAGCGGCGTCGTCCACCTCGCCGGTGCCGCGCACGCCGGGCACGTCGACGGGGGGCGCCGAGACGTGGCCCCGGGGGAAGACCCGCTCGTTCTCGCGCAGGGCCTGGAGGCCGGCGAGGGCGTCCTCCTGGTGGGGGATCGAGGTCTCCATGGCGGCGAGCTCAAGGAACCGGGCCGACTCCCACATGGCGTTGTAGATGGCCAGGAGGGGTTCGCTCACCGAGAGGATGGGGTCGCCGTCGTGGTCGTGGCCCAGGTCGTCGAGCACCCCGAACCCGGTGGGGAGCGCTCCCGGGCCCCCGACGGTGACGGTGCCCACCCCGGTGCCCGCCTCGTCCGCACCCGTGCCGGCGTGGACGTGGTCGTGCCGGGGCGGCTCCGGCCGGACGGGATCGGGGGCCGAGGTGTCGAAGATGGCGGCGACCCCGTAGCGGGATCCCCGGGGTGGAGGCTCGTCGTGGGCGTGGTCGTGGGTGTCGTCATCGGCCTGGCGCGCGGCCTGGGCCCGGAGTTCGGCTTCCACCGCTTCGGCCGGATCCCCGTGGTCATGGGCGCCGCCCCCCAGGTGGCCGTCGCCGGGCTCCATGGCGCCGGTGGCCCGCGAGAAGACCTGTTCGCCGACCTGGTCCCGGAGCCGGACCTGCTGGCGCGCGATGGCCCGGGCCTCCGCCTCGAGCTCGCGGGGGTCCAGGTCGGAGGCGCGATCGCGGAGCGCCTCCGTCATGAGAAGGATCATCCGCTGCGAGAGGAGGGGCTCGTCCTCGACGTCGAGGGGGAGGCCGACCAGGGCGTCCACCGAGAACTCGTCTCCCTCGCGGATCACCCGGAGCTGCCGGGTGCGGGAGACCCCGGTCCCCGGACCCGTGACCCGGTTCCCGTCGGTGGCGGTGGCCCGAAGGTGGAGGACATCGCCGGGTCCCATCCCCAGCGCGTCCAGATCGAGGGTGAGGGCGCCCTCGACGCCGTCCCCGTCCTCCCGAAGTTCGCTCCACGCCATCGACCCCTCCCTGAAGTCGAAGGACTCGCCACTGCCCCGGGTGTGGACCCAGTTCAACTCGAAGGTCTCGACACCGAAGGGATCGAAGGCATGGGCCCGGAGGGTGAGCCGGCCCGAGCCCGTGGCCAGGGTGAGGTCGCGCTCCGGCTCCAGGAGCTCCACCCGCGGGGGACCGTCGGGCAGGACCTCGACGGGAATGACCCGCTCCACGCCGGCGCCCGGATCCCCCTCCCGGCCCAGCGCCAGGGCGAGGCCCCGGTCTCCGCTTTCGAGGGTCCACCCCTGGGGGGCCGGTTCGGCGGCGAGGGGACGGGGCTCGCCATCGCCCCGGATGACCTGCGCCGAGATGGCCAGCTCCGGGCTCCGGGCGTGCAGCTCCACCCGGCTCCCTGCCAGCGCCGTGAGGGTCTCGTCGGGGGACAGGCGGAAGGGCTCGAGCCCGGTGTAGGCCGGGGGCGTGACCACCATCTCCAGGTGGTCCAGGGGACGGAAGGGAGGCGCGTCTTCGGGGTGTTCCGGAGAGGGCACCGCGGCGGCGGCCGGGGTGGGCGGGGTCGCGCCCCATGCACTCCAGAGGTGGAGCGGCCCCCCGGCGTGGAGGACGGCGGCGGCGCCCACGGCGAGAAGGAGGAGGGTGGCGGCCCCCTCGCGGCGGTCGAGCCACGACGGCAGGAGGCCCCCCGGGGTGCATCGGTCCACGACCGGCCGGGCGCGGACCGCCAGCGCCTCGCCGTACGGATGCTTCGGCGGCAGGTGAAGGAGGGCCGAGGCGAGCCCGTCCCCCTCCGGCACCCGCTCCCCGACGCGGAGCGCCAGCGCGTCGAGGGTCGGCGGGCGGGCCAGGGCGCGAAAGAGGGTCGCCGCGACGGGGACGAGGAGGACCAGGACCGGGAGCCACCGGGCCGGCGCGCGGAGGGCTGCGGGGAGGAGCCCCAGGGCGCTTCCGGCCAGGAGGAGGGCGAGGGTGGCCGCGGCCAGGACGACCCCCAGCACGACGCCCCGGGCCACGCACCGGAGCCGCCAGAGGGTGCGGGTCCGGCGCAGGAGCCCGTGGAGCCGGGCCTGGACCTGGGGGAGGGGAGCGGTGCTCATGGGATTCAGGTGGTGCGGCCTGGTTCGAGCGGCGTTGCGTCCACTGTCGCTGTGTCGCTTTTCATCGTCTTCTCGGTTCGTCAGGGGCTGGGGCCGGGGCCCGGGCCTCGAGTCGCCGGGCCAGCGCCATTTCCCCCAGCGCCGCGGCCAGGGCCAGGGCCAGGAGGAGCCGGGTGAGGGGCAGGCCGGCGCCGTCGTACCGGAGGGGGGCCGCCTCCACCCGCTCGGCGCGCTCACCCCCTTCGAGGAGCCGTTGCCACGCCTCTTCCGCGCCGGCCTCCAGCCCCCGATCCGGCCCGGGGGCCAGCGCGCCGGGGCAGCTCTCCCGCAGGAGGGCGTCCAGGAGGAGGGGGAGCTCGCCGCTTTCGAGCACCGGCGCGTCCGCCGCCAGGGGGAGTGCCACGGAGCAGCGCGTCTCCGCGCCGGGCTGGACGCGGGCCGCCGCTGCCGGCCTTCCCCCGGTCCGAAGTAGAGATACCGTCGTGCCGGCGCCGGGGGTCCCTTCGGGGAGGGCCCCCGCCCCCCGGATCACCCGGCCGTCGAGAAGGAGGAAGTGGGGGCCGCCGGCGTCTGCGGGCGGGTCGTCAGATGCGGGTGGGCTGCGGACCCAGAGGTCACCGAGGGGGTCTCCCTGGCCGACCCGGAGGTGGATGGAGGGGTCGGGCGTGGGGC
>SLSF01000080.1 GCA_007130605.1 Gemmatimonadota bacterium | reverse complement strand
TCCTTGTTCCTTTCCTTCGTCTCATCCGTCCACACTGTGTTGGTTTTCGTGACTCGGGGTCGGCTCTCGAACCCGGAGGGAGTCCATAGGGTCCATCCCGGCGTCCCGTGCCATGAGTCACCGCCTTCGGGGCGAACCGGGGGCCTCTGCACCCTTGGTCCAATGGGTCATCCGGCCGCGGTGTAGCGCATACGCCACGAATCGCGGGGGGCGGCCCTGCAATGGCTCCAGCCATCCGGCGGCTTTCCCGTTCAACCGACGTGCTGCCGCACTCCATGCCGGGGGACGGGACCTCGGGGGCATGCCACCCCACCGCGCTTGCGCGCCTTGCGGCGCGGCGTTAACGGAAAGGGGATTCGATTCCCCGAACCCGGACGCTCCATGTCGAAGACTCCGCTCCTCCTCCTGCTTGTCCTCACCCTCCTGCCGGCCGCGGCGCTGGGGCAGTCCATTCCCCCCGAGGCTCCGGCCCGCTACCACACCTTTCCCGACCTCAGGGCCCAGGCGGCGGAGCAGCAGGGGTGGCTCGAGGCCCGGCTGACCCGGGTGCTCCCCGAGCTCATGCGGGAGTACGGGGTCGAGATGTGGGTCATTTCGCAGCGGGAGTACGCCGAGGACCCGGTATTCTTCTCGATCACCTCGCCCACCACCTTTGCCGCGCGCCGGCGCTCAATCTACGTGTTTCATGACCGGGGGGACGAGGTGGAGCGGCTGGCGCTGGGTGGTACCTCGCAGGGGGGGCTCTACACGATCTGGCGCTCGGAGCGGCCGGCCCCCACCGGCGACGCCGCCGAGCTATGGGGCGACGAGCAGTGGCGGCTCTTCCGGGAGCTCGTCGAGGAACGGGACCCGACCAACATCGTCCTCAACATTCACGAGGAGCACGCCTTTGCCGACGGCCTCCACGCCGGGGAGCGCGAGGCGCTTGAGCGCGCCCTGGGACCGTACGTGGACCGGGTGGAGCGGGAGCCCCGGCTCGCCATCGACTACCTGGCGGTGCGGGTCCCCGAGATGATGCCCCGCTACCGCCAGATGATGGAGACGGTGCACGCCATGATCTCCGAGGCCTTCTCGAACGCCGTGATCGAGCCGGGCACCACCACCACCGACGATGTGGTCTGGTGGTTTCGCGAGAAGATCCGGTCGATGGGGATGGACACTTGGTTCCAGCCCTCGGTCTCGGTTCAGCGGCGCGGCGGGGTCGACACCGGTGGCCCCGTGGTCATCGAGCGCGGGGACCTGATCTGGACCGACGTGGGCCTCGACTTCATGGGGCTCACCACCGACACCCAGCACAATGGATACGTGCTCCGCGAGGGCGAGGCCGAGGTCCCCGAGGGCCTCCGCCTGTGCCTCGCCACCTCGAACCGGATGCAGGACCTCCTGCTGGAAGAAATGGAGCCCGGCCGCACCGGAAACGAGATCCTGGCCGCCACTCTGGCGCGGATGGAGGAGGAGGGGATCCGGGGAACCGTCTACACCCACCCCATCGGCGACCACGGGCATGGTGCCGGCCCCCTCATCGGGCGGTGGGATGCGCAGGAGGGCGTGCCGGTGCGCGGCGACGTCGTCCTGCGGCCCTCGACCTGGCACTCCATCGAGCTGCAGGCCACGGTCCGGGTGTCCGAGTGGGACGACCAGGAGGTGAGCTGCCGCCAGGAGGAGGAGGCGTGGCTCGACGAGGAGGGCGCGCGCCACTGGGTCTTCCGCCGGCAGGAGGACTTCCACCTGATCTGGTGAGGGCCCCCCGGTTGCCGACAACGGACCGGCTCCCCAGAATGGGGGACGTCGGGGGTCCGCGCGCCGGACCACTGCCCCCCTCCCAACCCCTGCGAACCCATGCGCCAACATCTTCGTCGGTGGGTTGCCTCTGCCCGCAATGTCTCGCTTCTGGCCGCCTCGTGTCCGGGTGTCATGCTCCTGGCGCTTGTCTTTCTGGCCGGCCCCCCGAACGCCCTCGCCGCCCAGGAACGCCAACTCTTCATCGAGGACTTCGACTCGGAGATCGTGGTGCAGCCGGACGGGTCGTACCAGGTGACCGAGACCCTCCGGATCCGTTTTGAGGGGAGCTGGAATGGCCTCGAGCGGGAGCTCTTCTTCGATCACGAAACGGCCGAGGGGCGACGGACCCGGTTCCAGCTCGAACTCGGCGAGATCACCGATGACGCGGGCACCCCGCTGCAGGTGGACGAGTCGGGGATCCGCCGGGGGATCGGCCTGCGGATCTGGGTGCCCGGCGCCAGCGACGCCGTCCGCACCGTGGTCATCCGCTACACCGTCCGAAACGGTCTGCGGCACTTCGGTGAGCTGCCCCCCGTCGACGACGAGGGCACCCGCCCCTCCGTCGATCCGGACGAGGTCTGGGATGAGCTCTACTACGATGTGACCGGCCATGGCTGGCGGGTGCCCATCGAGGCATCGAGGGCTCGGGTGCGCCTCCCCGAAGGGCTCGAGGTGACTGGAGCATGGGGGTACACCGGAGCCGACGGGAGCACCGAGCAGGCGGTGGAGATCACCGGGTCCGGGCGCGAGGTGGAGATCGAGTCGACCCGGACCTTCGCGCCCGGCGAGGGCCTCACCGTTTCGGTGACCTGGCCTGCGGGGGTGATCCCGCGTACCACCGGAATCTCGGCCGCGCGCGACACCCTCGTCATGCGGTGGCCATACGGACTCCCCCTGGTGGCGCTGGTGGCGATGCTGGGCCTCTGGATGACCCGGGGCCGCGACCCCTTCCGAGGCTCGGTCATGGTGGAGTACCACCCCCCGGAGGGCCTCTCGCCGGCGGAGGTGGGGACCCTCATCGACCACAAGGCCGAGATGCACGACATCAGCGCCACCCTGGTGGACCTGGCGGTGCGCGGGTACATCCGGATCGAAGAGACGGAGTCGGAGTCCGGCCTCGCCATCTTCGGTGCGTCGGGGAGGAAGGAGTACATCTTCCACCAGCGGAAACCCATCTCGGAGTGGAAGGAGCTCCTCCCCCACGAGCGGGCCTACCTGGAAGGCCTCATGGAACCGGCGCTGGAAGAGAAGAAGGGGATGAGCGGGATCGGGGAGCTCTTCGAGTACATGCGAGACTCCTTCGGCGCGTGGCGGGAGGCCCGCAGCGAGGGTGAGAGCTTCGACGCCCACGGGTACCGCTCGGACTGGCTCGCCGCGCGCCAGGAGCCGGAGGGCCCGGTCAAGGGGGAGGACGAGATGGTCCAGGTGAAACTCTCGGAGCTTCGGAACCGCTTCTACACCCATATCGGGACGGTGCAGACGAAGATCTACAAGGAGCTCAAGCGGCGGGGCTTCTATGTGAACCGCCCCGACCATGTGACGGCGCGGTGGGGATTCCTGGGCTTCCTGGTGATCTTCTTCGGCTTCTTCTTCACCATAACCGCCATCGAGCCCCCCTTCCTCCTGCAATGGTACCCGGAACCCCTCCCCACCGGGGTCGGCTTCGGGCTTTCGGCGGTCATCGTCCTCCTGGTGGGGAGCCAGATGGGGGTGCGGACCTACGAGGGCTCCCGGGCGCGGGCGCACATCCAGGGCTTCAAGGAGTTCCTGGAGCGGGTGGAATCCGACTACTACGAGCGGATCGTCACTTCGCCCGAGCTCTTCGAGAAATACCTCCCCTACGCGATGGCGCTCCAGGTGGAGTCGCGGTGGGCGAAGGCCTTCGAGTCGCTCTACACCCAGCCCCCCGAGTGGTACACCGGCACCGGCACCGCCACCGCCTTCAATGCCGGGGCATTCGCCGGAAGCCTCAACACCATGATGAAGACCGCCAACCAGTCCATGGCGAGTTCTCCGGGAGGGAGCTCGGGGTCGGGGGGTGGCGGAAGTTCCGGTGGGGGCTCCGGAGGTGGGGGCGGCGGCGGGTTCTGAGATCGGGGAGCCGGGCGGCCCCCCCGATGCCGAGGTGATCCGGAGCCCAACCTCGCCTTCCTCCGTTCGCTCCACGGTCCTGGTGGCCGGCTACGCTCGGTTCCCCCTCGCCGGCTCGATCCGGAGCCTGATCCCGCGCTCCTCCCTGCCGTCTTCGCCGGTCCCGGTGTTACGGGCGGATCACCCTGGCTCGCTCGATGCGGTCCAGCCGGGGGAAGAACTCCGCCAGGTACTCCTCTCCCTCGGCCCGTGCCCGATCCTGCGGGGGGCCGTCGCCCCTCGGCGCGCCCTCGCCATAGCCGCCATAGATCCGGTCCACCGAATCCATTCCGCCGGTGACCCGTCCGAAGGGACTGAAGCCGCTGGCATCGAGGCGGGAATTGTCCACAAGGTTGATGAAGAGCTGGACGGTGCGGGTGTCGGGGCCGGCGGTGGCGAAGGTGATGGTGCCCCGTTCGTTGGTGGCGCGCACCGGATCGTCTTCGAGTCTCGCGTCCCGCCAGGCGCGGGTGATCTCGGGGTCGTGGCTGATCCCGAACTGCGCCATGAAGCCGGGGATCACCCGGAAGAATCGGACCCCGTCGTAGTACCCGGCCCCCACCAGGTTGTAGAAGCGCTCGGCGCCCAGGGGGGCCCAGTCGCCGTAGACCTCCACCACGAAATCGCCCGCACTCGTCTCGAAGAGCACCTTGAAGGTGTCGGGGGCCGTGCGGTTGAGCTCCGGGTGGGAGGGGTCGAGAAGGAGTCCGGACTCCACTTCGGCGTCGGGGAGGGAGGGCGCGTCGGTCCCCGGTGCCCCGTCTGCGGCAGGCGTGGAGGTCCCGGCGGAGGCGCAGCCGGCGAGGGCGAGCCCGGCCACCAGGGCGAGGAGGGTGAAGAGGCGTGCCCCCCCGGGGCGGGCGGGCGAGGGATGTCGGGCCGGGGAGGGGTGCGGGCGGAGTCCCCGGGGGGAGGGCGTACGGTGGCTCGGAGCGGTCATCGGAAGCGGGCGTTGATCAGGGGCAGGATGCGAAAGGGCGCGGGGTTCGAGTCCACCCGGTTGAGGAGACCGATCTGGATCCCTCTCAGGTCGTCGGCGTGGTTGTATACCCCGAGGGCGACCCCGGAGTGTACCTCCGAACGGTGGTACCCCGCCACCGAGAGACCGGAGATGCGGTCGGCGTCGATCCACCCGGCGAGGCTTCCCCCCCGCACGGCACCGGCCCGTATGCGATATCCCGCCAGGGTCACCCACTCCACCGAGTGATCGGGCGCCTCGACCCCGATGCCTCCCAGCGTCAGCCCTTGGATCGGCCCACCGGCCACCACCCCGACCCCGGACCCGGTGAGCCCCCGGATCCCTCCTCCGGACACCACGCCGAGCCCGGCCAGCGAGATCCCGCGCATCTCCTCGCCACTGACCACGGCGAGGCCCCCGAGCTGGATCCCCTGCATGGAGCCTCCGGCGATTGTGGCGAGCCCGCCCACTCCGACTCCCCGGAGGTCCTCTCCGGCAATCAGGGCGAGCCCGCTGGCGTGCATCCCCATGACGTCCTCCCCGGCGATGGTGGCGAGCCCGCCCACCCCGATCCCCCGTAGGTTCTCTCCCGAAATGACGGCGAGCCCGCTGGCGTGGACCCCCTGCATGTCACCCTCTGCGATGAGGGCGAGTCCCCCGGCGTGGGCGCCACGCATGTCTCCCCCCGAGATCGTCGCCAGGCCCGCGGCCCCCACGCCGCGCATTCCGGTGCCGCCGATGGAGGCGAGTCCCGACAGGTGCACCCCACGCATCTCGCTGCCGGCGACATTGGCGAGCCCGCTCAGGGCCACACCCTTCATGTCGCCCCCGGAGACCACCGCGCCCCCGGCGATCCCGAGACCCCGCACGGCCTGGCCCGACACCACGCCCCCGCCGGCAATGGCGAGCCCATCGATGCGGGACTCTCCCACCACCCCGCCGATCCCGATGCCCGCCCCGCGGATGCGGTCCGCCTGGGGCGCCGCGATGCCCAGGGCCAGGCCATTGATCGTGCCCCCGACCGTGCCGTCGCCGTCGGGGGTGTCGGCGGACCAGAGCGTCAGATTGATCCCGTCGATCCGCTCCAGTGAGCGGTCCCGCCAGTTGATGCGGAGCCCGGTCCACCGCTCGCTGTGCCCGATGCTGATGCCCGTATTGCGGACTCCGATGTCGAGGGACTGGGCCGACGCCTCCTCCACAGGGGAGAGGAGGAGTCCGACGAGAAGACCGGCGACCGCGGCCAGGAGGGGGAGGGGCGGGCGGGACATGAGAGGACTCCGCTGGGGTGACGGGCAGACTGGATGCGAGCGTTCAGGGTTCCGTACGTCACGAAGGAGGCGCCGGTTTCAGGCGAGTGCCTGAATCGACTCCGGGACCGAGACCGCCCGTGAAGGATTCCCGGTCATTATTGCCGGAGATCCTGAAAGCGCACCAGATCGGTCGGGGTTCTCGGATTGTCCGGTCACCGGGGCTGCGCCCGGAACGCCGCGAACCACGGCTGGCGAAGGGGATGCGGTAGCGCATACGCTACAATCACCGCTCAACGTCGATTCCGCTGGGTCGGAGGCTGGGGCGAGCGACGTGGGATTGTAGCGTATTCGCTACAATTACCCTCCGATGCCGGGCCGGAGGCTGGGGCTGGGAGCGATACTGTGTAGCGTTTACGCTACCAAGGCCCCAGGATCCCGTTCCCACTGTCACCCGACCCCGCGACCTTCAGGCAACCCGGGCCCCGTGACCTTCAGGCCGCCTCCGGGGTTAGCAGTGGCGAGCGGGGGCCCGCAGGGGTCTCCGGGAACCACGGCTTCGGGCCGGCGGGCCCCATCGGGCGTCCGCACCCCGAGCCCACATGTCAATGAACCAGAGGAGTTTCACGATGGCCGAGGCCCAGAAGGGCGATACCGTCCACATTCATTATACCGGTCGCCTGGATGACGGCACCGTTTTCGATACCTCCGAGAACCGTGACCCCCTGGGATTCGTCCTGGGCGAGGGCCAGGTCATTCCCGGCTTCGAGGCCGCCGTCGAGGGAATGACGGAGGGCGACGAGAAGACCACCACCATCGAGTCGGAGAGGGCGTACGGACCCCGGCGCGAGGAGCTGCTCCTCGAGGTGGGGCTCGACAAGATGCCCGAAGAGGTGGAGCCCGAGGTGGGCCAGCCCCTCCAGATGCGGACCGCCGACGGGCAGACCGTCCAGGTGGCCATCACCGAGGTGACCGACGAGCATGTGGTGGTCGATGCGAACCATCCCCTCGCCGGGCGCGACCTGACCTTCGACATCAAGCTGGTGAAGATCGCTTGACCGACAGGCCGTCCGGGCGACCGATGGCCCGGACCGTCGCACCATTCCGGCGACCCCATCCTCCCATTGCGGGGGGTGGGGTCGTCGGCGTTTCGGCGAATGGCTCGCACGCTCCCGCACGGGTATGAGGCGTGGCGTGGGCGAACGTGGCGGGGGCGAACCGGAGGGCGTGGGGGGGCGAACGGGAGGACGACCCGTGTCTCCCCGGAGGACGTACCGCGCCCGGCCGGAGGAAGTCCCGTGTCCACCCGGAGGACGTCCCGGGTCCGCCCGCGTGATCCAGCCTCGCCACCGGTTTCGGGGGCCTCGCGAGCGGGTTCGCGGCCGCCGGCCCGGTGGCCCGCCGGCCCCCGCTCTCGACGGTAGCCCTGTACATCTCGGGCTCGGCTCCGTACTATCGCCCCTCACGATCACAGATGCACGCACCCGATCCTCATGGAGCCTGTCCGATGAGACGAGCCTCGTTCTTCATGATGCCGGCCCTCGCGGCCTTCCTCCTGACCGCCGCCTGCGAGGGGCCTCAGGCCAATGCAGATGCCTCGGGCCAGGACACCGCGGGACCGCTCAAGGAAGCCATCAACCCCGGTGGGGGAGAGATCACCACCCCTTTCTCGCCCATGGTTCGCTCCGGCAACCTCATCTTCATGTCGGGAGTGATCGGGCGTCCCGGTGATGGGGGCGCCGCCCAGGCGACCCGCCAGGCGATGGATGGGGTGCAGAGCCGACTCGAGGCCATCGACGCCACCATGGAGGACCTGGTGAAGTGCACCGTGTTCATGGTGGACATGGATGACTACGGCGCCATGAACGAGGTCTACGCCGGCTACTTCGAGGGCGATCCGCCGGCGCGCTCGGCGCTGGCCGTGCGGGCCCTCCCCGCCCAGGCCACCATCGAGGTGGAGTGCATCGCGGCGGTGCCCTGACCGCACCGGAAGGGCCTGCGCCCCGACCCCGGTCGGCCCCCGTCCGATGATCGGCCGGGCCCCGCCTCCCTGAAAGGACAACAAGACAGCCAACCGCAAACGGAGTGGAGTGGTGAGCGAAGCGCATCGCGAGGGGCCCCGGCCCCCCCGGAAGGTGGAAGAGAAGCACGGATCCGAGGGTGCCGAGGGCACCGGGGAGACGCCGACCGAGGGGATCGGCCGACGCGACTTCCTGAGGACCACCGGCCTCGGTGCCGGCGGGCTCGCAATGGCCGGAGGGCTCGGAGGCATCCTGGCGGCGTGCGGGGACGAGCGGGCGCCGGGGATCCTGCGGCGGGGACCCGAGGTGGCGGTCATCGGGGCGGGGGTCTTCGGCACCTGGGCGGCGTTGGAGCTCCAGCGAGCCGGAGCCCGGGTGACCCTCATCGACCTCTACGGGCCGGGGAATTCGCGGGCGACTTCCGGGGACGAGACCCGGGGCGTGCGGAGCTCCTACGCCGGGCGCCCCCTCTGGGTGGAATGGGCCAATCGGGCCATGGAACGGTGGCGGGAGTTCGACCGGGAGTACGCCGCCGAGATGGGTGGAGAGGTCTTCTTCACCACCGGTGACCTCATCCTGAGGGACACCTGGGAGGGCTTCCTCGATGGGATCGCCGAGGTCTGGGACGAAGTCGGGGTCGAGTACGAGCGGCTGGACGGCGACGAGATCGGCCGTCGCTGGCCCCAGATCCATGCGCCCGAGATGGAGCATGCCCTCTACGAGCCCGGGGCAGGGGTGGCCCGTTCGCGGGTGGCGTGCCAGCGGGTGGCGCAGCTCTTCGAGCGCGAGGGGGGCGAGGTGCGCTTCGCCCGCGCGGAACTGGGTGACGCGGAGGGTGGACGGCTCCGGACGGTGGCGCTGGATGACGGCAGCTCCATGGGAGCCGACCGCTTCGTCTTCGCCCTGGGGCCCTGGTTTCCGAAAGCCTTCCCGGAGATCATGGCGGAGCGGATCCGGATGACGACCATGGGCCATGTCTACTACTACGGCACCCCGCCGGGCGACTCCCGCTTCTCGGTTCCCAACATGCCGAGCTGGAATGTTCCGGGTGTGACCGGATGGGCCTCCATCCCCCCGGACCATCGGGGGTTCCGGCTCCGGACCGGGGGGCGGAGCGCCGACGACCCCGACACCTCGGTGCGCTGGATCCCGGAGGACTATCACGAACAGCCCATGGGGATCCTCGAGAACTACTTCCCGGCGCTTGCCAACCAGCCTCTGGTGGAGACCCGGGCGTGCCACTACGAGTCGAGCTGGACCCGGGACTGGATCATCGACCGGCACCCCGAACTGGAGAATGTCTGGTTCGCAGGAGGGGGGAGCGCGGAGGGCTTCAAATTCGGCCCCATGCTCGGCGAGCTCATCGCCGGGCGGGTGCTGGACGACGATCGGTATCCCGAACACACCGCACTGTGGAGACTCGACCCGGTGGATGACGAGGGGGCCTCCGAATGAGCGCCATTCTCCTGGTGGTGGTGGGACTCGGTGCCTTCGTCCTCGGATACATCTTCTACAGCCGCTTCATCGCCGAGCGGATCTTCCGTCTCGACCCGGACTTCGAGACCCCGGCGCACGCGCGCGAGGACGGGGTGGACTTCGTGCCCACCAACCGGTGGGTTCTCCTGGGGCACCACTTCACTTCGGTGGCCGGGGCGGCGCCCATCGTGGGGCCCGCCATTGCGGTGATCTGGGGATGGCTTCCGGCTTTCCTCTGGGTCGTCTTCGGGACCGTCTTCTTTGCCGGGATCCACGATGCGGGGGCGCTCTGGGCGAGTGTCCGGAACCGGGGGGATTCCATCGGGGCGCTCACCGAGACGGTGGTGGGAAAGCGGGCGCGGTCGCTCTTCATGATCGTGATCTTCCTTCTGCTTCTCATGGTGAACGCGGTCTTCGCCATCGTGATCGCGCAGCTCTTCGTGTCGTTCCCCAGCAGTGTGATCCCGGCATGGTTCGTCATCGCGGTGGCGCTGGGGATCGGGTACACCCTCTACCGGAGGGGCATCCCCCTGCTCTGGCCCTCGGTCATCGCCCTGGTGCTCCTCTACGCGTCGATGTGGGTGGGCGACATGGTGCCGGTCACCCTCCCGGAGGTGACCATGGGGCTCGAGGCCCCCGCCTTCTGGGTGCTGCTCCTCTTCGTCTATGCCTTCATCGCCTCGCTCCTCCCGGTCTGGATGCTCCTGCAGCCCCGGGACTACATCAACGGGCTCCAGCTTCTCATTGGGCTCGGACTCTTCTTCGTGGCGGTGCTCCTCCTGAATCCGGAGGTGGTGGCGCCGGCGGTGAACCCGAACTTGCCGGACGGGGTGCCACCCCTTCTGCCCCTCCTTTTCGTGACCATCGCGTGCGGGGCGATCTCGGGCTTCCATGGGCTCGTGGCGTCGGGCACGACCTCGAAGCAGCTCGACAATGAGAAGGATGTGCGCTTCGTGGGATTCCTGGGGGCCACCGGGGAGGGCGCCCTGGCGCTCGCCGCGATCCTGGCGTGTACCGCGGGCTTTGCGACCCTGGCCGACTGGGAGGGCTTCTACACCTCCTTCGCGGCCGGGGGCGTGCCGGCCTTCGTGCAGGGGGGAGGGGCGATCATCGCCGGGGGGCTCGGCCTGCCGCTCCATTTCGGGGAGACCCTCCTGGCGGTGATGGCCGTGCTCTTCGCCGCCACCACCATGGACACCGGGGTCCGGCTGCAGCGCTACATCATCCAGGAGTGGGGGTCGATCTACCAGATCCCGGCCCTCACCGGGCGGGGGCTCTCCACCGCCATCGCCGTTGTGGCGTGTCTGGGACTCGCCTTCGGTGCCGGGGGCGGGGCCGGAACGGGAGGGCTCGCCATCTGGCCCCTCTTCGGCACGACGAACCAGCTCCTGGCCGGGCTCACCCTCCTGGTGCTCAGCGTCTACCTCATGAAGTCGGGGCGACGGACGGTCTTCACCCTGGTGCCCTTCGCCTTTCTGCTCACCATGACCCTGATGGCGCTCCTGGTGCAGCTGGTGGACTTCTGGAACCAGGGGCGGTACTTCCTCGTCTTCCTCGATGTCCTGATCCTGGTGGCGACCATCTGGGTGGCGCTGGAGTCCCTCGGCACCCTCCGCGAGGCCCGAAGGGAGGCGCGGGAGGGGCGCGCCGGCGGATAGGGGCGCCGCGACGATGGGACGCTTCGGACGCTTTCTCGACCTGCTGAACGAGTTCTACGAGAGCCGGCACCGGGGTGCGCTCGCCCGGGAGCAGCGCGAAGAGGAGGACCTCTTCATGCTCCTGGTCTTCAGCGAGATGATGGGGATCCCGAACCCCGCCTCGTACTACACCCTCGAGCTCCTTCCGGTCATGTACGACCGGTTCCACGAGTGGCACCTGCGGATGGGGATGGAGCGCTCGCCCCTGGACCATATTCGATGCTGTTGAGGGGGG
>SLSF01000124.1 GCA_007130605.1 Gemmatimonadota bacterium | reverse complement strand
CGTTGGCGCTGATTCTGGGCGCGCTCGGGGCCCCTCAGCCCCTGGTGAGCCAGGAGTCGGCGGAACGCAGCGGCCAGATCACCGGACAGGTCGCCGCGGCGGAGGACGGACGGCCGCTGGCAGGCGCCCGGGTCGAGATCGAGGAGGCCGGGGCTCGAGCCCTCACCACCGCCCGTGGCACCTTCACCCTTCGGGGCGTGCCGGCGGGGACCCACCAGGTGAGGGTCCAGTACCTGGGATATGCCACCGAAACGAGTCTGATCTCCCTGGAGGTGGGTGAGGCCGTCCACCAGGACTTCACCCTCTCCATTCAGGCGCTGGACGTGGACGGGGTGACCGTGGAGGGCATCCGTTGGGGCAGCCAGTCCGATGCGCTGAACCGCCAGCGAACCGCCGCCTCCATCCAGAACATCATCTCCGCGGAGCAGATCGAGCGCTTCCCCGATCCCCAGGCGGCGGAGGCCATTCGCCGTCTGCCGGGTGTGGCCAGCTTCGACCACCGGGGTGAGCCTCAGAGCATCTTCGTCAGGGGGATGTCACCGGGGATGAGCACGGTGACCCTGGACGGCGAGCGGCTTCCGACCACCGGACTGGCAGATCGAGAGACCTCCCTCATGGGTCTCCCTGCCGAGATGCTCTCCTCCATGGAGCTCTCCAAGGCCATCACCCCGGACATGGACGCCGACGCCGTGGGCGGCACGGTGAATCTGGTGACTCGGGCGCCGCTGGGCGACAGGCGCTTCTTGAACGTCTCGGCCGGCGGCGGCATGCACCAGAACGCCGAGGGCCCCAACACCCAGGCCAGCGTCATGTACGGCAACCGCATCGGTGACCTGGGCGTGCTCCTCCGGGGCAGCTTCCGGCGCAACAACATGATGATGGACGACATCCGCCACTTCTGGGGAACCGAGGATTTCGGAAACGGCGAAGAGGACGTTCTGGACCAGCTCCGGTTGGGAGCCTACGAGACCCACCGAGACCGCCTGGCCCTGAGCGGACGTCTGGACTACAACGTGAGCGACGAGACCTCGGTCTTCGTGCGGGGGCTCTTCAACCACTTCGACAAGCACGGGATCCGGCACCAGTTCCGGGTCAGGCCGGAGAGTGGAGACCACATCGCAAGGGGAGTGGTGGATGGGGGCCGCCTGGAAACCATCGGGAGGCGGAACCGAAAAACAGAGATCCTCTCCTCGCTGGGTGTGGGCGCGGAAACGGTTCTGGGCGCTTTCAACGTGGATCTCCGGGCGTCGGTGGGATACGGCGAGCACGACCAGCCCTACCAGGAATACCTGAACCACCGCCTGGGTGGGGTGGACATCGCCTACGACATTTCCAATACTCGCCGGGCCCAGTGGGAGATTCGGAACGACAATCCAGGGAGCGCCTTCGACCCCGGGAAGATTCCCTTCCTCCGCTACGAGAATCGCACGGACCTGGTCCGGGACCGGGACTTCAACACGCGCATCAACTTCGAGCTGCCGTACGACTGGGCCGGGGCCCAGGGGGCCCTGAAGTTCGGTGGGCGCTTCTTTCAGAAGGAGAAGGACCGGGATTACTGGGTACGCCGCTCCTTTCCCCCTGGCGACCACGGCTTCTTCCTGAGCGAGACGGCCGGACCGGCGGAGCACCGCCCCATTCTGGACCGCTACCGGATCGGTCATCCGGTGGACTGGAGCCTGGGTGATCGCTTCGCGGGCGAGATCGCCGGCATCCTCGAGGAGGACATCGATCGGACCCACGAGATCTCCGACTCGCAGAACTACGAGGCCTCCGAGTCGGTGGTGGCCGGATACGTCATGACGACTCTGGACTGGGGCGACTGGACCGTCATTGGCGGGGTGCGCACCGAGCGGACCTCCACCAGCTACGTCGGCAACCAGACGATCTTTGACGAGAACGGGCGCTACGTGGCAACGAACCCCCTGGATGAAGGGAACGACTACCTGAACGTCTTTCCCATGGCCCACCTGCGGTATCGCCTCTCGGATCGGACCAACTTTCGGTTCGCGTGGACCAATGCCCTGGCCCGGCCCAACTTCACCGACCTGGCTCCCACCGAGTTCATCGATCACGATGCCCAGCGGATCACCCGGGGCAACCCGGAGCTGGAGCCCTCGCTGGTACAGAACGTGGACCTCCTGGTGGAGCACTACTTCGAGCCCCTGGGACTCCTCTCCGGAGGCCTCTTCTACAAGCAGCTCAGCGACTTCTTCTTTGGTTCGGTCGACCGGATCGAGGGAGGCGAGCTGGACGGCTACGAGGTGCGGCAGACCATGAACGGGTCCAGCGCGGACCTGTACGGAGTCGAGGTGGCCTGGCAGCAGCGGCTCACCTTCCTCCCCGGAGTCCTGGCCGGCCTGGGAGTCTACGCCAACTACACCTACACCCACTCCAACGCCGAGCTCAGGGAGGTGACCCGGGAGGTTCCCCTGCCCCGTCAGGTGCCCCACGTGCTGAACGCCGCCGTGTCGTGGGAGCGCGGTCCCTTCATGGCCATGGTGACGGCGAACCACCGGAGTGAGTACCTCTGGGCGGTGAGCCAGGAGCAGGTGAGCGATCATCGCAGCCACCTCTTCCCCACCATGGATCGCTACCTGGAGGCCCAGACCCAGTTCGATCTCTCGGCCCAGATGGAGGTGCGCCAGAACGCCACCGCTTTCCTGGAGGTCAAGAACCTGACCAACGAGCCCCAGACCTGGTACGACGGAAACCCCGAGTTCCACTTCCGCTCTTCGTACAACCACGCCTGGGGCGTACTGGGGCTCCGGCTGCGGCTATGAGGTTGGCCTTCGGGTCGAGCTGTTGGAGGATGGGGGGGCTGCCCGTCCTCCAACGGCCTTCTATGGAGCGTGTGAGGAGGAGGTGGAGGGAGTCGAAGGGGAAGGTGCGGGAGCCTGGGACTGGAGACTCCGGGTGGCCGCCTCCACCGCCTGGGCCACCTCCAGGTGGAAGCGGCCCCGTCCGATGCGCTCGT
>SLSF01000100.1 GCA_007130605.1 Gemmatimonadota bacterium | reverse complement strand
TCCAGCTCCGTCCCCCATCGTCGGAGCGCTGGATCACCTGTCCGTGCCAGTCGGTGCAGGGCGCGGCCCAGATGCGATCGGGGTCCACCGGGGAGCCCTGTACATGCATGACCTCCCAGCCGCCGAAGTGCGGGCCCTGGATCTCCCAGGCCCGGCGGTCCCCGTCGGAGGTGAGGATGAAGGCGCCCTTTCGAGTGCCCACGAGGATCCGGATGGTCGACATGGTGGTCTCCCGATTCGAGGTGTGACATCTGTGCGCTCCAACCTCTGGACGATTGACGGGAGCGCAATCAGACATTTCAATCGTCCTCCCCCTCCGTGGGGCCCGGGCACTGGACGCACCCGGCCGATGCGGCCTATTGTGCCGGGCGACGGTCGTGTCCCGAGTCTGAGGTTCGGGACACGGGTTCACCCCCCTCGGACTCCCGACTCCATGGCCTCCCACCGCCCCGCTCTCCCGCCCCTTCCTCCGCACGTCGGTCCGGTCCTGGCGCTTCTGCTGGTGGTCTCGATGCTCGCCGGCCCCGGCCCCGCCTCGGCGCAGACTCCCGTGTCGGACCTTCGGGACCTGCTCGCCCCCGGATTTCTCGTCGACGACACCAATGGCGATGGCCACATCGACCGGATCCACGCCCGCATCCGGATTGCACCGGAGGCCGGCGAGGCGGGGGTTGCTGCAGCGGGGAATCTCGCGGCACGACTGGGTTTCGAGAGCTACGCCAGCGACCTGGCGCTCCTCCACCCGCCGGGAGCACCGACGGGCGATCGACCCCTCGTGGTAGTTGGGACCGACGAGGCCTTTCTTGCCGCGCTGGGAGTCGAGGTCGGGGAGGCCCTCCGTGGGCTCGCTCCGGGCGAGGGCATCGTCCTTCGGCTCCCTGCCGGAGAGGCGCTTCCGGGCGGGGGCGTCTGGGTCGCCGGGGCCGATGCCACCGGGCTCCTGGTGGCTGCGGCATACCTGGCCGGGCGGTATCCCTCGGTCTGGCAGCCGGAGGGCCCGACCCTCGACGCGTGGGCGGACGAGCTCGGCCAGTCTCTCGCCGCGGACCCCGACGATGCCGCCGCGGATCCCGACGAGGACGCGGATCCCGACGACGACACGGCGGCCCCCGACCCCCCGGTGATCCGCCTCGAGCGCATCGTGGTGGGTCAGGGGCGCGACGGGATCCTCCGTCTCGGTGCCACGGTGGTGGCCCCGACCGAGGAGGCCGCCGGGGCCCTTTCGGATCGCATCCGGGCGGCGGACGACGCCCTCCTCCCCCCGGGGCTCCAGCGGCTCGATCTGACCGTGGCGGGACCCGACGGCCCCGGGGCCACCGAGCGGATCCTTCCCGAGCGGGAGTGGAGCGCACCCTCGGCACAGCCCTGGCAGCCCCGCGACGTCGGCGATTTCACCCTCTCGGCTCTCTACACCAACCAGGGGATCTACCGGGACACCCGACAGGACCTTGTCCCCGACCGGACCGAGGCGATCCTCTCTGTGGCGGGGACCGAAAGCGCGGCCGGGGCGCTCGCCCTCGCCAATCGCATCGGCCTCGAGACCGCCGGGATCCGCCTCCCCTTCGCGCGGGTGGCAGGCGAAGATGACCGGCCCGAGCGTGACGGCTTCCCCATCCTCTTCGGACTCGACCACTATCGGGCTGCCCGGCTGGTGGAGGAGGAGCGCCTGGGGGTCCCCACCGGTGCCGCCGGAGAGGGCTTCGTGGAGTTCGTCGCCGGGGCGTCGGGGGAGCGCTCCGCCCTGGTGGTGAGCGGGAGCGACGCCCAGGGGCTCGACGCGGCCGCGGCCCTGGTGGCCGGCCGGCTCCCCTACCTGAACCGATACGAGAAGGGGCAGTTCGAGCTGGAAGAGCTGGAGACCGAGGTCCGGCGCTTCTTCCAGACCCGCACCGTGGGGGGGACCACCGCCCTGGCCCTGGCCAAGCTCGAGCAGTGGATCACCCGTCTCGAAGAAGGGGACCGTCCACATCCACCTACCTCCGACGCCCCCTGGCCCCCCGAGACCGGGAGCCCCACCGAGCTCCCCGAGTCCTTGCACACCCTCGATCGCATCGAGATCGAGCTGGCCCTCGACACGGTCCCCGAGGGCCTCGAGTCGTATCTGAACGCCCACCTGGAGGATCGCCTGGGCACGCACTTCGCCGACACCGAGGTCACGGTCGCCCTCCGGCCCTCGGGCTTCGGCGCCGGCGAGCCGGTCTTCGACGAGCGCTTCGAGATGCCCTGGGAGGTCGACGACGTGCGCGCCCGCCTGGAGGCCGAGCTGTACCCTCGGGTGGAGGCCGCTGCGAGTGGAGGGGACGAAACCGCGGGCGAGCCCGGAGGCGGTCCCCCCTCGGTGCAGGTCGAGATCCGCGTCTCCGAGCCTCCCGAGATCCGCCGGGCCCTCCACGACGAAGTCCGGGCCGAACTCGAAGCCCGCGGGGCCGATCCCGCGCAGCTCGAGGTCCGGATCGTGAACGCGTACAAGCAGGGCTTCAGCTGGATCGAGGACCACCTCCTTCCCGAGCTTCGGGAGCAGGACGTCCACCGCATCGAGATCGACTACCACCACCTCCGGGACACCGACGAGCTCCCCTGGCAGGTGGTGGGCTCCGACACCCGGTGGATCCAGGAGCTCTTTCCCATCGACGCCGTCCTCGCCCGGGAGCTCGGGATCGACGAAGACGACGTCGTCTTCCGGCCCACCGGAGAGGCCGATCCGGTCTATCGCTTCCGCGCCTTCGATGCGGGGGGCGGGCTCCTGATGGAGGAGGCGTTCGATCCCCGCTACGACATTCGTCCCTACTTCGGGCTCCACGACGACTACGAGCAGGTGCGGGTCTCCACCGGCTGGGTCGAGGCCATCGTGGGCGATGCTGGGCAAGCGCTACAACATCCAGCTCGATGAGGAGCATTCGGCGCGGCTCGAGGCCCTCGCCGCACGCACCCACGTCCAGGCGGGGACTTCGCGCTTCGCCTGGAGCGCTGGAGCGCTGGA
>SLSF01000150.1 GCA_007130605.1 Gemmatimonadota bacterium | reverse complement strand
GTGGCCTCGATGTAGGCGAAGGCCTCGGCGATCCGGGGGTCTTCCGCAAGTGCCGCCATCTCGTCCTGGTACGACGCCTCGACGGTGGGGTCCGGTGCTGCCGTGGGCGCGTCGGGCTCGATCTCGTTACAGCCGGCCAGGAGAAGGAGGGCGAGGAGGGGGAGAAAGCGAAGCATGGTGTGGATGGGGTTCAGATTCGAGGCGGGGCGGAGTGTCCAACCTGCCGAGGAGCGACTTGGGACACAAGGAAGGAGGCTGAAGAAGGAACCTCGCCCTGGCGGAGACGGTTTCAGGTGCATGGCCGACGATGCCCCACCTTCCCAGGCGCCCTCCTCCGGCGACCGCACCCTCCCCATTGCCCTCTCGCTCATCCCGCTGGTCCTCCTGGTCCTGGCGGCTGCGGGGCTGGTGCTCTTCAGCGAGGGGTTCAGGGGCGAGCTGGTGGTGGCGTGGGACCTCATGCGGGCGGGAGATCCCGAAGGGGTGCGGGACTGGCTCCTCGGTTTCGGAGGATGGGCGCCCCTGATGTCGGCACTACTCCAGGTGGCGACCTCGGTCTTTCCCCCGGGTCCCTCCTTCCTCCTGGGGATCGCCAATGCCATGGTCTTCGGAATGGTTCTCGGCGGGCTTCTCACCTTCGTGACCCAGCTCGGCGCCGCCGCCGTCTGCTTCGGGATCGCCCGGGTGGTGGGCCGACCTGGGGTCGAGCGCCTGGTCTCGACCGAGAGCCTGGCCCGGGTGGACGGCTTCATGCGACGCAGAGGGGTCGTCGCGGTCTTCCTCGGCCGCCTCATACCCTTCATCAACCCCGACCTGGTGAGCTACGCTGCGGGGGTCACCGGAATCCGGTGGGCCCCCTTCATGCTGGCGGTCGGTGCCGGGGCGGTCCCCAGCACCCTCTTCTACTCGGTCATCGGGGCCACCGCCCTCGAGGCCACCGGATGGGTCGTGGGGGCAGTGACCGTCTCGACGGTCCTCCCCCTCTTCCTTCTCCTCCTCTTCCGGCGACGGATCTCGCGCTGGTACGCCGAGCGGAGGGACTCGGATCAGAAGTAGACGCGCATCCCCACCTGGGCCTGCCACTGCGAGGCCGGGACCACGAGGTTGTGCGGAAGGCCCGGTCGGACCGTGCCCGACTCCGGATCCCGGACCCGTGGTCCGGTAAAGCCCAGGAGGGGCTCCGACGAGGGGACGTAGTCATTGGTGCCGAAGTCGCTGCGGGCCACGATGTCGAGGATGGGGACCACCGGATCCACCTCCCAGACCTGGCCCCAGTCGGAGTTCACCACGTTCAGGACATTGAGCAGATCGGCGTTGACCTCGAAGCGGAGGCCCCCCACCGAGATGGGCTGCGAGACACTCAGGTCCACCATGTGGACCGAGGGTGTGCGGCAACTGTTTCGCTCCATGATGGCGCCGCGTACATCGAAGAGACACTCCTCCACATCGTTCACGAACTGGGCGAAGAGCTGCTTGGTGACCAGAGTTCCCGGGATGTCGGTGGGGTTGTCGGGGACCCAGAGGAGGTCATTGGAGGCGTCGAGGGGAATCCCCGGCCCGGGAAAGCCGTCTCCATTGATGTCGGAGTTGTAGACGTACGAGTACGGCTGGCCGGACTGGCCCACGTAGACCAGGGTGACCCGGGCCCCTCCGATGGATTCGGGCGCGCGCATCCGGGCGCTGAGCAGGTACTTTCGTGGCCGATCGAAGTTGGCGGGGCGGGCGGTGTACTGCGCCGCGATCCGACCGATGGGGGTCGCGCCCAGATTCGTGGCCATGTCGCCGAAGGTCAGGCTCTGCTCGTCGTAGGTCCGGCTGAAGGTTGCCGACCCGGTCAGGGTGAGCCAGCGGGCAAAGTCGCGCTCGAGCTGGAAGGTGGTGCTCCACGCCAGGGCCGCCCGCTTCTCGTTTTCGATCTGGAGGACCTGCGAGTAGTCGTCGAGCCTCCGGTCGAAGCCGTAGCCCCGGGGCTGGGCGAAGCCATAGTGGGCCCGGTCCCCGAAGGCGGCGGAGTAACCCCGGTCCCCCGAGGCGCCCGCATTGGGAAGGTTCAGGTCGCGCACCGCCGTCCGGCTGAAGGTGGGAATGAAGAGGGCTTCGGTGGTGAGGAGGAATCCGCCGGGGAGTTCCTGGTCCAGCGCCATGGTGATCTTGAGTTCCCTGGGCAGCCGGAAGTCCTCGCGGAAGCCCACCACCCGAGCCTGCGACATGGCATTGCTTCCATCGGGGCAGGTGGTGGGAGGGGGCGCCGAGGGGTCGAGCTTGGGGCCGAAACGCACGCCGTCTCCATCGACCCGGTCGCAGGTGAGAATCCGGTTCCGGTGCCCGGTGTGACGGATCGCGTCGGCCATCCAGGCATAGGGCAGGTTGGCGGTGAAGACCCCGAAGGTCCCGCGGAGCTGGGTCCTTCTTTCGGTCTCGGGCTGCCAGTTGAAGCCCAGACGGGGACTGAAGGTGAGGCTCACGTCGGGGAGGCGGTCGGTGCGCATCCCGAACGCCTCGTCGATGGCCTCGTTGTACTCGGGGTCGGCCCGGAAGAGGGGCACATCCATCCGGACGCCGTAGCTGAGCACCAGCCCGTCGGGGAAGGAGTGCTCATTCTGGAAGAAGATGTGGGGCTGCGCCACGGTGAGATCGACGCCGGGGTCATCGTCGGTCAGAAGGACCTCGTACCGGATGGGGTCGTTGGTCTCCAGGTCGGCCAGCTCCCGGAAGTGATAGAATCCCCGGGATCCGGGCCGATGGTCGTGGTGGAAGGAGAAGTAGTCCAGACCGATTCCCAGATTCATCTGCACGTCGTCTCGATCGAGGACCAGGCGGTTGGTGAGCTGGAAGATCGTCTGGTCGAGCGCGCTCTGCTGTGAGAAGTAGCGGGAGCCTGCCCGGACGTCGCGGACCACCGAGGTGCCGTCCACGGCGCCGCGCAGCGTCACATCCACAAGGGGGTCTTCGGAAGCCGGAAGGGCCTCCTCGCGGATCCGCT
>SLSF01000157.1 GCA_007130605.1 Gemmatimonadota bacterium | reverse complement strand
TCGGTCCGGGTGACCGGCTCCACCAGCCTCCGCTACATCGAGGTCCGGCCCTTCGTGACCGACAGTGTCCTCCTCAACGAAGTCGGGGGAACCGGGATCCTGCGTCAAACTCCCGAGGGCCGGGTCGTCCGATGCGTCCAGGGCGCCACCTGGTGCCGGGGCACCCGGCCTGCCGATCCGGTGTCGACGATCCCCATGACCCAGGACCTGGAGTTCTCGGCGTGGGGTTTCGGGGAGGGGATCCGGGCCTTCGCCCACCTCCGCGGGCGAACGGCATGGGGCGGGAATCCGGACCTCTGGCCCCGGGCGGAGGATGACTTCGACCTCCTGGCGGCCTATGGTGAGATGACCCGGGACCGGTACCGCGTCCGCGCCGGGCGTCAGTGGACCACCTCGGGCCTGGGCTTCTACAACTTCGATGGCGTCTCCCTCCTGGTCCGTCCGCGGTCGGATCTCTCGGTGGAGGGGTCGGCGGGCCGGAGCCTAGTCCGGGGGTTGAATGAGCCCCGTACCGGAGGTGCGCTGGAGGCCATCGACGCACTGGCCCCCATCGAGCCGGGACTCATGTTGACCGGGCAGGTGCGCTACCGCCCCTCGCCCAATCTCGCCCTCACCGGGCTCTACCATCGCGATGTGCGGGATGATCGGGCCGGACTGTACGCGGAGCTCGCCCGGGTCGAGGGGGTGGTCCGCCATGCCGGAGGCTCCCTGGAGGCCTCCATGGAGCGGGACCTGGCCGGCGGAGCCTTCAATGAGCTCAGGGTGCGGGTCCGGACTCCGCCCGTCCTGTCGAGCGTCGCCGCGCTGGAGGTCCGACGCTACCGGCCCTACTTCGAGCTCTGGACCATCTGGGGCGCCTTCTCGCCGGTGGGGTTCGACGAGGGTCGGGCCGAAGTGACGTGGGCCCGGGCCCGGGGGGACCTCATCCTGCGGGGAGATGTGGCGTACCGGTCGTATGACGACACCGGAATGGAGACCTCGGTGGGGTCCTTCCGGACCGATGGCTGGGCGGTGGGGGGCCATGCCAACTGGTCCCCTCGTGACTTCTGGCGCGTGGAGGGCTCGTACCGGATGGAGGTGGGATTCGGCGCCGCCCGGAGCGAGGGCCAGCTCGGGGTCCGTCGGAGCCTGGACCGAGGCCATGTGGCCGCCCGGGGAGTCGCCTTCCAGCGTCTGTACGAGTTCCGGCTCGACCACGGAGTCGTGGTGGGCCTGGGCGCCGAGGCCGGGCTCGACGTTGCGGACCGGAGTCGCCTCATCATTGATGTAGCCAGCTACCGGCACCTGGACCAGGGAGATGCACCGGACATGGACTGGAACCAGCTCCGGGCGAGCCTCCGCCTCCGGTGGACCGTCGGAGCCGAACCGGGGGCGAATCCATGAAGTCACTCCTTCCCGTCTTCCTCATCGTGGCCGTCGGTGCCCTGGTGGCGACCCTCACCGGGACGGAAGACTTCCCGCATGAGAGCCATGCCGGACTCTTCCCGGTCTGCGAAGGCTGCCATGTCGGGGTGCTTACCGGCGAGGACGAGGACCTCTTCCCCGACGCCCAGTCGTGCCAGGAATGCCACGACGGCACCCGTCTTGACGAGGTGGTCTGGAGCCCTCCGGGGCCCCGTCCCACCAACCTCCGCTTCGATCATCCCGAGCATTTCGAGCTGGATGAAACCACCTGCGGCGAGTGCCACGGGGAGGCTCCCACACGGATGTCGGTGGCGATGGCCACGCCGGAGGGATGCCTCGAGTGCCATGCCCATCAGGCGGATGACCACCTCTCGCCGGCGGCGGAGTGCGCCACCTGTCACATCCCCCTCCCGGAGGCGGATCGACTTCCGATCCAGCGGATTGCTGATTTCCCCTGGCCGGCGTCCCACGACGAGCCCGACTTCCTCCGGACCCACGCGCCGGGCACGGCCCTGGAGCAGATCTCGTGCGGGGTCTGCCACGCCCAGGAAACCTGCGAGCGCTGCCATGTGAATGCCGACCGGCTCGAGGAGATCACGACGCTGGGTCGTGACGACCGGGTGGCCATCCTGGAGGCGGACCGTCTCGCCCAGTATCCCATCCCCGAAAGCCACGAAGCTTCGGCGTGGGCGTGGGCTCATGGGGAGAGTGCCTTCGCGAATCCGGCGAGCTGCTCCAACTGCCACACGCAGCCCACCTGCACCGAATGTCACCTGGATGGGGGGAATCGCTCCGCCACGGTGATCGCGTCGCTACCGCAACCGATCCCGGGCGGGGCGCCCGGGGCCGAAATGCCCCCCGCCGAGGTCCATCCCTTCGACTTCGACGAGCGCCACGCCACCTTCGCCGCCACCGGTGCCCTCCAGTGCCAGGAGTGTCACAGCCAGCAGTACTGCTCCGACTGCCACGCCGGCGCCGACTCCCGGGACTTCCATCCCGAGAACTTCATGGAGCGGCACGCCATGGAGGTCTTTGCCGGTGGTGCCAACTGCCAGTCATGCCACTCCACCGAGGCCTTCTGTCGCGACTGCCACGAGCAGACCGGGGTCGCCTCGCAGGGTCGGCTCGATGTGGCCTTCCACACCGCCCAGCCCCTCTGGATCCTCTCCCATGGCCAGGCGGCCAGGATCGGTCTCGAGTCGTGCGCGTCATGCCACCGCCAGACCGACTGCCTGGAGTGCCACTCGACCTTCCTGGGGCGGGGCATCAACCCCCACGGCCCCGGCTTCGACGCCGAGGGGATGGCGGCGAGAAACCGGGTGACCTGTCGGTGGTGCCACCTGGACGATCCGATCTAGAAGGCGTTCCAGTTCAGCACCGCGTTCCAGACGAAGGCGAAGCTCCCGCGGGTGTTGTTGCGGTGCATGGGCCGGAAGCCGAAGAGGACGAGGTGACCCTCCCCGACAGGGACCGAGAGCAGCGCCGGACGGCCCTCGATCTCCTCGCCGCCGCGGACGAGCCCGCTCAGGAAGAGGTCCTCTCCGTAGTGGAGGAGGGCGTGCTCCTGGAGTGCGCCGGGTACCTGCAGGTACGGACCGAAGCGCTCGAAGATGGGGACCTCCTCATCATACCCCCAGGTGATGGGATGGCCGTTGTCGGTCACCCGGCCACGGACGATGGAGCCGGGAATGAAGAGGTCGTCCGAGGTGCTCCGGATTCCGAGGCCACGCACGAACCCGAACTCCGCCGGCAGCGTGGTGGCGGAGCCCAGGGTGATGAGGGTCCCCCCTTCGCGCACGAAGCGCTGGAGCTCCATGAGGCCATCGTGCCCCATCCCTCCGGTCATGTCGGGGGTGCTCGACGGGAAGCCGAGGGTCGGGAAATCGGGGTGTTCCTCGTAGGCGAGGGGACCTCGATCCGTCGGGCTCAGGCCCTCGAAGATGGCGCGTCCCCCGGTATTCGCCCCCTGCTCGGGAAAGAGGATCACGTCGTAGGCGTCGAGACCTCCCTCCCGAAGCCGGTCCTCCGGCAGGTAGGTGTACGGGATCCCCATCTCGTCCAGCGCGTACCGCACAGAGCCATCGTCCTGGGTCCGCCGCCAGGTGTGGAGGATGGCGATCCGGGGGAAGTCCTGCCGGTGACGCTCCACCTGCGGCACGCCGGCCAGGCCATGGACCTCGATCCCGAAGCGGTCGGCCCAGTCGCGGAGGTCCTCCTCTCCGATAGCGTCGGCCGGGATGAGCCAGCTTCCCGGTCCCGCCTCGTCCGTCACCTGCTCCCGAGCGGCGTAGACCGGGATGTCGCCCAGTTCGTAGCGCGCCTGGATCGCCCGGAAGGAAGCGTCATACACCCCGACCCACCAAGTGACGTCCCCCGATGAGTGGACGGTCCCCGGCAGGTGGATCGGCTCGACCTGCTCGGTCATGGCGAGGTCCAGGATCTCCGGGTCCTCGACGGCCTCGGCGGTGATGTTGTAGTTGAGGGGGAAGGTCCACGCCACGTCATCGTAGGGTGCGGGGCGCCCCTCCGGGTACTCCTGGCGCTCCATGAGATTCATGATGAAGTGCCGGTACGGCTGGTCCAGCCGGATCACGTAGTCGCCCGCCTCGGCGCCGGCACCTGCGGCATCGGCGCGGTGGACGGTGATGCCCTGTCGCTGAAGGACCTGGAGCATCTGGGTCACATTGGCGCGGCGGGGCTGGTCCGCCGGCACGACCCAGGCGTGGGGGGGCTCGGTCCTTCCCATCTCGGCGGCCTGAACATTCTTGGCCCGGTAGTTGGAGAGGACCTGCTCCCGGTTCGTGGCCACCAGGTGGAGGGAGTGGAGGACCCCCGTCTGCGCATAGTTGATGTTGTTCCGGAGCGACCAGATCACCGAGGAGTAGGGTGGGTTGGCCCGGAACCACTCTTCGGACGTCCGCCCTCCCGGTACCGACTGCTCCAGGGTCACCGGCACCGAGTGGTTGAAGGTCTCGTAGAACCGACCGATGGAGTTCCGGTTGTTCGCAATCCAGAAGAGGTAGCTGGGATTCCATCCGGTGTAGAAGTCGTGGGTCCAGACGCCGGGCATCCCGAGCGCCGTGAGCGAACTCACCTCGTAGTGCGAAATCCATTGCCACTCGTGACGGGTCACCGCCGGGACATTGGGGTTGTATGGGCCGGTTCCGCTCGAGACATAGAGAAAGGGGACCGACTCGTGGAGGTCGATGGTGATGGGGGGCTTCCACTCCTCGAAGAGATCGACCATCTCCTGGTAGAGGCGGAGGGTCAGCTGTAGCCCGTCGCGGTTGTTGTCGTGGCGGATATACTTCCCCCAGAAGGGAGGGCCCGGGATCCGGGTCTGCTCCTCCTCGATCCAGTCGGCGTGGAGACGGTACCAGTCGATGACCCGGTTCCGCCCATCGGGATCCGCCGCAGGGACGATGAAGAGGAGGGCGTCCTCCCGGATCCGCTGGATCATGGGGTCATCGGAGACCGCGAGCCGGTACGCGAGTTCGGGGGCGACCTCCGGGTGCCCGGTCTCGGGAGAGTGGAGGCCGGTGTAGATGAGGTGGATGATGGGAAGGTCCATATCCGCCTCCGCTTCCGGGTCGGTGAGCCGGTGGTACCCCTCGCGGATCTCGTCGAGGCGCGCCAGGTTCTCTTCGCTTCCGACCTTGACCAGGGCGAAGCGGTTCCCCTCCTCCGATTCACCGAGGAGATCGAAGTGGACCCGGGGAGAGGAGGCCGCCAGCGCCTCGTAGTAGTCATACAGCTCGTCCACCCTGTGGAGGTGCCCGGGGAGTCCGGAGGCATACCCCCAGTGGTCGAAGGGAGAGACGACGTTCTCGTCGTAGGGGAGATGATCCACATGCCGGTTGGTGAATTCCTCGGCGGTGGTCCAGCTCAGGATCTGACGAGTGGCCTCCACATCGATGGCCTGACCCCACGGTGTCGTCTCCGGGATCTCGTCCCACCAGTCGAATTCCTGGGGGACCTGCGCGGTGGCGAGCACCGGCAGGAGGAGGACGAGGGCAAGGGCGCGTGCGAGGTGAGGCATGCTTCCTCCGAAGGTCGGGGGATGGTCCAAAAAAAACGGCCCCATCCCGAGATCGGTTGAACGTCCACCGATCAAGGTATGGGGCCGCGTCCTTCGGGGCACCTCTACTCGACGATGACCTCCGCCGAACCGGAGGCGGAGTTGCTCTCCACATCCTGGACGTCAGCGGTGATGGTGGCCGTGCCCGGGCCCACCGCGGTGACTTCACCGCTCCCCGACACCGTGGCCACCGACTCGTCGGAAGAGGACCACGCCACGTCGGCGATGAAGGTTTCCTGGCTCATCTCACCGCCCTCCTCGTCGAAGGGGACGACCCAGAACTCGAAGGAGGCGCCCTCCTCGAGGGTCACCGTCTGGGGAGAGACCACGGCCTCGGCCAGGACGGGGGGCGGGCTCTGCGTGGGCGGAGAGGAATCACTGCATCCTGCTATGAGGAACATCCCGCTGAGCGCGACCGCCGCGAGAGATCTGAACTTGACTCCGAACTGCATGCGTCCTTCTCCTGTCTGATTGTGGATGGCCGGACCCTCCTGGCCCGGCACCGGGCTCGATCCTTCAAGCCCAAACCTTTATAACCGACAGGCGGCCAGTTGTTGCACCCCGTGCCGGTAAAAATCTGACAGGGACCGGGGGTTCCAGCGCCGGGTATAGGAAGCCATGCAACGCTTATGGGGCTGGATCTTCTTTTTCGGGGTCGCGGGGCTCCTGCTCTGGACCACCGCGGACCCCGGCGCCAAGGCCGTCGACCCGCTCGGAGGTTCGGCGTTGCCGTGCCAGGTGCCGATCCCCTGGGAGATCGGGCGGCTGGACCCGGAGTTCGGGCTGGGAGAAGAAGATGTCGCCCTCGCCGTCCGGAATGCCGCTCGCCTTTGGGAGGAGGCCGCGGGTCGCGCCATCTTCCCCGAGGGAGAAGGGCTCACCATCCACCTCGTCTTCGACGACCGCCAGGCGGGGCTTGCCGAGCGGGAGACAGAAGCGTCGCGCCTTGCCTCCGTCGATGCACAGCTTGAGGAAAGGCGCACACGGATGGAGCGGGACAATGACCGGCTCGAGCGGGAGATCGATGCGCACAACGAGCGCGTCCGCGCCCTCAACGAATCCGGTGGGGCACCCCCTGAGGTCATCCCGGAACTGGAGCGGATCGAGCGGGACCTGGAGCGGCGCCGTTCCGCCATGCAGGAGGAGATCGCGCAGCTGAACGCCGATGTGGAACGGAGGAATGCCGATGCCGAAGCTCTGGCCCGGGCCTTCCCCCCCTCCTCCATCGAATCGGGGAGCTATTCAGAGACGATCCAACAGCGGCGCGGGCGGCTCGTGGGGGTCGCCGATCGGGAGATCCAGATCTTCCGATTCGTTTCGAGGGACCACCTGGTCCTCCTCCTCGCCCACGAACTCGGCCATGCGCTCGGGCTGGGGCATGTGGACACCCCCGAGGCGGTCATGGCGCCCGTCCACGAGTCCGTGGTGACCGAGCTCCACCCGGCCGACCGGGCGCTCCTCGCCCAGCAGTGCTCATGGGACTGAGTCAGCCCCGCGCGTAACCCGCCTTCGCAAGCCGCTCACCCATGGCCGGGTAGGCCGAGGGATCGGGCTCGAGGGTGGCCAGGCCATCGACGTACCGGTTGAACATGCAAAAGGCGGCGGCTACCAGAACGGTGTCGTGGATCGCCCGGTCGTCCGCCCCTGCCGCACGCGCGCGGCGTACCTCTTCATCGGTCACGCCCCGTCCCCCGGTCTGGACCTTCCCGGCGATCTGGAGGAGGGCCTTCATCTTCTCCGAGAGGGACGCGGCCTCTCCCCCCTCGAGCACCTCGTCCACCACCGAGCCGTCCTCCCAGAGATGACGGGCCGCGGCGGCGTGGGACTGTGTGCAGAACCGGCACTCGTTCCGGTTGGAGACATGGGTCGCGATGAGCTCGCGCTCGGCGGGGGTCAGCGACGACGGCCCGCGGAGGAGCGCCTCGGTGAAGTGGGAGAGGGGGATGCCCGTCTCCGGATACGCTTCGAGGGGGCCGATGATGCCCGGGAGCCCCTCGGGGAGGGAGATGTGTGCCATGGTGTCCTCAGTACCGGTAATGGTCCGGCTTGTAGGGGCCCTCGACGGGTATTCCGATATACTCCGACTGCTCCTCGCTCAGTTCGGTGAGCCGGACCCCGAGCTTGTCCAGGTGGAGCCGGGCGACCTTCTCGTCGAGGTGCTTCGGGAGGGTCGTCACCGTCAGCCCGTAGTCCTCGGCGTGGCGGTGGAGCTCGATCTGGGCCATGACCTGGTTGGTGAAGGAGGCCGACATGACGAAGGACGGGTGCCCGGTGGCGCATCCCAGGTTCAGAAGGCGCCCTTCGGCCAGGATGAGGACGGAATGTCCATCCGGAAAGGTGAACTCGTCAAGCTGCGGCTTGATGGTCCGCCGCTCGATCTTCTGACGCTTCAGCCCGGCCATGTCGATCTCGTTGTCGAAGTGGCCGATATTTCCGACGATGGCCTTGTCCTTCATCTTCGCCATGTGCTCGGCGGTGATGATGTCCTTGTTCCCGGTGGCGGTGATGAAGATGTCCGCGGTCTCAAGGACATCCTCGAGCCGGACGACCTGGTACCCCTCCATGGCGGCCTGGAGCGCGCAGATGGGATCGATCTCGGTGATGACGACGCGGGCTCCCTGCCCCCGGAGGGCCTGGGCGCACCCCTTTCCGACATCGCCGTAGCCGCAGATGACCGCGACCTTCCCCGAGAGCATGACATCGGTGGCGCGGAGGATTCCATCGGTCAGAGAGTGTCGGCACCCGTAGAGGTTGTCGAACTTCGACTTGGTGACGGCATCATTGACATTGATGGCGGGGAAGAGGAGTGTCCCCTTCCGCATCATCTCGTAGAGGCGGTGGACGCCGGTGGTGGTCTCCTCGGAGACACCTCGGATCCCTTCCGCCACCCGGTTCCACCGGGTCGGGTCCTCCGCCCGGACCCGCCGGAGGAGATCCAGGATGACCCCCCACTCCTCGGGGTCGTCCTCTCCTGCCTCGGGGATCCGTCCGGCGTCCTCGAACTCCTTGCCGCGGTGGACCAGGAGGGTGGCGTCGCCTCCATCATCCAGCAGCAGGTTGGGGCCTCCGCCATCGGGCCACATGAGGGCCTGCTCGGTGCACCACCAGTACTCCTCGAGCGTCTCTCCCTTCCAGGCGAAGACGGGGACGCCCTTCGGGTCCTCCGGGGTCCCATCGCCCACCACCACCGCGGCGGCCGCATGGTCCTGGGTGGAGAAGATGTTGCACGACACCCAGCGGAGGTCCGCCCCGAGCTCCCGCAGGGTCTCGATCAGGACGGCGGTCTGGATCGTCATGTGGAGCGAGCCCATGATCCGGGCACCCTCCAGTGGCTTCGAGTCGCCGTACTCCTCGCGGAGGGCCATGAGGCCGGGCATCTCGTGCTGGGCGAGGCGGATCTCGTCACGCCCGAACTCGTGGAGGGAAAGGTCTGCGACCTTGAACGGGGGGCGCTCGGTCTTGGTTATCACTGCACTGTCCATGAGGTTCTCCAGGTGGGAATCCGACGTTCAGAATAGCCAGTACCACCGAGGCGGTCGAGGGTGCCACTTCCCAGGAAGGGGACAATATGCCCATCTTGGAGAGAACCGACTTCCCTGAACCAGGAGTGTCCATGAACGTCGTCAAATCGCTGGTCCTCGGTCTTGTTGCGGTGGTGGTCCTCGCCGCCCCGGTCCACGCTCAGGAGTCTCTGGTCGACGCCGCCACGCTGGAGGCACGGGTCCTCGCCGATGAGCCCATCCGAGCCGAGCTCTCGACCCTTCTCGCCACCGATGAGGTCCGTCAGATCGCCGAGGAACGGGGGATCGATCTGGCCGAAGTGGATGCGGCGGCCCGGACCCTTTCGGATGCCCAGATCCAGGCTGCGACTCCCCTGATCGAGCGGGCGACCGAGGCTCTCGAGCGGCGAAATACGGTGACCATCAGTGTCTACACCATCATCATCTTCCTTCTGATCCTCATCCTCATCACGTGATCCTGCTCCTGTTCGCCCTCTGCGACGTCCAGCCCGCCATCGATGCGGTCAATGCAGGGCGGATCGCGGAGGGCGAACGGATCCTGGAGGAAGCCCTCGTCCGCTGTCCGGACGATCCGGTGGTGCTCCGCGAGTTTGCCGGCCTTCGCTTTCGGCAGAATCGGTGGGAGGAGTCGGAGACCCTCGCCGAGAAGGCGGTGGACGTCGATCCCGAACTGGAGTGGGCCTGGGATGTGATGGGCTCCAGCCGGTACCTGATGGGGGATCGGATGGGGGCGCTCGAGGCGTGGAACCGGATCGGTCGGCCGGTGGTGGATGGGGATCTCCTCACCCCTGCGCGGATCGAGCGCCTCGAAGCGGAGGCGCGGCTCCAGCCCACGGTGGCGCGAGCCCGGGCCGAGTACAGGCCGACGCCCGGGGGCGGGGCCGAGGTGGAGATCCATCTCCTCCACCTTCCGACCCACCCCTTCACCCGTCTCCAGCTCCCCCTCCACGTCGCGCGCGCGGCGACCCTCTCGGGAGATTTCCAGGGCACGGTGGGCTCCTCGGCGTTGCGGGTGGAGGGCCACGAGTCCGAGGTCCGTGCCTCCTTTGCGCACCCTTCCACCTTCCGCTGGGAAGCCGAGTGGAGCGACCACCGGGAGAGCGAGCGGCGATCGGCCTCGGTGCACTACCTTCGACCCCGTCTCACCCTTCGGATGGGGATCGATCGGTGGGAGTCGACGCACGCCCGGGCGGGTGTCGGGGTCCGCCTCGGACCGGTGCGGGCCGAGGCGGATGGATGGTCCGGGGGCTTCGTCCGGACCTCGCTGACGGCGATGGGGTCCACCGGCGAGCGGTGGGAGATCCGTGGGCGTGGGGGCGTTGTCCTCGTCTCGGAAGATGCCCCGCCCGATCTCGAACCCCGCTTCGGGGCCGGTCCCTCGGCGACCCACCTCTTCCGCGCGGTTGGCGTCCACCCCGAGACGAGTCGCCTCCATGGCGGCCTGGAGCTGATCCGGTGGGAGGGACCGTTCGGCATCGCAACTTTCATCGATGCCATGGAGAGCGACATCGCGGTGGGTGCCGGGGTGCGCTTCGATCAGATCCGGCTCGACCTGGCCTACGCGGATCGATGGCGGCTCTCCATCGGTGTCTATAGCGCCGGGGGATGAGGGACGTTAGGGTGTCGGAAACCGAAAACCTCCGACCGGGATCCTCATGTCTGTCCGCTGCCTTCTTCTGCCGTTCTTCCTCCTCCTCGTCGCCTGTGAGGTCGACGAGCCCATCTACACCGTCCCCGACGCTCCGGAAATCGGGACCGGCTACACCGAGAAGCCGGGCTGGGAGTTCATCGAGACGGCGGCGACGGCGGCGCATCCCCTGGCGGCGGACGCGGGGCACCAGATCCTGGAGGCCGGTGGGTCCGCGGTGGACGCCGCCATCGCCATGCAGATGGTGCTGACCCTGGTCGAACCCCAGTCCAGCGGGATCGGCGGTGGTGCCTTCCTCATGCACTTCGACGGGACCGAGGTCACCGCCTTCAATGGTCGGGAGACGGCACCGATGGCGGCGGATGTCGGTCTCTTCCTGGATGCGGATGGGGACCCCTACTCCTTCCAGGAGGCGGTGGCGAGCGGGTTGTCGGTGGGGACTCCGGGGACCATCGCCATGCTCGCCGAAGCCCACCGGGTCCATGGGACTCTCCCCTGGTCCTCCCTCTTCGAGCCGGCCATCGCGCTGGCCAGGGATGGCTTTCCGGTGAGCCCCCGGCTCCACGCGCTCCTGGACAACGATCCCCACATGGCCCGCGACGCGTTCTACTACGACAATGGCGAGCCGTGGCCCGTGGGGCATCTTCTCCAGAACCCGGCACTGGCCCATGTCCTGGAACGGGTGGCCGAAGAGGGGATCTCCGCCTTCTACCATGGGCCGGTGGCCGAGGACATCGTCGCTCGCATCCGCGCCCACCCCGAGCGTCCGGGCCTCCTCAAGCTGGAGGACCTGGCGCGCTACCCGGATCTTCCCGTCCAGGTCGATCCCATCTGCACATCGTGGCGGGAGTGGGAGCTCTGCGGTTTCCCGCCTCCCTCCTCCGGACATCTTGCCGTGGCGCAGATCCTGGGGATCCTCGATGCGGTCGAGGGGGGAGATGCGCCCATTGACGACCTCCCGGATCCCGACTGGCTCCATCTGTACGCGGAGGCCTCTCGCCTCGCGTACGCGGACCGGGAGCAGTACGTCGGCGACCCCGACTTCGTCGCCGCGCCCGGGGGGTCCTGG
>SLSF01000064.1 GCA_007130605.1 Gemmatimonadota bacterium | reverse complement strand
TTGTCGGCCAGGACCGGGATCCCCCACGCCGCCGTCGCCGTGAGTGCGAATCCCTGCACCAGGAGTGCCGAGAGGGTCCCGGTGGACGCCGCGATCCCCGCGCGCCGCGACAGCACCGCCACCCCCGCGAGCTGCCAGACCTTTCCGGGGATGTATCGCCCCAGGTTGGCGGTGAGGATGATGCGGGCCGAGGCGAGGGCCCCGGGATCCCGGCCACCCAGTTCCCGGACCATCCATCCCCAGAGGCGCGCGGCGAAGCCGAAGGCGAGGAGGAGGACGAGGATGGAGGCCCCCATGGGCACCGGACGGAGTTCCGGCACCCCGCGGTCGAGGGCGAGGGCGTCGTCGAGCCCCACCCCCACCTGCCGCGCGATGATCCAGGTGACTCCGACGGTGAATGCGATCCGGAAGAGCCACTGGAGCCAGTTTGGTACACGCCTACCCCCCATCGCGACGCCGTCGGGTCCGGAGCCCCGAGAAGAGGCCGGCGCCCGTCACAAGGAGGAGGCACGCCACCGAGAGGGCCAGTGAGCCCTGGATCTGCCGGGACCGGTACTCCATGATGACCTCGGAGGTGCCCTCGGGGACCGCCACCGCCCGGAAGGTGTGGTCGGCTCTGAGGACCGGTGTCTCCTCGCCATTCACCGTCGCCTGCCACGCCGGGAACCAGTTGTCGGCCACCACCACGAGCGCCGGGCCGCTGGCACGGACCTGGAAGGCCATGCGGTTGGGGCTTCGCTCCACCCACTCCACCTGGCCCCGGGCCTCCGGGTCCGGCGCCATGGGCGGCTCCTCCTCGAGGAGGGTCTCCACCACCGGGTTGAAGCCGTCACCCAGGACGAGGTCGAGGGTCTCGTCGGAACCCACCACCCGGTAGTTGCCCACCACCCGGGCACGGGGACCGCCGGGATAGGCGTAGACCGAGGCCCAGACCCGTCCATCCTGCAGTCGGACCTGGCTTTCCGGCTCGACGCCCTCCATCTCCCCCGGCAGGAGGAGGTAGCGGACATTGAGGAGGTAGAGGAGGTTCTCGTTGAAGGAGGCGAGGTTCTGCGGGGCCCCGCCCCCCTCCATTCCGATGAGGTCGTTGTAGCGGCCCAGGTCATTGGGATGGTGTCCGGCGGCGAGCTCGATCCCGTAGTTGGCCGGCTCCACATCCTGTCCCCCCTGTACCATGGAGAAGACCCGGAAGGGCTCCTCGCTCCGGACCCGGTCCTGGAGGAAGCGGTGGTTCGCGTCGGGCACGGTGACCCGGGCCGGGTCCATGACCTGCACGAAGGGGAGATTGACCCGGAGGAGGTCGGCGCCCACCACACCGGCCAGGAGGAGAGCGATGGCCCCCACCGGGCGGTACCAGATGAGGGCGAGGGCTCCGGCGATGGCCGCGGCGATGAAGAAGCCCAGGACGATCCCCGACGAGGCGGCCTCGAGGGTCGCACGGGCCCCGTCGTCGATCCCCGAGTAGATCACCGAGGTCCAGAGGGAGAAGAGGGCACCCGACGCCGCCAGGACCCCCAGGACCGCCAGGATCCCTGCGGCCCACGTCAATGCGGGGACCACCCGCTCCCTGGATTCCGCCGCCCGATCGATCCCGATGGCCATGAGGGTGAGGGCGGCGAAACCGGTGAGAAAGGAGGCCATGGAGGGCGCCCGAAAGAGGGAGATGCCGGGGACCACCTCGTAGAAGATGCGCCAGACGGGGGTGTTCGCCCCCAGGGCGTAGAGGAGCGAGACGCCCCCCATCCCCAGCATGAACCACCGGATCCCCCCGAGCACCCCCTTCACCGGCCCCAGGAAGGCGAGAAGCGCCAGGAGGAGGACCGAGACCCCGATGTACTCGTGGTTCAGCTTGAAGGCGTTCCTGCCCCAGTAGGTGTCGTCGGCCCAACCCTCCACCCGGGTGTTCGCACCCACGAATTCGGGCACCACCAGTGCCATCGCCTCCTCCGGGTGGAGGGACCACGACGACGAGAAGGCGAGGGCCCGCTCCGGCGATTCGGCGCCCACGGTGGTGGCGGCCCGCCGGGAATGGTCGGTCACGTAGTCCACGGCGGGAAGGAGCTGGATCGCGGCGGCCCCCGCCCCCAGCACCGAGAAGAGCAGGAAGGTCCCGAAGACCCTCCACCGTCCCTCCTTCTCCTGGAAGGCCCGGAAGAGCATGTAGGCGCCGAGCCCCCCGAAGAGGAAGTACGCCATCTGGAAGTGGGTGGAGAGGATCACCGTGGCGATGGAGAGGGCCAGGAGCGCGGCCGGAAGGAGGTCGCGCCTCCGCCACATCCACTCGGCGAGCCAGAAGAGGAGGGGGGTCATGGCGGTGACGAAGATCTTTCCATCGTGTCCGGGAAAGACCAGCGAGACCATCCATGGAGAGAGGAGGAATCCGAGCCCCCCCACCAGAGAGGAGCCCCGGGTGATCCCCAGGGTCCGGAGCCAGCCGTACATGAAGAAGCCCGAGAGGAGGACATGGATCACGAGCTTCCACCCCAGGGCGCGGTACGGCTCCGTCAGGTAGAAGAGGGCCACCGAGATGGGGTGGAGGGAGTCGCCTCCCACCAGCGACTCGATGAAGGGGGTCCCGCCCAGGATGTAGGGGTTCCAGAGGGGGAAGCCGGTGGTCCGGATCGTCTCGGCGAAGAAGAGGCGGGCGGTGTAGCCCAGGGCGAGGGTGTCACTCCCGAAGAGCATCTGGTTCGAGAAGATGAACTCCCGGAAGAGGACGACGGTCGCCAGGGGAAAGACGAACCAGGGGACCCAGCCGGGCAGGCTGTCGAGGCTCTCGCGGAGGGATTCCTTCATTGGACCAGTCTCTCGTAGATCTCGAGGTGACGTCGGACGAGGCGCGCATTGCTCCAGGCGTGGACCACCCGTTCGCGCGCGCGAGTGCCCCGGTCGCCGGGATCGTGGAGGAGGCGCACGATCCCCTCCGCCAGGGCCTCCGGATCGGCGGGGGGGACCAGGAGGCCCACCTCGTCGTCGATGATCTCCGGAAGCCCTCCCACCCGCGAGGCGACGACGGGAAG
>SLSF01000281.1 GCA_007130605.1 Gemmatimonadota bacterium | reverse complement strand
TCGTACCACGACCGGCGGACGGCCTTCCACTTCGCCGTGAACCCCCTCGGCGTGAAGATGGATCTCTACCGCTACGACGACACCGGCGAGGACCTGAGCTGGAATGCCGTCTGGGATGTGGCGACCCGGATCGACGAAGAGGGGTGGACCGCCGAGTTTCGCATCCCCCTCTCCCAGCTCCGCTACTCCGGCTCGGAGGAGCAGACGTGGGGAATCAATTTCGCCAGGGACATCGCCCGGCTGAACGAGACCTCCGTCTGGGCCCCGCTCTCCAGAGATGAGCAGGCCGTGGTCTCCCGCTCCGGGGAACTGAGGGGGCTCTCCGGGCTCGGGGCGAATCGCCGGCTCGAGGTACTCCCCTACACGGTGGCCCGGGCGACCCGGGCGCCGGGAGACCCGGAGAACCCCTTCCACGAAAGCACGGCCCTGGGAGGAGAGATGGGGGCCGACCTGAAATTCGGGATCACCAACAACATGACCCTCGACCTCACGGTGAACCCCGACTTCGGACAGGTGGAGGCCGATCCGGCCCAGGTGAATCTCACCGCCTTCGAGACCTTCCTCCCCGAACAGCGCCCCTTCTTCGTCGAGGGCGCGGGGATCTTCCGCTTCGGGATCGGGATCGGAGATGGAGACGGGGGCAATGAGAGCCTCTTCTATTCGCGGCGGATCGGTCGGGCCCCGCAGGGGCACTTCCAGCCCCGGGACGCATGGGTCGACCCACCCTCCCAGACCCGGATCCTCGCCGCCGGGAAGCTTTCCGGAAAGACGGAGGGCGGATGGTCCATCGGGGTCCTGAACGCCCTCACCGGGAACGCCGAAGCCCGGGCGATCCATCATGACGGGACCCATGATCGCCAGGTGGTGGAGCCCCTGACCAGCTACTCCATGGCCCGGGTCCAGCGGGACTTCCGCGACGGGGGAAGTGCCGTCGGCGGGATCGTCACCGGAACCATCCGTGACGAGTCTGGTGCGGCGGACCTCGCGCTCCGGGACCTGGCCCTGAGTGGGGGCATCGATGCCCGCCACCGCTTCCGCGACGGGACCCTCGAGATCCGGGGCTACCTCCTGGGGAGTCGGGTGAGCGGATCCACCGAGGCGATTCGGCGGACCCAGCGCTCCTCGGCCCGCTACCTCCAGCGACCCGACAACACGCACACCGAGTACGACGAGGACCGGACCACGCTCGAGGGCTGGTCCACGACGGTGGAGATGATGAAGGTGGGAGGCGGTCCCTGGCGCTTCGGATCCATCAGCCAGATCCGGTCACCCGGCTTCGAGGTGAACGATCTCGGGTTCATGACCGGCGCGGATCGGATCTTCCAGGCCGGCTGGGTGGGGTACCGACAGAACCGCCCCGGAACGCACCTTCGGGGCTGGGGCGTCAACTCGAACCTCTGGTCCGGCTGGACCTTTGGAGGCGAGCACCAGGACATGGGCGGAAACCTCAACGGCAACCTGGCCCTCAACAACAACTGGAACGCCTATGCAGGAGTGGCACTCAATGGCTCGACCCTCTCGCCCACCCTCCTTCGTGGCGGGCCCATGTTCCGGGTGGAGCGGGGGATGAATGGATGGGGCGGGGTGAACACCGACAGCCGCCGCTCGGTCCAGGGGAACGTCAACATGAACTGGGGCGTCCGGCCGGAAAGTGACTCCTGGAACCTGAATACCTCCACCTCGCTCCGCTGGCGACCCTCGGGTCGAGCCACCATCCGAACCGGGCCCTTTCATAACCGGAGGGTCGAGGACCGTCAGTGGCTCGGCACGACGGGAAGCGCCGAGGACCCCATCTACCTCTTCGGCCGACTCGAGCAGCGCACCACGGGGGTCACCGCCCGGGTCGACTTCGCCGTCTCCCCCACCCTCTCCTTCCAGCTCTATGCCCAGCCTTTCCTGTCGACGGGGCACTTTACCGAAATGCGGCGGGTGGGCGACCCCCGGGGGGACACCTACCGCGACCGGATGGTACCCCTCGCGACCACCCGAGGCGAAGATGGCAGTATCGTGGCGGACCCCGAGGGCGACGGCACCGCGCGCTCGCTGGGGAACCCGGACTTCAGTGTGGGGCAGTTCCGGTCCAATGCGGTGGTCCGGTGGGAGTACCGGCCAGGCTCGACCCTCTTCGTCGTCTGGTCGCAGGGCCGGGACGACCGCGACACCGATGGTACCCTCGGCGTGGGAGAGGGCTTCGGCAACCTCTTCGACCGGCCGGCGGAGAACCGCCTCATGGTGAAGCTGAACTACTGGCTGAGTCCCTGAGCGCGGAGGGGACCCGGGCCGGGGAAACCCGCGGAGGGGTGGCGGGCCGGTCAGGGTCGGGAGGGATGGCGCGCCGGGCGGAGCTCGGGAGGGGTGGTGGGCCGGGCCCTCAGGAAGGGTCGCGGCTCAACACCTCGGCTCCCTCGGCGGTCACCAGCACATCATCTTCGATCCGCACCCCGATCCCGGCGAAGTGGCCGGGGTCGGGAGGCGGGTCCCGGCCGTCGGGCACAGGACCGAAGAACCCGGGCTCCGGCAGGTAGAGGCCGGGCTCCACGGTGAGTACCATGCCGGGCTCGAGGACCCGGCTCTCGCCGTCCACCACGTAGTCCCCCGGGTCGTGGGTGTCGAGACCGAGCCAGTGGGAGGTCTGGTGCGGAAACCAGGGTCGGTCCGCGTCGGCCTCCAGGAGCGCCTCGATCTCCCCTTCGAGGAGCCCGATATCGACGAGCCCCTCCAGGAGGGTAAGGCGTGCGGCCCGGTGGACCCCGGCGATGGTGCGGCCGGGACCGATGGCCTCGATTGCGCTCCGGCGGGCGCGGTCGACGATGGCGAGGATGGCCTCCTGCTCCGGGCTCGCCGCGTCCCCCACCGGGAAGGTGCGGGTGATGTCACCTCCATAGAGGTCGAGTTCGGCGCCTGCATCGATGAGGACCAGCTCCCCCTCCTCGATCCTCCGACGGTTCTCGATGTAATGGAGGATGCATGCGTTGGGCCCCGACGCGACGATGGGGGCGAAGGCCGGTGTGTCGGCTCCCGCGCGCCGGAAGGCCCCGGTGAGCGCGGCTTCGACCTCCCACTCCCCCACCCCGGGCCGAAGGAGGTCGCGCGCCGCCTCGAAGCCGGCGAGGGTGAGGCGCACTGCGGCACGAATGGCCTCGATCTCGGTGGGATCCTTCCGAAGGCGGAATTCATCGAGGATGCCGCCCGGGTCCAGGACCCCCCTTGGGCCGATCCCCGTCCGCGCCCCTCGGGCCCGGGCATTCCGAAGGGCCTCGAGAACGATGCGACGGATCCGGGGGGCACGGTCATCGAGGCGGAAGTGGAGCGCCTCCGCGCCGGCGAGAAGACCGGGCAATTCC
This sequence comes from Gemmatimonadota bacterium, assembly GCA_007130605.1. Lineage (GTDB taxonomy): Bacteria > Gemmatimonadota > Gemmatimonadetes > Longimicrobiales > Gaopeijiaceae > SLBA01. The sequence goes on along the minus strand of SLSF01000281.1, from coordinate 8,431 downwards.
CCCTCGATCTGCCCGGCCGACCGGACGTCGTCGATTCCCAGGTGGGATCGCGTTCCTTCGGGACCCGCCCGGAGGCCGGTCCACTGCTCCATCTTCGGGTCCCGCTCGTGCACGTAGAGGACCACCCGGGCCTCGTTGGCGAAGCCCCGCAACAGGAGGAGGGCCCCCGGCTCGCGCACCCCGGTCAGGTAGAAGAGCTCGGAGTCGGGCCGGTAGGGAAGCTCCGAGTCACCGCCCCGGATGAGGGGTGGGGCGGCGGGAAGGAGCATGGCATCGGAATCGAGCGCTTCCAGCACCTTCCGGCGGCGCTCGGCGAACTGGGCCGGGGGGATCGTGTCGGGGGACGAAGGGTGGGTCATTCGCGTTCGACGCTTTCGAGGGGAGATGAGGAGAAAAAGTGGTGGCGTTCCGAAGCCCATCCTTGCACCTTTTTTCACGGGATGAGCGGAGACCTCACCGCGCCCGGGGCCCATCTCCGGTGCAGCGGGGAAAGTCGCTGGCGGGACTCCGGGGCCGCAACCCCCCGTCCGCCCACGACGGTGCCCCGAGGCTCCCGCCCATACCCCTCCCGTTCCCCAACATCCGGCCGGTGTCCTCGACAGGAGGAGGCCACCCCAATACCTTCCTCGCCATCCTATTCCCCCCCGAAACCGATCCTTGATGGTTCGCACGGCTCACCCCTGGTGGCGCTGCCTCGGCATCGCCGGTCTTCTCTGCTTCGCCTCGATCCCCCTGGAGTCCGTCACGCCACTCCTGGCGGATGCCGGTGGAAGCGAGATCGCAGGGGTGCGGACCCCGGCCACCTTCGGGCCCTCGGGACTCTTCCCGGGGGACACCATCGTCATTCGCGACACCCTCCGGGCCGACACCATCCGTCCGGGAGACCCTGGGCTCCCGGCCCGCCCCGATACCATCCTCGACGGGGTGCTTCCCGGCGACACCCTCCAGCCCTATCTCATCGACGGGGTCGTGGTGGAGGTCCTCCGGAGCCCCATCCAGATCTCGACGGCACCCTTCTCCGTTTCGGTGATCCAGGACGAAATGCTCCGGCGAGGTCGCTCCAACAGCTCCATCGAGGAGGCGCTCCAGGGCCTCCCGGGCGTCCAGATCCAGAATCGGTTCAATGACGCGGTGGGTGAACGCATCTCCATCCGGGGCTTCGGGGCCCGCTCCCAGTTCGGGGTGCGGGGGATCCGGATCCTCGTCGATGGCATCCCCGCCACCCTTCCCGATGGCCAGTCCACCCTCGACCACCTGGACCTGGGCACCCTCGGACGGGTTGAGGCGTTGCGCGGTCCCAGCTCGGCGCTCTATGGCAATGCGGCCGGCGGGGTGCTCGACTTTCGGTCGACCCTCCCCCCCGACGTCCCGCTGAAGCAGGAGTTCCGGACGGTCCACGGCGACTTCGGGCTCCGACGCAACCAGGCCACCACCAGTGGCCGGATCTCGGACGTCGGGTACCAGCTCTCCCTCTCCCGGTACGACTGGGCCGGCTACCGACCGGATCCGGGCTCCACCTCGGGTTCCCTCTACGGGGCGGCCCTCCGCAATCAGCTCAATGCCCAGCTCTACCTCCCCCTGCCCGAGGGCGAACTCCGCCTCACCACCAACCTCCTCGACCTCGACGCGGAGAATCCCGGCTCCCTCGACATCAATGAGATCGCCATCGGGTCGCGCCCCGCCCAGCAGAGAAATGTGACGCAACAGGCGGGAAAGGAGGTGAGCCAGGGCCAGGTGGGCATCGCGTGGGAGGGCCCGTTGCGGGACCGCACCCTCGAGCTTTCGGCGTACGGCGTCCGACGGGAACTCCATAACCCGACCCCCTCCGATCTCATCGGACTCGACCGGACGGTGGTTGGCTTTCGCTCGCTCCTCCGGACCGAATCGGTTTCCGCCATGGGTCCCCTCTGGTGGGGGATGGGGTTCGAAGCCGACCTTCAGCTCGATGACCGCCAGACCCACGAGAATGTCCTGGGGAACCCCGGCGAGATTCTTCTCGACCAGAAGGAGCAGGTCCTGGGAGGCGCGATCTTCATCCAGGCGCTCCTCCCCATCGCACCGATCCTCGACGTCCTCACCGGCCTTCGCTACGACCGGATCCGCTTCTCGGCCGACGACCGGCTCGGTGGCGTGGGAGGGCGACCCGATGGGAGTGGCGGGATCACCCTCGACTCGGCGTCTCCCTCCTTCGGGATCCATGCGGGCTTCCACCGGGTCTTCAGCGCCTTCGTGAATCTCTCCACCGCCTTCGAGACCCCCACCACCTCGGAGCTCTCCACCCGGGAGGACGGAACGGGCGGATTCAACCTGGAACTGGACCCCCAGGTGGGGATCACCACCGAACTGGGTGGACGTGGCTTCCTGGGGAGTGTGGCGGCGTGGGAGCTGTCCTACTTTCACACCGTCCTCTACAGCGAACTGGTCCCCTTCGAGATCGAGGGCCAGCCGGACCGGCGGTACTTTCGGAACTCGGGGCGCTCGAAGCGAAGTGGGTGGGAGGCCACCCTCCAGTTCACCCCCGACGAAATGGTGAATCTCCGCTTCGTCCTCTCCACCAACGACGCCCGCTTCCGGGAGTACGAGGTGGACGGTGTCGACTACGCCGGGAACCGGGTCCCGGGGCTCTCCCCCCGTCGTTTCGAAGGGATCCTGCGAATGGGGCCGGGCCGGTGGTTCACCGAACTGCGGGGAGAGACGAGCGCACCGATCCCCGGGAATGACGCCAACGACCCCCTGGCCGAGTCACCGGGCTACTGGCTCATCGACCTGCGAGCCGGAGCCAACGATGTCCGGTTCGGGGCACTCGCGCTGAGTCCCTTCGTCGGGGTCACGAACCTCTTCGACAACCGGTACAACACCTCGGTGACCGCCAACGCCAACCAGGGGCGGTACTTCGAGCCCGGCCCGGGACATGGGATCTACTTCGGCGCCTCGATCTCGATGGATCAGTGGCCCGGGGGCTGAGGGGACGCCTCGCACCGTTCCAACTCGCTCCGCAGAACGAGCGCGTTGACCACGGGTCGCTCCCGCCAGGGGTCGGAAGGCCGGCTCACGACCTGCCCCCGCACCACCATCGCCGATGAGCCGCCGCCATCGAGGTTCAACGCCTCGGTGGCTCCGAGAGCCCGAAAGAGCTCGGCGAGTTCGGGGAGGGTCATTCCCTCGGTCCGCCCCTCCCTGCGACCATCGACCACGATGAGCCAGAGCCGACCGGCCTCCGGGTCCCACCCCACCGCCGTCCTGGGGTCGCGGGTGGTGGCGAAGGCGGGACGGGCCTCCTGCTGCAGGTCGCCCACCCAGCGCCCTCCATGCAGGAGCGCCGGAAAGCCCGCCAGGAGTTCGGTCTCACCATCGGGCTCTCCATCTACCAGGGCCCACTCCCCCACGTGGAGGGTGTCGCCCTCCCAGCGGACGCCCCCGATCCAGGGGAGGGCTCCCGGCCGCCAGGCGAAGACGGGGCGCTCCTGTCGCCCCTGGACCTCGCCCCGGCTGGCCACCATGCCCAGGGGCTCGTTCTCCTCGGTGAAGAAGGAGCCGTTCACCGCGGCGATCACACCCGGATCGGCCCGCCTCACCATTTCCGATACCGAGCGGCGCGGCTGATCCTCGCCCGGCTGGACCACCTCGAAGGTGAGCTCGCACCGGCCCGGATCCACCTCGAGGAGGTGGACGGCCCAGGGTTCGTGACGACTCCGGACCGAGCGGTAGTGGACCCCCGGTGCCAGATGGAAGGAGGTGAGAGAGGAGGGAGCCAGGTACTCGAGGGCCGCGGCCGGAAGGGCCTCGGAATCGATGGGAGGGCGATCCGGAGGTGCGCACCCTGCCGAGAGAAGAAGGACGAGAGGGAGGACGTGGAAGAGGCCCGCGCCGACACGGAAGGCCCGTGGGGACTCCCTTCGCGCCTTCGACCCCCCTACCTTATGCCATGTGTCGAGCCTCATCCCACTCCCACCCCGCTCCGAGTCCATGCTCCGATCTGCGCTGATTCCGGCCCTCGGGCTCCTCCTGCTCCTCGCCTCCGCAGGCGAGGGCATGGGACAATCTCCCGACGGATCAAGGGACGAACTCCGGCTGGGGCTGACCCTGGGAGGTACCGGGTTCCTGGGAGTGGTGGCCGAGTACCGGAGGGGCGACTGGTCCGGTGAGCTCACGGTGGGCACCATCACCTTCCGGGAGATCGCGGTGGCAGTGTCGGGAAAACGATACTTCACCGAGGGCCGTCTCCGGCCGTACGTGGGTGCGGGACTCTGGAGCCTGACGGCGTGGACCGAGGACGGAAGTGGATCGGTCCTCATCGCACGGGCACCCCTGGGGGTCGACTGGCTCGTGACCGGGGGCCACGCCGGGGGCCTCGAGGTGGCCCTCAACCGGGCCCTCGCCGTGAATCGCCTCGACCCGGAGGACGACACGCCCCCCAACACCAACCTGGTGCCCCTTCCCGGCATCTACTACAAGTACGGGTGGGACCCCTGACCCCTCTGTGCGAACCGGCCCCTCAGGGCCGGAACTCCTCGGGGTCATCCCAACCGGTCTGATCCCAGAACTCGTCTTCCGCATCACGGATCTCCTCCTCGTCGAGGGGTTCCTCCTCCGGAACCTCCAGTTCGCCCTCCGAAAGGATCCGGCGGAGGACTTCGTCGGTGACCATCGGGCGTTCCCCTTCCACCGTCTCCCGGATCTCGCGCCGTCGCACGATCCATCCCAGGAGTACGACGATGGAGAGTACGGCAAAAAGCACACCCAGCATTCAGGGCTCCTCCTCTTCCACCTCGCCTCGAAGTCTTCGTCCCTCCTTCTGGAGTACCCGGACCCCCACCACGAAGATCACGACCGCCAGGGGCAGGAGAAGCCAGGGGGGTGACTGGTCCACATCGGTGGCGACCTCTCGGGTGGCCGGAAGGAGGGTGAGAAGAAGGATCGTCCCATTGTTCAGGAAATGGAGGAGGACGCCGGTCCAGATGGACCGGGTCTCGACCACGACCCATGCCAGAAGAATACCGAGCCAGGCCGTGGGGAGGAAGCGGAACGCCGTTTCGGGCGAGAGGTGGAAGACGCCGAAGACCACCCCGGACAGGATGATGGAGACGGGAACCGACCAGCGACTGCGGAATCCGGAGAGGAGGTAGCCCCGGAAGAGGAATTCCTCGCAGATGGCCGGCGTGACCGCCACAAGGAGGAGGAGCCAGAGCATCCGCAGGGGATCGTCGGTGGTGAGGAAGGCCGAGAGGCCCTCAAGAAGCTCCACCGGGACCTCGATGAAGAAGCTCTGGAGCCAGCTCAGGAGCCAGGCCAGGGGGAGTCCCCCGGCCAGGAGGAGGAACCCGCCCAGCACTCCCCGGGAGGAGGGGCGTCGGAGGGAGAAGGTCCGGACCAGGTCGTGGCCCCGCACCTTCGCCCAGAGGAGCCCGGGAAGAAGGATGACCAGGAGCTGGGTGAGGAGGATCCCCACCTCCCCGAAGAGGACCTGGAAGAGGACCCCGAAGAAGACATACCCCATCGCGGTCACCAGAAGGAGGAGCAGGACCTCTCCAGGCGTCGGGAGCCCCCCGCGACCTCCGCGTCCCGCCGCCCCCGTGCCCATTCGTTCCATTCCCACCCCATGCCTCCCCGTCGTGGTGTTCGGGTCCCGTGGCGGACGTCTCGACGTACAGCCCGGGCCATGCCGCCCCGCTTCGGCAGCCATCGGAGCCATCGACGCTAACGCCCCGGCTTCGTGGTCACAAGCATTCGTGCGGCCGGAAGAAGTGTCGACCGCCACCGTTGGGAGCCCCCTGGGCGATCGGAGGGTACGACCGGGAGGATGTTGAGGTCTCCCGGGCAACCCTTTGGCGTCCCGCACCATCAGAATGGACAACCGACACCCTCCACGCCTCGGACCCGAGGGACGATGACCGAAGACGAACTGGTGGAACGTGCCGCACGGGGAGACCCCCTTGCGATCCGCACCCTCTATGAGCGGTACGCGGGGCGGGTCTTCGCGGTGTCTCGGCGGATCCTGGGGGACGACTCGCTGGCGGAGGACTCGGCGCAGGAGGCGTGGGTGAATGCCCTGAAGGGCCTCCCCGAATTCCGGGGGGAGGCCCGGTTCGGGACCTGGATCCATCGGATCGCGGTGAACGCCGCCCTCCAGCTCCGCCGCCACCAGGGCACACGGAAGGAACGGGAGGAGCCGATCCCGGAGCACCTGGCCTCTCCCGGACGCCCCCGCGATGTCCTCCTGGAAGAGCGACTGGGGCACGCCCTGGACCAGGTCCCCGACCGCATGCGCACCGTCCTCATCCTCCACGATGTGGAAGGGTACACGCACGAGGAGATCGGAACACTCATGGATGTACAGCCCGGCACGTCGAAATCCCAGCTCTTCAAGGCCCGCGCCAGGATGCGCGAGATCCTGCGAGCCGACGGCGTTGCCGATCAAGATGAAGGAGTCGAAGCATGGAGCACCTGAGCCTGGAAGTGTTGGCCCGCCTCCTGGATGAAACCCCCACCGCCGAGGAACGGCGTCACCTGGAGCGGTGCCGTCGGTGCCGCAACGAGCTCGATGCGCTGGAGGCACAGCGCTCCGCCCTCTCGCACCTCCCCGATGGTCGTCCACCGTCAGGGGGATGGGATCGGCTGGAGGTGCGCCTGCGCAGGGAGGGACTCATCCGCGAAGGGCAGGCCGTGGGCGGGAGTGCGGGTCTGCCCGCTTCGCTCCGCGGCGCCTCGCCCTGGTGGCAGCTCGCCGCCGCCGTCGTCCTCCTCCTGGCCGGTGGGGGGCTCGGCACCGGCTTCGGCCTCTCGCTCCAGCAGGAGCGAACGGTGGCCGGTCCCGGCGGGGACACGGCGACGCTCACCGCCCTCGAAGCGGAGACCCTCTCGCTGGAGGAGGCCGAGACCCTGGTTCGCCTCACCGAGGGATGGTACCTGGAGGCACTCGTTCGCTACCACGAGGAGGCGGGGCGATCGGGATCCCCCACCCCCCTGGATCCCCTCACCCGCTACGCCGCCCTCGAGACCCTCATGGCCGCCGGACACGCGGCCGTGCGCGAACTCCCCACCGACCCCTTCCTGAATGGCCTCCTGGTGAACATGGAGGCCGAACGAACGGCCACCCTGCGGGGCATGCAGGCCACCACGACCCAGAACTGGTATTGACGACCCGTTCGACCCAGGGCTTCCGCCCCGGGTCGGCCAAGGAGAACGAATGATGGGACATACGAATCGATGGCACCGGAAGCTCGGCGTGCTCGCGGGGATGGCGATGGTGGGCACGCTCGGCTTCGGAGGGCAGGAGCTCACCGCACAGGAGCGTCCCCCGGATCAGGACCGAACCTCCAGAGTGGTGGTGGCTTCGGCGATCCAGGGGCCGGGCTGGCTCGGGATCCAGATCACCGGGCCGGGTACACCTGGAGGATCCGAAGGGTGGTGGATCGAGCGGGTGGTGGCGGAGAGCCCCGCCGAGGAAGCGGGTCTGCAGGAGGGCGACGAGATCCTCGAGATCGATGGGGACCCCATGTCGGCGGAACGACTGGACGCCCTCACCGCGGGGCTGCGGCCGGGCGACGAGGTCGTGCTGCGGATCCGCCGCGACGGCGCCGCCTCCGACTATCGGATCACGGCGGCGCGGCGGCCCTTCATGGTCCTCCAGCCCGGCGAGGGTGCGAGAGCGTTCTCATTCGATGGGAGTGGGCTCACCTTCGACCCCGATTCCATGCAGGCTCGCTTCCGGGTGGCGATGGACACCATGCAGCTCCGGCTCCGGTCCCTCGATTCGCTCCTGGTCCGCCTCCCGGAGGGTGGTGACACCCTCCACGTACGCTTCCGAAGCCCCGACTTCGAGCGCGAGCGGCTGGAGTTCAGGATGCTCCACCCCGACAGCCTCCTTACGGACCGAGTCCGTGAGTTCCGGATGCTGCCGGATTCGGCAGACTTCGAACGGGTGTGGATGGAGTATTCCCTTGCGCCCATGTTCGGCGCCGGTCCCCGGGCCGTGGCCGGGGCGGAGCTGACTCCCATGAACCCGGGCCTCGCCACCTATTTCGGGGTCGAGGAGGGGCTTCTCGTGGTGGAGGTGGTGGAGGGCGGACTCCTGGAGGGAGCCGGGGTCCGGGCCGGTGACGTCCTGGTGGAGGTGGATGGGGAGCCCGTCACCTCGGTGGCACACTTCCGCACCCACTTCCAGCGGGGATGGCGGTCGCCGCCTGTGGAGATCGCCCTGGTGCGGGACGGGGATCGACAGACCGTCGAGGTGCGCTGACCCCCGTCCCGCCAGGGACCTACTCGTACCGGAGCGCCTCGATAGGATCGAGCTTCGCCGCCCGCTGGGCAGGCCAGATCCCGAAGAAGAGCCCGATGGCGCCCGAGAAGATCAGGGCGACGACGACGGCCTCCATGGAAACCGCGGTGTTCCAGTCGGTCATCTGGCTCGCGGTGCGGGCGGCCCCCCACC
>SLSF01000231.1 GCA_007130605.1 Gemmatimonadota bacterium | reverse complement strand
GGGCCTCGACCGAGGGGCCGGGGATCTTCTCGGACTCTCGCCCGATGTGCCCGAAGCCGTCCTGGCCATGGGGATGGAGCCGGAGCAGGTCGCCGGAAAGTGGCTCGCCCGAGAGGGTTCTCCCCATGGTGGCCGTCCCCCGGCTGACCAGTGGACCGATGCCTCGGACGGTGTGCTCGGGCCCTTCCGTCCGGCAGGAACCGGCGTCGAGGTGATGGCCGGAATCGCCCTCGCGTTCACCATGCAGGCCGAACGGAGGGTGGCACTTCTCCAGTGCGCCGGTGGCGAAGTGACCACCGGGGCATGGCACGAGGGATTGAATTTCGCCGCGGTCCGGAAGGTCCCGCTGGTCCTCCTGGTGCCGACTCCCTCGGCGGACGCTCGCGGGAAAACCCGGCTTCGAAGCCTCCTGGAGATCTGCGACGGCTACGGGATCCGTGGAACGTCCCTTCCCGCGACGAATCCGCTGGCGATCCGGGAGGAGGTCACCCATGCCGTGGAGCGGGCCCGCGGCGGTGACGGGGTTCAGCTCCTGGAGGTACCTCCCCTTTCCACCGAGACTGCCATCGAGTGGCTTCTCTCACGGGTGGACGGGGGAAGGGCCCTCGTGTCCGGGACCGCGCGGACAACGGCACGACTCTGGGCGGAGGCGCGCGCCTCCGCCTCTCCCGCACCCTCCGAGGCGCTCCACGGAGTGTGGACGGGTGAGAGGGTCTCCGAGCCCTGGTACCGCGAAGGCCTCACCCCCGGAACGCCGCAGGGCGGTCCCGAAGCCCTTTCCCGACTCCACCGACCCCCGGAGGCAGAATGACCGCTGGATCTCCCCGCCGGCCCGCCGAAGAGACCCGGGAAGACCTCCCCGAACAGGTCACCCGGACCCGCAGGGGGGAGCCGGCGACGATGCTGGAGGCCATCGCCGAAGCCCTCTTCGAGGAGATGACCCGCGACCATCGCGTCTTCATGATGGGGGAGGACATCGGTGCGTATGGAGGCGCCTTCAAGGTCACCCGCGGCTTCCAGGGGCACTTCGGGGAGTCCAGGGTCATCGACACCCCCATCTCGGAGGCCGGATTCACCGGTGCGGCGGCAGGAGCGGCGCACATGGGACTGCGGCCGGTGGTGGAGATGCAGTTCATGGACTTCATCTCTCCCGCCTACGACGTGATCACCAACTACATCGCCACCTCCCTCTACCGGGGGAGTGGCCCGCAGCCCCTGGTCATCCGGGGGCCGGTGGGCGGTGGCAATCGGGGAGGCCCCTTCCACTCCCAGAATGTGGAGATGGCCTTCTTCCACACGCCCGGGCTGAAGATCGTCTATCCCTCCACGGCCCGCGACGCCAAGGGGCTCCTCAAGGCGGCCATCCGCGACGACAACCCGGTGATCTTCGAGGAGCACAAGGGGCTCTACCGGGCTCCCCAGCTCCGCGAGGTCCTTCCCGACGACGACTACGTGGTGCCGCTGGGGAAGGCGCGCACGGTGCAGGAGGGAGACGACCTGACGGTGGTGACCTACGGGATGATGGTGCACCGCTCCGTGGAGGCGGCGGCGCTCCTTGCCGAGGAGGGCGTGTCGGTGGAGATTCTCGATCTTCGCACCCTTCTCCCCCTTGACGACGAGGCCATCATGCAGTCGGTGAGGCGAACAGGAAAACTCCTTGTTGTACATGAGGATACACGTACTGGAGGGATCGCGGGGGAGATCGCCATGCGAGTGAACGAGGCCGCCTTCGAGTGGCTCGACGGCCCCATCCTCCGGGTGACGGCCATCGACAGCCCGGTCCCCTACTCGGGGAGCCTCGAAGACTACTTCCTTCCGGGGGTCGGAGACATCGTCTCGGCGGCCCGGTACCTTGCCAAGTATTGAGGTCGGGGTAGGTTAAAAGGGGCTCGGACGACGGCCCTCCCCGAACGACATCAACCGTTCCACCGGATTCTACGGAGACAAGCACGTGGCTCGCATTGAAGTCCCCATGCCCCAGATGGGCGAATCGATCGCCGAAGGAACCGTTTCCCGCTGGTTGAAGGAGGTCGGCGATACCGTCGAGCGGGACGAGCCCATCCTCGAGATCTCCACCGACAAGGTGGATGCGGAGATTCCGGCGCCCCAGTCGGGAACCCTGGTGGAGGTGGCCGTCGAGGAGGGGGAGACGGTGGAGGTGGGCACCATCGTGGCCTACATCGACACCGAGGGCGGTGCCGCCCCGTCTGCCGATGAAGCGGACGAGGACCAGGAGGACGCCCGGGAGGCATCGGCGGAGCCGGAACCCGAGACGGTGGAGGACGACGACGAAGGGGAAGGGGACGACGAGGAGACGACGGAGGTGGAAGCGTCCGAAGAGGCTCCCGAGTCCGCCGAGCCCGACTCTGCCGAGGAGCGGCTGAAGCAGCGCTCCACCCCGGTGGTCCGTCGCATGGCCGAAGAGAAGGGTGTGGACCTCTCCGAAGTGAAGGGGACGGGCCACGCCGGCCGGGTGACCAAGCAGGACCTCCTCGACCACCTGGAGAAGGAAGAGGACGCACCGGCTCCCGAGCCCGCGAAGGAGGAGCGGAAGCCCGCCCGCCCGGCGAAGGTCGAGCGCCCGGCGGCTGCCGCACAGGCCCCCTCGGATCTCTGGAAGACCTTCTACGGCCAGGTCCAGCACCCCGAGTTCCCCGTTCGCGACGCCGATCGGGTGGAGACGATGGACAAGATCCGGAGACTCACCGCCGAGCACATGGTGGTGGCGAAGCGGATCGCGCCACACGTCCACTCCTTCATCGAGATCGACTTCACCCGGGTGGACCGGATCCGCCGCCAGAACAAGAAGAAGTGGGCGGACCAGGGCGCGCGGGTGAGCTTCACGGCCTTCGTCACATGGGCGATCTCGCGGGTCCTCCGCGACTACCCCATGGTGAATGCCACCGCTTCGGGGAACAACATCATCTACCGTGGCAATGTGAATGTGGGGATCGCCGTCGATCTCGACCCGGGGCTCATCGTCCCGGTGATCCGAGATGCCGACCACCTCTCGCTGGTGGGGATCGGAAAGAAGGTCATCGACCTGGCGGAGCGTGCGCGGAGTCGCAAGCTCTCCCCCGACGAGATCCAGGGCGCGACCTTCTCCATCACGAACCCGGGCGTGCTCGGGACCATGGTGGGGCTCCCGGTGATTCCCAAGGGCACGGCGGGAATCCTCGGAACCGGCGCCATCGAGAAGCGGGTGGTGGTCATCGAGGACCCGGAGACCGGCGAGGACAGCATGGCGATCAGGAAGCGGTCCATCTTCTCCCTCGGTTACGACCATCGGATCGTCGATGGCGCCGACGCCGCCCGCTTCCTGGCATCGCTCAAGGAGCTGATCGAGGACTTCCCCGAGGACGCCTAGGACGGAGCGAACGATGGACCCGGCCGGACGGAGACTGCAGACACGCCGACTCGGCCGGGTCCCGTACGCCGACGCCCAGCGCCTGCAGGAGGACCTGGTCCGCCGTCGGCGGGCGGGGGAGGTCGACGACCAGCTCCTCCTCCTCGAGCACCCGCACGTCATCACCTTGGGGACCGGTGCGGACCGGACCCACCTCCTCGCTGCCGAGGAGGAGCGTCGTGTGCGGGGCGTGGAGCTGCACGAGTCCGGGCGAGGGGGAGACATCACCTACCATGGCCCCGGGCAGCTCGTGGGCTATCCGATCCTGGATCTGAAGCCCGATCGAAAGGATCTCCACCGCTACCTGCGGGACCTCGAGGAGGTCCTGATCCTCACCCTAGAGGAGTTCGGGATCGTCGCCAGGCGCTCGTCGGGCTTCACCGGCGTCTGGACGGACGAGGGAAAGATCGCGGCCATCGGGGTCCGGGTCTCGTCGGGATGGATCACCTCCCACGGCTTTGCCCTCAACGTCTCCACCGACCTGGACTACTTCGGGATGATCGTCCCGTGTGGGCTCGACAACCGTGCGGTGGCGTCCATCGAGTCGGTCCTGGGGAGACCGGTGGAACTCGCCGAAGCGATGGCGGGGGTGGAGCGGCAGATGCGTGCCGTTTTCGGCGTGGTGGAAGGCGCTCCCGTTCGGGAGGGCTGAAGGACTCCCGGAAGCTCAGCCCTCGTCCGGCTCAGACGGTGGAGGAGCGTGCTCGAAGAAGTCGAAGTACCGGTCCCGCTCCTCCCGCTCCTTCTCGAGCCAGCGCTCGAAACCCGATTCGACGAATCCCCCCGAGTGGTCCTGCTCGGTGGCCGCACGCACGGCGAGGTGGTCGACATATTCGTTTCGGGGATTTCCGTCGTGGCCCCGGACCCACTCCCACTCCACATCGTGCCGGGCGGCCTCCCGGTCGAGCTCCTGCCAGAGCTCCACATTCTCGATGGCTCCACCCTTCCGCTTCCATCCGCGGCGCTTCCAGCCATGGATCCACTCCCGCATTCCCTTCACCAGGTACTGGGAGTCGGAGACGAAGCGGACGGCGCAGGGCTTCTTCAGCCCCCGGAGGCCCTCGATGGCACTGCGCAGCGCCATCCGGTTGTTGGTGGTGCCGGCTTCGGAGATCCAGTAGTCCCGTCGCTTCCACCGGTCCCCTGCCCAGAACTCCACCAGCCCGGCTGCACCTCCCGGGTTCTCCCTGCCCTTGAACTGGTTGCCGAGACACGATTCGTCGGCATGGATGATCACGCGCATGAGGGAGGACCGGGTCGACATGGAAGTGGGGGAGGTTGGGATCCGACGCGGAGGAAGGTACCGGGAGCCCGGCCTCCCGTAAACCGGAGCACGGTCCCGTTGTCTTTCGCGCGCAGGCTTCTAAATTCTCAGTGTCCCTCCGTGCTCCCGCCCCCTGGGGTCGCTCGCGAGCACGGACCCGACGCCTCCTGCCATCCGGAACCCGACGTGTCAGCCTTCCCCCACGAACGCCCCAGCGCCTATCTCCTCCTCGAAGATGGACGGCGCTTCGACGGATTCTCCTTTGGGAGTGTCGGTCCCGCCTTCGGCGAAGTCGTCTTCAACACCTCGATGACCGGGTACCAGGAGATCCTGACCGATCCGTCGTATACCGGACAGCTGGTGACGATGACCTATCCCCTCATCGGCAATTACGGGGTGAACCCCGAGGACGAGGAGTCCGAAGCCCCCGCCGCCGCGGGGTTCATCGTGCGCGAGCTTTCCAGGGTGGACTCCTCCTGGCGGAGCGAGGGCGGACTCGAGGCCTACCTGGAGCGTCACGGGATCGCAGGGATCACCGAGGTCGACACCCGTGCGCTCACCCGGCACATCCGGAAGGAGGGGGCCATGCGGGGCGCCATCGCTCCTGCCGACGTCGATGAGTCCGAACTGCTCGAACAGATCCGCGAGCACCCGGAGATGGAGGGACTGGACCTGGCGTGCGGAGTGTCGGACCACGACGGCTACGAACTCCGGCCGACGGGAGAGGAGGAGTTTCACGTGCTGGCATGGGATTTCGGGGTGAAGGCGCACTCTCCCAAACTCCTGGCCGAGCGGGGGTGCCGGGTGACGGTGGTCCCGTCGTCCATCACCGTCGACGAGATCGTGGCCGCCGACCCGGATGGCTTCTTCATCTCCAATGGCCCCGGGGACCCGGCTGCAGTGGAGGTGGCCACCGAGGCGATCCTCCGGCTCGCGGAAATGGAGGTCCCCATCTTCGGGATCTGCCTGGGCCATCAGCTTATTTCGAGGGCGTTCGGTGCCGAGACCTACAAGCTTCCCTTCGGCCATCACGGTGGGAATCACCCGGTGAAGGCCGTCCACCGGAAGACGGTGGAGATCACCTCTCAGAACCACGGATTCGCCGTTCGGGCGGAGGGCTCCGGCGAACTCCCCGGAGCCCCGGAACTGGAGGTGACCCACTGGAACCTCTACGATGGAACGGTGGAGGGAGTGCGCCATCGGACCCTCCCGGTCTTTGCGGTTCAGTACCATCCCGAATCCGCACCCGGCCCCCACGACTCCCGATACCTCTTCGACGACTTCATCGACCTGATGAAGGCAGGGAAGGCGAAGGGTCAGGGCGGAACGAGAGTAGCTTGACGCTTGGATCGGAGCCGGGTTACCCTTTCGGCTAATTCATTTGATTTCAGCATGATTGAACATCAGAGGTGTGAGAGATGACGAAAGCCGACCTCGTGGAGCAGGTGTCCGATGCGATCGGTCCGGGGGTGACGAAGAAGGATGTCGCTCTCATCATCGATGGCTTCCTGAATGCGGTGAAGCAGGCCCTCACCGAGGGTGAGAATATCGAGATCCGGGGCTTCGGGACCTTCAAGGTTCGTCACCGGAAGGCTCGTGTCGCCCGCAACCCCCGGACCGGCGAGGAGGTACAGGTGCCGGCGCGAGAGGTCCCAGTCTTCAAACCCTCCAAGCACTTCCGGGCCCAGGTCTCCGGCGAGGAACTCGACTGACGGACCTGTTGCCTTCCCTCCAGTGAATCGTGCATGCCCGATGGTACCGTTCACATCGGTGATCATGCCGGTTTCAGCAACGGCGGAATCCCGCTTCCGCATCCCTCTTTAACGAACGCGCCCCACAGGACATCTCCTTGCACAGAACCGACGAGGAATCGGATTCTCAGGAGGAGGAGCTCCTGCGGATGGCACGGACGGGAGACCGTTCGGCCCTGGGAGCGCTCCTGCAGCGCCACGAGGGCACCGTATACCGATTCCTCCTCTCGCGAACGCAGGATGAAGACAAGGCCGGAGATCTGGCTCAGGAGACCTTCGTGAAGGCGCTCCGCTCGCTGGACTCCTTTCGGGGGGACTCGTCCTTCCGGACCTGGCTCCTGGCGATCGCACGAAACGAGTTTCGCGCCGGTTACCGGCAGGGACTCCGGAGAAAGGAACAGAGTCTGGAAAGTGTGGTGCAGATCGCGGATGATTCCCGCGACCCGGAGGGCGATGCGATTCGCGGCTCCGAGGTGGAGCGGGTTCGCCGGGAACTGGCAGAGTTGCCGGAGAAGCAGCGAATGAGTGTGGCACTTCGGCTCTTTGACGGCCTCAGCTTCAGGGAAGTAGGCGAGGCCACAGGGTCCACCGAGGGAGCGGCCCGGGTGAACTTTCACCACGGGATCCGCAAGCTGAGGGAACGGCTCGAAAATGGAGAATGAGCGAATGAACGGACATGATGGGACCCACGAGATGCGGGAGGCGTGCGGGGAGATCCTCGACCTCCTCTCTGTCGATTTTTCCAGGTCCCTGTCTCTTGTGGAGCGTGAACGTACGGAGCGGCACGTGGCGGAGTGCTCGGCGTGTGCCGAGGACTTCCGCTTCATGGCCATGGTGTACGGCACACGTCCCCAGCCCCCTCGCTCCTTCGCCATGGAGGCCCTCGCCCAGTACGAAGCAGAGCTCTCCCGACGCCCGAGTGGCTGGTGGAGCGGATCGATGGCGGCCGCCGCCGTCCTTCTTCTGGCCATGGGGATCGGCCTGGCGAGCCAGGCCAGCGACCCGAGCGGCGACTTCGCCGGATGGACGGTGGCTGTCGAATCGGAAGAAGGGATGGAGGACTGGGCCGGAGATGATTGGTTCATCGCCGGCGCACCCTATCTCGAAGGGGTCTCCGACGAGACCCTGCTGGTCCTGCTGACGGAGGGATATTTCGAATGAGCACCGGTGGACGATGGTTCGTGGGGGCGCTGGTGGCCCTCCTTGTGCTCGCCACGCCCATGGCGGTCGGGGAGCTCGTGGCCCAGTCCCAGCAGCGCGGAAGCGAAATGCCCCGTCAGGAGATGATGAACCGGATCATCCAGGGCTTCGAGAACCGCATGGTCCGGGAACTCGACCTCACCAGCGCCGACATGGACCGACTCCGGGAGATCTTCGTGGAGTTTCGCCACGAGCGGGGCGAGTTGATGCGGGATCGACGGGAGCTCAAGCGGGAGATGGCCCGTTTCGCCGAACGCGGGGGGGCGGAGGCCGAGGCGGCACGACTCCTCCAGCGCCAGAACGAGCTTCGGGTACGGGAGGTCCAGATCCAGCAGGACGAGGAGGCGGCGATGCTCGAGGTCCTGACCCCGGACAAGCTCATCCGCTTCCACAAGCTCCGAGACGACATGACCGAGCGCATCCGCGAACTGGAGCGCCGGCGTGGAGGTGGGGGCGGGGATGAGAAAGCCCTTCTGGGCAATGGCGGAACCGAGGTGACCGACCTCTACGGAAGCTACTTCCACTGACGCCCGGACCCTCCTGAGCGGTGGTTTCAGGCCTCTCGAGAACGTGAGGACCCTCGGCTCCCGGGGGTCCTTTTCGTTTCGGGCACCTGGAGGGAAATCCCGTTGACACCCACATCCTCCACGGGTAGGTTGCGGCGGACTTTTTCCTTTCCAGATTCAACTTTCTCCGGGACATAGAATGCGGAAGATCACCGTCGTTGGGGCCGGAAATGTGGGTGCCACCGCGGCCCAGCGCGTTGCAGAGCGCGAACTCGCCCGTGAAGTGGTCATGATCGACATCGCTGACGGGATTCCTCAGGGCAAGGCGCTCGACCAGTGGGAGAGCGCTCCCATCGAGGGCTTCGACAGCCGGGTGACGGGGAGCACCTCGTACGACGCGGCGGAGGGATCCGACCTCTTCATCGTCACGGCGGGGATCGCGCGGAAGCCCGGAATGAGCCGGGACGACCTCCTCAAGACCAATGCCGACATCGTGGCGAAGGTGTCGAGGGAGATCGCACGCGTCGCTCCGGACTCCATCATCATCATGGTCTCCAACCCCCTCGATGTGATGTCGTGGGTGGCCATGAAGGCTTCGGGCTTTCCCCGGGAGCGGGTGATCGGAATGGCGGGCGTTCTGGACACCGCCCGGTACCGCTCCTTCATCGCACTGGAGCTCGACTGCTCGGTGGAGGACATCCAGGCCCTGGTTCTGGGCGGTCATGGCGACACCATGGTGCCCCTGGTGAGCTATACCACGGTGAGTGGGATTCCACTCACCCAGCTTCTCGACCGGGAGCGGATCGACGCCCTCATCGAGCGGACCCGGAAGGGAGGGGCCGAGATCGTCGGCTACCTGAAGACCGGAAGCGCGTACTACGCGCCCTCGGCGGCCGCGGTACAGATGGCCGAGGCCATCGCCCGCGACAAGAACCGGATCCTTCCCTCCGCCGCATATCTCACCGGGGAGTATGGACAGGACGACATCTTCCTGGGCGTCCCGTGCAAGCTCGGTGAGGGCGGACTCAAGGAGATCCTCGAGGTGGAGCTTACCGACGACGAGCGCGAGGAATTGAATCGGAGTGCCCAGTCGGTACGCGAGACCATCGCCAAGCTCGAAGGGGTGTGACCCAATGAATCGGGTGCTCAACCTGTACCGGTCGTCGGTGGGGAAGAAGTCCCTCATGGCGGTGACCGGCATCCTCCTGGTGGGGTTCGTCTTCGGGCACATGGCAGGGAACCTGAAGGCCTTCCAGTCCTGGGATCCGGCCGGTGGGACCCTTCACCCGCTGGACCAGTACGGTGAGTTCCTGAGGGAGTTCGGGTATCCGATCCTTCCCGAGTACGGCGTCCTGTGGGTGGCGCGGATCGCCCTTCTCGCGGCGGTCCTCGTACACATGTTCGCGGCGTACCGTCTCTGGACCCAGAGCCGGGCGGCGCGCACCCGGGGCTACCGGAAGGCGGAGTCGCAGGTCTTCAGTTACGCATCCCGAACCATGCGGTGGGGTGGCGTCATCATCTTCCTCTTCGTCATCTACCACATCCTCCACTTCACCACCGGAGATGTGCATCCGGACTTCGAATACGGCGCGGTCTACGCCAACCTCGTCACCGGCTTCCAGTCGACGCCCGTGGCACTCTTCTACATCGTGGCGGTCGGGGCGCTCTCGCTCCATGTCTACCACGGGATCTGGAGTGCCTTCGCCACCCTCGGGGTTCAGAACGCTCGCGTCGAGCGGGCCCGGCGGCCCCTGGCAGCGGCACTCGCCATCGTACTCTTCCTGGGCTACATCTCGGTCCCGGTCGCCGTCCTCGCCGGACGGTGGACCTCGATCGGATTGACCCTCTGAACCCAACGTGTTGGGGCTCGTTGACCCCGGACGACATCGACCAGCTGGAGGACGCAGGGAATGGAGCTGAACGCCAGGATTCCGGATCATCCCATCGACCGGATGTGGGAGCGCCACCGCTTCGACATGAAGCTGGTGAACCCGGCGAACAAGCGGCGCTACCAGGTGATTGTGGTGGGGACCGGACTGGCCGGGGGCGCCGCCGCCGCCACCATGGGAGAACTCGGGTACCAGGTGAAGGCCTTCACCTTCCACGACTCTCCCCGCCGTGCCCACTCCATCGCGGCGCAGGGAGGAATCAACGCGGCGAAGAACTACCAGGGGGATGGCGACTCGGTCTATCGCCTCTTCTATGATACGGTGAAGGGGGGAGACTTCCGCTCCCGCGAGGCGAATGTCTACCGGCTCGCCGAACTTTCGCTGAATATCATCGATCAGGCCGTGGCCCAGGGCGTTCCCTTCGCCCGGGAGTACGGCGGACTCCTTGCGAACCGATCCTTCGGAGGCGCCCAGGTCTCCCGCACCTTCTACGCCCGGGGCCAGACCGGACAGCAGCTCCTCCTGGGCGCCTACCAGGCGCTGGAGCGACAGGTGCAGGCAGGCACCGTACAGATGAATGTCCGCTCCGAGATGCTCGATGTCATCGTGGTGGATGGGCGGGCGAGAGGGATCGTCACCCGCGACCTGGTGACCGGTCGTATCGAGGCCCACATGGCCGATGCGGTGGTGCTGGGTACCGGCGGCTACTCCAATGCCTTCTTCCTCTCCACCAACGCCATGGGGTGCAATGTTACGGCCACCTGGCGTGCCCACCGACGTGGAGCCGGCTTTGCGAACCCCTGCTTCACCCAGATCCACCCCACCTGCATTCCGCAGAGTGGCGAATACCAGGGCAAGCTGACGCTCATGAGCGAGTCGCTCCGGAACGACGGACGCATCTGGGTCCCGAAGGAGCCCGGAGACACCCGGGCTGCCGCGGCGATCCCCGATTCGGAGCGGGACTATTACCTGGAGCGCCTCTACCCCTCCTTCGGAAATCTCACCCCCCGGGACATCGCGTCGCGAAGAGCGAAGGAGATGGTGGATTCCGGTCATGGCGTGGGCCCCATGAGGAACGGGGTCTACCTCGACTTCCGGGACGCGATCCAGCGTCTCGGAAAGGCGGCGGTCGCCGAGCGGTACGGGAACCTCTTCCAGATGTACGAGAAGATCACCGGAGAGGACCCCTACGACGTTCCCATGCGGATCTATCCGGCGCCTCACTACACCATGGGCGGGCTCTGGGTCGACTACGACCTCATGACGACGGTCCCGGGACTCTTCGCCATCGGTGAGGCGAACTTCTCCGATCATGGAGCGAACCGGCTCGGCGCCTCGGCCCTGATGCAGGGGCTCGCCGACGGGTACTTCATCATCCCCCTCACCATCGGGAACTACCTGGCCGACGCGCCCAAGATGGATGTCGGTGTGGACCACCCGGCGGCCCGGGATGCCGTCCGGGAAGTCACCGACACCCAGGAGAGACTCCTGGCGGTGAAGGGGAACCGAACGGTCGACTCCTTCCACCAGGAACTCGGCCGGATCCTCTGGGATCACTGCGGAATGGCCCGGACCGAAGCGGGGCTTCGGGAAGCCCTCCAGAAGATCCCGGAGCTCCGGGAGCGCTTCTGGAAGGAGGTCCTGGTTCCGGGGAGCGGCGCGACGCTCAACCAGTCGCTGGAGAAGGCGGGCCGGGTGGCCGACTTCCTCGAGTTCGCCGAGGTCATGTGCTGGGACGCTCTGACCCGGGACGAATCGTGCGGAGCCCACTACCGGGTGGAGCACACCACCGAAGAAGGCGAGGCGAAGCGCGACGACGAGAACTTCGCCCACGGCGCGGTCTGGGAGTTCAAGGGGGTGGGCGAGGAACCCGTACGCCACCGCGAACCCCTCCATTTCGAACATGTGCCTCTCTCGCAGAGGAGCTACAAGTAATGAATCTCACCCTCCATGTCTGGCGTCAGGCGGGACCCGACGACGCGGGAGCCTTCGAGACCTACCGGGCGGAAGATATCAGTGACTCCATGTCCTTTCTGGACATGCTCGACCTGGTGAACGAGGACCTGACCCGGAAGGGAAAGGAGCCCATCGCCTTCGAGCACGACTGCCGGGAAGGGATCTGTGGTTCGTGCGGGATGATGATCAATGGGGTCGCACATGGCCCCGAGCGGCTCATCACCGCCTGCCAGCTCCACATGCGGAGTTTCAAGGACGGCGATGAAATCTGGATCGAGCCCTTCCGAGCCACCGCCTTTCCGGTCATGCGCGACCTCGTGGTGGACCGGAACTCCTTCGACCGGGTGATCCAGGCGGGGGGGTACATCTCGGTCCGTACCGGCAGTGCGCAGGACGCGAATGCGACTCCGATCCCGAAGCGGGATGCCGACCGGGCCTTCGACGCGGCGGCGTGCATCGGCTGCGGAGCGTGTGTCGCGGCGTGCCCCAACGCTTCCGCCATGCTCTTCACAGCGGCGAAGGTGGCACACCTCTCCTACCTGCCCCAGGGTCAGGCCGAGCGACTTGAACGGGCGCTTGGAATGGCATCGCAGCACGACGCCGAGGGCTTCGGGAACTGCACCAACCATGGTGCCTGCCAGGAAGCCTGCCCCAAGGGAATCTCGGTGGACTACATCGCCCGCCTGAACCGCGACGTGCTCAAGGGGACCCTGAACAAGGCAGTGGGAACCCCAGACTGAATCCACCGCACCACCGTACGGACTCGAACCCGCCATCCACTCCACCGGGAGTTGTCATGTCTCGATTCGCTCCGATCCTCTTCATTGCAGCCTTCTTCCTGGCCGGATGCGAGGAACCCACCGGAGGCGGGGCCGACCTGATCCTCACCGGGGGCGTCGTCTGGACCGGCGATGACGATGGTCCCGAGGCAGAAGCCGTGGCCATTTCCGGTAATCGGATCGTGGCGGTGGGGAGCGCCTCCGAGATCGAGGCTCATCGGGGTCAGGGCACCCGGGTGATCGAACTCGACGGTCGCTTCGTCAGCCCGGGCTTCATCGACAACCACACCCATTTCAACTCCGCCGGTGCCCTCCTTCTGGGGGCGAACCTCCTCGATGTGGCGGACGAGGAGGGACTCCGCCAGCGGGTGAGTGAGGCCACCGAGCGGCTTCCCGAGGGGGCGTGGATGGTCGGCGGCGACTGGGGGGCCTACGAGGAATGGGAGATGGGCGCCGCGGGTCCCGGCGGAGAGGGCGACCGAGAACCCTTCTCCCCCGATCGCGCAATGATCGACGACCTGACGCCGAACCATCCGGTCCTCCTCAATCGGTGGGACCGCTCGGTCTTTCTCGCCAACGAGGTGGCGCTCGAGGCGGCCGACGCCACCTGCGACTGGGAAGGCGTGGAGTGTGCAGACGGGGTCATGACCGGC
Source organism: Gemmatimonadota bacterium (assembly GCA_007130605.1). Lineage (GTDB taxonomy): Bacteria > Gemmatimonadota > Gemmatimonadetes > Longimicrobiales > Gaopeijiaceae > SLBA01. The sequence goes on along the minus strand of SLSF01000231.1, from coordinate 19,619 downwards.
CGACTGACTCCCGAGGCGGCGGCGCAGGTCCGGGCCGTCATGCCCCCGAAGTCGATGGAGCAGCAGCTCGAGGAGGCGCGGGCGGCGCTGGCGGACCTCCGCCAGTTCGGCGTCACCACCATCCATGACAACACGCCTCCGTCGATCTTTCCGGTCTACCAGGCGCTCCTGGACGAGGGCGAGCTCACCACCCGGATCCATGCCCGTACCACCCTCGATCGGGTGGAGCACCAGGCCGGGCTCGGACTACCCCGGAACTTCGGATCCGACTTCATCCGGCTCGGGGGGCTCAAGGGTTTCGTGGATGGCATCATGGGCAATTCCACCGCCATGTTCTACGAACCCTTCGAACACACCGGAGGATTCGGCTCATGGCGGGCGATGATGGATCCGCCGGGGAACATGGAACGCCTCCTCATCGAGGCGGATCGGATGGGGTACTGGCCCCATGTCCATGCCATCGGGGACCATGCCATCGATACCCTCCTCACCCTCTTCCAGCGGGTCGAAGAGGTGAACGGGCCTCGCGAAGACCGCCGCTTCCGGGTGATCCATGCGCAGCACCTGGCCGGTCCCGAGACGGCGGAACGGATGGCCGAACTGGGGGTGATCGCCGAGGTCCAGCCCTACCATGCCATCGACGACATGCGGTGGATGGAGGAGCGGATCGGACCGGATCGGATCCGGTGGACCTACGCCTTCCGGACCCTCCACGAGGCGGGGGTGACCCTCTCCTTCGGGAGTGACTGGCCGGGAACCAATGCCGCCTGGTACACGGCGAATCCCCTCATGGGCATCTATGCTGCGGTGGTGCGCCAGACCCCGGAGGGAGAGCCCGAGGGAGGCTGGATCCCCGAGGAGCGCATCGATGCCGAGACCGCACTTCGGGCGTACACGGTGAACAATGCGTGGGCTGAGGGTATGGAAGAGGAGAAGGGTCGGATTCGCGAGGGCTTCCTCGCCGACCTCGTGGTCCTCGAAAGGAATCCGCTCGAGGTGGAGCCCACGGAGCTCCAGGAGATCTCCGTCGATCTCACCATCGTCGACGGACGGATCGTGCACGAGCGGTGACCTGATGTCCAACAACCGATGGTGGATGGAGCAGGAATGATGATTCTAGAGGAAAAGGGATCGGGTTGGAGCCGGCGAGTCGGAGGGCTTCTCCTTGTGGTCGCATTCGTGGGGTCCGGTTGCACGGACCTCACCTCGCAGGACGACCGATTCACCGAGGACCCCGACGATGTTCAGTTCGCGCCGTCACTGGGGATCGATCTCGATGACTTCGAGGACCACCCTGCCGGCCTCCTCTACCGGCTGGATGCTTTCGGAGAGGGCCCCGAGGCCAGCCCGGGTGCGGAGATCGAAGTGGCAATGACCGGCTGGCTTCCCAGCGGCGAGGTCTTCGCCGAATGGGATTCCGTCGATCCCTTGAGTTTCGTCCTGGGACAGCCGCAATTCGAAGTGGTCGCCGGGGTGCATGAAGGGGTGAACGGGATGGTCACCGGCGAGATTCGTACCCTGGTTGTTCCGCCGTACCTCGGGTACGGAGGGGCGCCGCCCCCGGACAGCGGGGTCCCGACCCACAGTTGGCTCGTCTACCGGGTCGAACTCGTGACCGTCGATGGCCAGGGGGGAGGGCCCGACTGAGCCCGGAGCCGCTTCGGCTTCAGAGCTTCGGCAGGGTGACGCCCACCTGGTCCTGGTACTTTCCTCCCCGGTCCGAGTAGGCGACCTCGGGAGCCTCCTCGCCTCGGAAGAAGAGGAGCTGGGCGATCCCCTCATTGGCGTAGATCCGGGCGGGAAGGGGGGTCGTGTTGGAGATCTCCAGGGTGAGATACCCCCGCCATCCCGGCTCCAGCGGGGTGACATTCACGATGATCCCGCACCGTGCGTAGGTGCTTTTCCCGACACAGAGCACCAGGACGTCCCGTGGAACCCGGAAGTACTCCACCGTCCTCGCCAGTGCGAAGGAGTTCGGGGGGATGATGCACGAGTCCGCCTCCACGTCCACGAAGGAGCGATCGTCGAACTCCTTCGGATCGACGACCACGTTGTGCACGTTCGTGAAGACCTTGAACTCGGGCGCGACCCGGATGTCGTACCCGTACGAGGAGACCCCGTACGAGATGCATCCATCGCGCATCTGATCGGCCTCGAAGGGCTCGATCATCCCGTGCTCCTGGGCCATCTCCCGGATCCAGCGGTCGCTTCGAATGGTCATGGGCTTCGGTGGGGTCTGGTGCAGAAGGACGATTTCCCGTGACGGGGCTGAAGTGCCACCCTCGGGAGGGTGGAGTATAGGGAGGAATCACGGAGGGGGCAATCCAGGGTGACTCCGGGCGAATAGAACCCGAAATCAGGGGAGGCCTCGGGTTGACACTCGTCGCGGTACGCGGGTACATTTTGCCCCTAACACGTGACCGATTTCACAAACGTTTTCGCCGGGGCCACATGTCGTCGTCCTACCTGCCCATTCTCATGCTCTTCGGTGTGTCGGTCGTGAACGCCATCGGCATGGCGGTCGCCTCCCACATCCTGAACCCGAGGCGACCGACGCCGGAGAAGGACATGCCGTACGAGTCCGGGATGATTCCCCTCGGGGACACCCGGGCCCGTTTCTCGGTGAAGTTCTACATGGTGGCCATCAGCTTCATCATCTTCGATCTGGAAGCCATTTTCCTCATCCCCTGGGCCGTCGAGATGCGATACCTGGGCTGGGAGGGCTTCATCGCCATGTCCATCTTCGTCATGGTCCTGGTGGTGGGGTTCGTCTATGAATGGCAGAAGGGAGGGCTGGACTGGGAATGAGTGACTCCTCGATTGAAAAGGCGGGAAGCGGGCTTCCGGGCGGAATCTTTGGCTCCGGAACCCCCACCTTCCTGACCACGAAGGTCGACTTCGTAATCAACTGGGCTCGGCGGAACTCCCTCTGGCCCATGCCCTTCGGAACCGCGTGCTGCGCCATCGAGATGATGGCTTCGGCGGCCACGAAGAACGACCTGGCACGCTTCGGCATGGAGCGGATGTCCTTCTCGCCGCGCCAGGCGGATGTTCTCATCTGTGCCGGTCGGGTGCCGTACAAGCTCGCCCCGGTGCTTCGCCGGATCTGGGACCAGATGCCACAGCCCAAGTGGTCGGTCTCCATGGGAGCGTGTGCCTCGTCGGGAGGGGTCTTCGACGCCTACTCCATGGTCCAGGGCATCGACACCATCATCCCGGTGGACGTCTATGTGCCGGGGTGTCCGCCCCGTCCCGAGGGGCTGATCTACGGCCTCATGATGATCCAGGAGAAGATCCGGGGAGAGACGCTGGGTCGCCATTCGGAGCATCGTGCCGAGTCCCCGGACGAGGTGGGGCGGCCCCACGCCGACGAGTTCAAGGTGGCGGCGCTCTCCGGCCCCTTCGGGAACTCGACTCGACAGAACCGGACCAGTGGCCTCGTGCCGGCCTCCCGCAGGGAGCGCCCCGGGGACCGCCTGCCGTGACTGCCACCTTCCACTCCGTCCACGGCCCGCCCGCACCCTTTGTCGCCGCCTGGCCCCTCCAGCCTCGGCACACCCAGAGGAGATCCGGATGACGGACGAAAGCCAGCCTTCCGCCTTCGAGGGCATCGAAGGCGAGGGGACCGAGATCGACGCATCTTCAGCCCGGATGCCCGAGGGGATCGAGAAGACCCATCCCTCCATCGATCCCCTCGGCGCACGATTCGGCGACGCGATCCTTCGGCACGAGGTGTCGGCGGGGGACGAACACATCGTCTATGTGGAAGCCGAGCGCAGCCTGGAGATCCTCGAGTGGCTGAAGGATGATCCGGACCAGAGCTTCAACTACCTCTCCGACGTCACCGCCGTGGACTACGGGGGGGATCGGCCCATCCAGGTGGTCTATCAGCTCTACTCCATCCCCTTCCGAAGGGCCCTCCGGATCAAGGTGGAACTCCCGGTGGAGGCGCTGGAGATCGACTCGGTGGTCTCCCTCTGGCAGTCGGCGAACTGGCTCGAGCGCGAAGTCTACGACCTCTTCGGGGTTCGCTTTCGGAACCATCCGGACCTCCGCCGGATCCTCATGCCGCCCAACTATGCGGAGGGGCACCCTCTCCGCAAGGACTTTCCGCTCCGGGGGCGATTTTCCCGGGCGGAGCAGACGCGACGGGCCCTCGAGATGGATGCGGATGACTATTACGTGGAGGCGCAGCTCGGACCGGGCCGCGAGCCCCAGCTGGTCCCCTGGCAGGAACTGGGTGGAGAGCCGGTGAAGAAGCGGGAGCCCGACGCCGAGAGTGGCGACGGAACGAAGGAGGAAGGACCATGACCAAACGGACCGTCGAGTACCAGGTGTCCCGAACGCCCGAGTTGGGGACCGACTTCAAGCCGGCCCAGGGGCTCATGACGCCCACGGAGCTCGAGGAGCCCAGCCTCCTGTCCGAGAACATGCTCATCAATGTGGGCCCCCAGCACCCCGCCACCCACGGGGTCCTGCGGCTGATCCTCGAGCTGGACGGCGAGACGGTGGTGCGGTGCGAGCCGAACATCGGGTACCTCCACTCCTCCTTCGAGAAACTCGCGGAGTACCGGACGTACAACCAGATCGTGACGCTCACCGATCGGATGGACTACCTGGCGCCCCTGATCTACAACTGTGCCCATGTGATGGCGGTGGAGAAGCTCATGGGCATCGAGGTCACCGAGCGGTGCAAGGTGCTCCGGGTCATCATGATGGAACTGGACCGGATCTTCTCGCACCTCCTCTGGCTGGGAACGTGGGCCATCGATGTGGGAGCCTTCACCCCCTTCCTCTACTCCTTCCAGGAGCGGGAAAAGGTCTATTCCCTCCACGAGTCCTTCACGGGCGCCCGGATCACCACCTCGGCGACCCGGGTCGGGGGTCTCATGGCCGATGTTCCCGAGGGATGGCCCGAGGGGGTGAGAGAGTTCGCCCACGGGGTCGTGAAGACCCTGGACGAGGTCGAATACCTCCTCTCCACCAACTCGATCCACCTGGGGCGGACCCAGGGAGTCGGCGCCATCTCGGGGGAGGATGCCATCAACTACGGCTTTTCCGGGCCGAACCTCCGGGCGTCCGGGGTTCCGTACGACGTGCGCAAGGATCGCCCCTACTACGACTACGAGACCTACGATTTCGAGGTGCCCATCGGGGAGCATGGGGACTGCTACGACCGGTACATGGTCCGGATGGAGGAGATGCGCCAGTCCGTGCGGATCCTCCACCAGGCCCTCGACCGCCTTCCCGACGGCCCCGTCGACGTGGACGACCCGCGTGTGGTCCTTCCCACCAAGACCGACGCCATGAACGACATGGAGTCCATGATCCACCACTTCAAGCAGATCATGGACGGTATCAAGGCGCCTCCCGGCGAGTGCTACTTCCCGGTGGAGGGGTCGAAGGGAGAACTGGGGATGTACGTGGTGAGTGATGGCGGGCCGAAGCCGATCCGGTGGAGGGTGCGTCCCCCCTCCTTCGTGAACCTCTCGGTGATCCCGAAGCTCGTGGAAGGTGAACTGCTCGCCGACGTGATCATGGTGAACGCGAGCCTCGACATCGTACTGGGGGAGATCGACCGGTGAGTGATTCCAAGCGTGGAGGACCCGATCGGAACGTGCCTTTCCGGAATCCGGGATGGGCCGGGAATACGGGTGAGTACGAACTGAGCGAGGCCGAGGTGCGTGGGGAGGAGTACGTCGGGATCCGTTCGAAGGATGGAGGACACCCTTCCATCTCCACCACCATGCCCTACATCCTCGACGAGAAGTCCCCGGACGCGCCGCTCTTCGAGGGCGAGTACCGGGAGCGACTCGACAAGATCCGGTCCCGGTATCCGGACCTGAGGGGGGCGCTGATCCCCGTGCTGAATCTGGCACAGGAGATCCGGGGGCACCTCACCTCCGAGACCATGAAGGAGGTGGCTGCCGAGCTCGAGTTGTCCGACGCCTACGTGCGCGGGGTCGCCACCTTCTACACCATGTACAACAAGGCACCGGTAGGTCGTTTCCTCATCCAGGTCTGCACCAACATCTCGTGCAACCTGTGTGGAGGAGACGAGGTGCTGGCCGCCTTCCTGAAGCATGCCGGTGTCGAGATGGGTGAAACCACCGATGACGGCCTCTTCACCATCACCGAGGTCGAGTGCCTGGCGGCGTGCGGGTTTCCCACCGCCGTCCAGATCAACTCCCGCTACTACGAAAATGTCCAGCCCGAAGACGTTCCGGCGCTTCTGGACCGCCTCCGGGAGGAGGGAGCCTGATGGGATATCCCTATTCGCACGAGAAGGAGACGGTCGTCCTTTCACGGGGCTTCGGAGATCCGGCGACCCGGACCCTCGCCCGGTGGAAGGAGATGGGAGGATACACGGCGCTGGAGAAGGCGCTCAACCTCCCGTACGAGGAGGTCATCGAAGAGGTGAAGTCTTCGGGGCTCCGGGGCAGGGGGGGCGCAGGTTTCCCCACCGGGGTGAAGTGGTCCTTCATGCCGCAGGAGAAGAAGGGGCCGCACTACCTCTGTTGCAACGCCGATGAATCGGAACCCGGGACCTTCAAGGACCGGGAGCTCATGCGGTGGACCCCGCACCAGGTCATCGAGGGATGCCTCATCGCCGCGCACGCCATTCGCGCCGAGCATGTCTACATCTACTGTCGCGGGGAGTTCTTCGAGGCGACACAGGTCCTGGCCCGCGCGGTGGAGGAGGCGTACGAAGCCGGCCTCATCGGGAAGAACATTCTCGGAACCGGCGTCGATATCGAGCTGACGGTGGTGGCCGGTGCCGGAGCCTATATCTGTGGCGAGGAGACGGCGCTCATGAACTCGCTGGAGGGTCGCCGGGGACTGCCCAGGGTCAAGCCGCCCTTTCCCGCCGCCATCGGCGCATTCGGACAGCCCACCACCATCAACAATGTGGAGACCCTCTGCGCGGTTCCCCACATCATCAACCGGGGCGGCGCCTGGTACCGGGAGCAGGGCACCGAGAAGTCGCCCGGCACGAAGCTCTTCTGCGTGAGCGGGCACGTGCGCAGGCCCGGCAACTACGAGCTTCCCCTCGGCTTTCCCATGATGGAACTCATCAATGACGTCTGCGGCGGTCTCCGTCCCGGCCGTACATTGAAGGCCGTCATTCCCGGGGGATCGTCGGTCCCCATCATGAATGCGGAAGAATGCGCGTCGTGCACCCTCGACTACGAGGGGGTCATCGAGTGCGGGTCGATGCTCGGCTGTGCCTCGGTGATCGTCATGGACGACTCCACCAACATCGTGAAGCAGGTTCGCCGGATGGTGGACTTCTACGCCCACGAGTCGTGCGGTCAGTGCACACCCTGTCGCGAGGGGACGCAGTGGCTCTCCCGGATCCTGGTCCGGATCGAGAACGGGAAGGGAACCGAGGAGGACCTGGACACCCTTCTGGAGCTGGGCGACCAGATGACCGGGACCACCATCTGCGTGCTCTCGGACTCCGCCGCCGCACCGGTGGCCTCGTCAATCGAGAAGTTCCGCGACGACTACCTTGCACTCATCCGCCGTGGAGAGAGAGTCGGCGCGGCCTGACCCTCTCCCCGGACGACTCGATACCCGACCACCGAAACACCGGAACGCAGGCGACATGGCCGATAGCGGAACCAAGACCGAGCGCGTGACCCTGACCATCGACGGTCGTGAGGTGTCCGTCGAGAAGGGGACGACCATCCTGGAGGCAGCCGAGGCACTGGGCAACCGGATCCCTCACTACTGCTACCATCCGGGACTCTCCGCGCCTGCGCAGTGCCGGCTCTGTCTCGTCGAGGTGGAGGGCGCGCCGAAGCTGCAGGCCTCCTGCATCACCACCGCCCAGGACGGGCAGGTGGTGCACACGCAGAGCGACGATGCGCTCCGCCAGCGGAAGGGCGTTCTCGAGTTCTACCTGGCCAACCACCCCCTCGACTGTCCCATCTGCGACCAGTCCGGGGAGTGCAAGCTACAGGACTACGTCTTCGCCGAGGGCCGCAAGCACGGCCGAAACCGGGAGCCCAAGCGGGTCTTCGGCCGGGACGACTTCGGGGGGGACATCCTCTTCTACGGGGATCGGTGCGTCATGTGCACCCGTTGCGTCCGCTTCATGAACGAGGCGGCACAGGATCCTCTCCTCACGGTGGTGGAGCGGGGGAACCGTTCCGTCATCGACACCTTTTTCGACGAGGGGCTCGAGGGGTCGCCCTATGCCGGAAACATCGTCGACATCTGCCCCGTGGGTGCCCTGGTCTCCAAGGACTTCCTGCACAAGGCCCGAGCGTGGGATCTCGACCACACGCCCTCCATCTGCCCGAACTGCTCGCAGGGATGCAACATCGACCTCCACACCCGTGACAACCGGGTGCACCGGCTGAAGCCCCGGCCCAACCTCGATGTGAACCAGTACTGGATGTGTGACTACGGGCGACACCGGTATGACTGGATGAACCGGACCGATCGCCTGGAAGCTCCCATGATCGAGCGCGAGGATTCCCGGGTGGCCACCGGTTGGGCAGAGGCCCTCGAAGCCCTCACCGCCCGGCTCGAGGAGGTCGGTGATCGCCCGGTGCGGGCCATCGCCTCGCCCTTCTCCTCCAACGAGGAACTCGCGGCTCTCCGCCTCCTGGTGAATGCGCTGGGTGGTGGAGAGATCCACTTCCGGTCTCCTCGTACCGACGAGGAGATCCCCCTCCCGAGCTTCCCGAAGCTGACCCGGAGAAAGGACCTCGCCCCCAATGTGAAGGGGGCCGAGTTCCTGGGGATGGCGCGGGTGGGCGACGACGACGCCACCGGTGGACTGGAGGGCCTGGAAGGCTTCGACGGGATCCTCCTGGTGGTGGGGGATGCGCTCCCGGATTGCGCGCCCGACTTCGGGTCCGACGCGGCCCTCCACATCCACCTGGGTTCGTACACGAGCCGGGCTACCGAGGCGGCTCACTTCCGACTGCCCATCGCCACCCACGCCGAGCAGGAGGGCACCTTCACCAACTTCGAAGGGCGGGTGCAGCGCTTCTGGCCGGGGCTCGAGGCGCCGGGGGCGGCGCGGCCGGGCTGGCTCGTGCTGGCGGCTCTCGCCGCCCACCTCGAAGGCACCGCGGTGCCCCAGCGGGCGGAGGAGATGTTCCTCAAGGCCGGAGAGCTGACACCGCACTTTCAGGGGATCACCTACCAGGACCTGGGAACCCGTGGAGCGCTGGCCAATGAGCCGGTTGCGCTCCCGGGGGCCTGACGTACGGCAGATTTTCGTTATGTTCCGCCCCGCCGCGTGACCCGAAGCATGGGCGCCCCGGCGGCGGCACGACACGACCACCAGTGAAGAAGCCCGAGGAATGCAAGAACTTTCTCCGACAGCTTTCCTGATCTCCTCCTCGATCAAGGTCTTTCTCGTATTCTCGGTTTCGCTCCTGGTCGTCGCGTACATGACGCTCCTGGAGCGCCGGGTTTCGGGATTCATCCAGGATCGCCTGGGGCCGAACCGGGTGGGGCCCTTCGGGCTTCTTCAGCCCATCGCCGACGGGATCAAGAATTTCCTGAAGGAGGAGACGATGCCGGCCACGGCGAATCGTCCCTTCTTCATCCTCGCGCCGATGCTCTCGATCTTCCTGGCGGTGGTGCTTATCGGGGTGGTGCCCTTCGCGGCGCCCCTTCCGACCCCCTGGGGCGTGGTGGACATGGTCGTCGCCGACATTCCCGTGGGGATCCTCTTCATCCTCGCCTTCTCTTCGCTCGGGGTGTACGGCACCGTGCTGGCGGGATGGGCGTCCAACAACAAGTACGCCTTCCTCGGCGCCCTTCGCTCCTCGTCGCAGATGGTGAGCTACGAGGTGGCCCTGGGACTCTCGCTGATTCCGGTCTTCATCCTCGCCGGGAATGTGACGCTGACCGAGATCGTCTGGCAGCAGCAGATGCTGGGATTCTGGTACCTCTTCCCACTCTCCCTCGCCTTCCTTCTCTTCGTGATCTCCGGCTTCGCCGAGACGAACCGACTCCCCTTCGACATGCCCGAGGCGGAATCGGAGCTGGTCACCGGCTACCACACCGAGTACTCCTCCATGAAGTTCTCCATGTTCATGATCGGGGAGTACGCCCACATCCTCGTGGTCTCGGCGCTGATGGCGACCCTCTTCCTCGGGGGATGGAGCGTTCCCTTCTGGAGTGGCGACCACATGTTCTGGTACGAGGGGATGCTCATCTCGGGCTTCACCGCGGCAGGAGAACCCGTTGCGGCGGAGCCGGCCATCTGGAAGACGCTTCTCACCCTGGCGGCCTTCGCCCTGAAGACGGGCTTCTTCATCCTCGTCTTCGTCTGGGTGCGCTGGACGCTCCCACGCTTCCGCTACGACCAGGTGATGCACCTGGGGTGGAAGGTGATGCTCCCCACCTCGCTCGCCTACGTGATGCTGGTGGCGGCCACGGTGCTGGTGCTCGACCAGATGGCGGTGGAGGGCTTCCTCTTCGGAGCGGTTCTCACCGCGGTGAGTGCTGTGGCCACAGGAATCTTTGTCTTCGCCCTCGACCGCGACCGGATCATGTCGGGTGCGTCGCGGTCGCGGTCCGGAGAAGTCCGCGAGGTCCGCACCCCCGTCGCCCAGTCGGGTCTCCGCCCCAGGCTGGCCGGGGCCGAGATGGGTGGCGAGTCGGACTACACCTCCAAGTGACGAAAAGGACAGACTGATGGCAGCCACGGTAAAAGTGATGCGCCGCCCCGCGGCCGGAACCACCTCCTACCTGAGGTCGGCGATCAAGGGCATGGGGCTGACCTTCAAGCACATGATCAACCCCGACAAGGCCACCCACCAGTATCCGGAGGAGCCGGTGGAGCTCTCTCCGCGGTGGCGTGGAACCCATGTCATGGAAGTCCATGCCGACGGTCGCCCCAAGTGCGTGGCGTGTGGGCTCTGTCCCACCGTCTGTCCGGCCAACTGCATCCGCCTCGTCGGAGGCGAGGACGACCAGGGGAATCGTTACCCCATCGTCTACGAGATCGACGAGTTCCGGTGCATCTTCTGTGGTATGTGCCAGGAAGTGTGCCCGGTGGAGGCAATCCATGTGGGACAGCACTTCGAGAACGCCGAGTATACCCGGGAGCGCTTCGTCTACGACCTGGATCGCCTCATGGAGCAGGACCACGAGTCGACTCTCCTCTGGGATCCTTCCGACCCCCGCTCGGAGTAAGGAACGACCTCAATGATCGAGATCCTCTTCTACATCTTCGCAGCGGTGGCGGTAGGCAGCGCCTTCGGCGTCGTGCTGCAGAAGAATCCGGTGGGGAGCCTCCTCTTCATGGTGGCGACCCTGGCGAGCCTGGCCGGAATCTTCGTCCTCTTCGAAGCGCACTTCCTGGCGGCGATCCAGATCATCGTCTACGCCGGGGCCATCATGGTGCTCTTCCTCTTCGTGATCATGCTCCTGAACCTGGGGCACGACTACCGACGCGACATCCAGGTCGGGGTGGGCATGGTGCTGGCCTTCGCCACCACGGGTCTCATTGCGGGGATCCTCGTCCGGCAGTTCGGAGGCGCCGAGACGAGCCCCATGCTTGCGGCCTTCCCCGGTCCGGAGGGGATGGACGCCCTCCTGGCTGAACAGGGCATCATCGGGGCCATCGCCCGGCCCCTCTTCACCGACTATGTGATCGTCTTCGAACTCACTGGAATTCTCCTCCTGGTGGCTCTCGTGGGAGCCATCGCCATCGCCAAGCGGAGGGTCTGACGTCGATGCTTGTGGAAGCGCTCATACTCAGTGCGATCCTCTTCGTCGTGGGCATGCTCGGTGTGCTCGTGCGTCGGAATGCGATCATCATCTTTCTCTGCGTCGAGCTCATGCTCAATGCGGTGAATCTCTCCTTCGTCGCCCTCTCACGCTTCATGGGCATCGAGGGTCAGATCTACGTCTTCTTCGTCATGACCGTCGCGGCCGCCGAGGCCGCCGTGGGGCTCGCCATCATCATCGCGATCTTCCGGCACTACGAGACGGTGAATGTGAACAACTTCAACCTCCTCAAGTGGTGAGGGCATGATCTCTCTGGGATTCATTGCGGAAGGAGTGGCACAGGGAGGGGCATCGGGTGGCTATGATCCACTCCTTCCGGGGCTGATCCTGCTTCTCCCCCTGCTCGGCTTTGCCGCCAACGGGGTGCTGGCGCTCATGGCCGGATCCCGTGCGGCGGACCGGATCCGGGGGGGTGGGGATGGCGCGGCGATCGCGGGCCCCGACGGGAAGAAGCCCTTCACCCACACCCTCCCGACCTGGATCGGGCCCGGGGTCCTTCTGGGCGCCTTCATCCTGGTGGCCATCAACTTCTTCCGGATGCTCGGGGTCGAACTCACCGAGCCGGTGATCCGGAGCTACTGGAGCTGGATGCCCACCGGGACCCTCTCGGTCGATGCGGCGATCCAGCTCGACCAGCTCTCCATGATCATGATGATGGTCATCACCGGGGTGGGCTTCCTGATCCACATGTTCAGTGTGGGCTACATGAAGGAGGACCCGGGCTACCCCCGGTACTTCGCCTACCTGAACCTCTTCGTCTTCTTCATGCTCGTCCTCGTCATGGGGGCGAACTTCCCCGTGATGTTCGTGGGGTGGGAGGGAGTGGGGCTCTGCTCCTATCTCCTCATCGGGTTCTGGTTCCAGGACCGGGAGAAGGCCGACGCCGGCAAGAAGGCCTTCATCGTGAACCGGGTGGGAGACTTCGGTCTTCTCATGGCGATGTTCATCCTCTTCGCCACCTTCGGCACGCTGGACTACGGCGCCATCTTCCAGCAGGCGCCCGAGCTCTTCGTCTATGGTGGTGCGGCGGTGACGGCGGTGACTCTCTTCCTCCTCCTGGGAGCCGTGGGGAAGAGCGCGCAGATTCCCCTCTATGTCTGGCTCCCCGACGCCATGGCGGGACCGACCCCGGTCTCCGCCCTGATCCACGCCGCCACCATGGTGACGGCGGGAGTCTACCTGGTGGCCCGGAGCTCGGTGCTCTTCGCCATGGCGCCGGCATCGGCCGCGGCCGTGGCCACCATCGGTGCCCTCACCGCGCTCTTCGCGGCCACCATCGCACTGAAGCAATACGACATCAAGAAGGTGCTGGCGTACTCCACCGTCTCGCAGCTGGGCTTCATGTTCATGGGGGTCGGGGTGGGTGCATACGCGGCGGGGGTCTTCCACCTCATGACCCACGCCTTCTTCAAGGCCCTCCTCTTTCTGGGCGCCGGAGCGGTGATCCACTCCATGCACCACGCCCTCCACAGCACGCACAAGGACTGGGACGCACAGGACATGCGGAATATGGGGGGGCTCAAGCGTTTCATGCCCGCCACCTGGATCACCATGTGGATCGCCACCCTGGCCATCGCCGGGATCTGGCCCTTCGCCGGTTTCTTCTCGAAAGACGAGATCATCTGGTACGTGGGGACTGCCGGGGCCTTCTCGGGCCTCTACGTCGTCCTCTGGGGGATGGCCCTGGCCGCCGCGGTCCTCACCGCCTTCTACATGACCCGGATGATGGTGATGACCTTCCATGGCCCGAACCGCACTGGTGAGGACGAAGCGAAGCACCTTCACGAGGCGCCCCTCAACATGACGATCCCCCTGGGGGTGCTGGCGGTGCTCTCGGTCTTCGGTGGATGGATCAATGTCCCGGGCTCCGTCCGCGAATCCTTCTTCGGCGGCTTCGGGCTCCTGCCCATGTCGGCGTGGCTCGATTCGTGGCTTGCCCCCGTGACTGCCGGAGCCGATGCCATCCGGATGGCGGAGCTGGGGGCCTACGCCGACGTCTCGCCGGTGGGAGGAGGCCATGTGGTGTGGGGGGCCATTGCCACCACCATGGCTCTCGTGGTGGTGATCCTCACCGCCCGCCACTTCCTCGCCCGGGAAGTGCAGCCGGCGCACATCGACGGTGAACCGGAGAGCGGGATTGGAAAGGTCCTGTACAACAAGTGGTACGTGGACGAGTTCTACGATCGCATCATCGTCCGGCCCATCCTCGCCACCTCCCGCTTCTGCTGGCGGGTGATCGACCGGGTGGTCATCGATGGCACCGTGAATGCGGTTGGGGCCGTATCGAAGGGAGTCGGCTGGTTCGGCTCCCTCTTCCAGACCGGGCAGATCAACACCTACGCCTTCATCATCGCGCTGAGCGCCCTCGTGGTGCTCGGGGCCTTCATCTTCTGAGGCCGACAGAATGACGGGATTTCTCGATGCGGTGGGCTTCGGAGAGTGGATCCTCCATGCCCTGATCTGGCTCCCCCTGGTGGGGATCGGGGCCGTACTCCTTGCCCCGGAGGAGCGGGCGAAGGAGATCGCCTTCGGGTGGACGACCGGTCTCTTCGTTCTGAGCCTGGGGCTCTGGTGGTCCTTCGACCCGGCCGGGCCACTCTTCCAGCACATGAGTTCCACCGAGTGGATCGGGGCCTTCGGGATCTCGTACGCCCTGGGGATCGACGGGATCAGCCTCTTCATGATCCTGCTCACCACCTTCACCATGCCCATCGCCATCCTTGGGGCGTTCAAGTACGTGAAGGAGCGGCAGCGAGCCTTCTACGCCCTCATGCTCCTCCTGCAGACGGGGATCGTCGGGGTCTTTGCCACCATGGACCTCTTCCTCTTCTACGTCTTCTTCGAGCTGACCCTGGTCCCCATGTACTTCATCGTCGGGATCTGGGGCGGAGAGCGCAGGATCTACGCCGCGGTGAAGTTCTTCCTCTACACGGCGCTGGGATCCCTCCTCATGCTGGTGGGGATCCTCTATCTCTACTGGCAGGCACAGCTCAACCTGGGGTACCCGTCCTTCCACTTCTTCGACCTCCTCGGGACCCCGCTGACCCTGACGGAACAGCTCTGGCTCTTTGTGGCCTTCGGGCTCGCCTTCGCCATCAAGGTGCCCCTCTTCCCCTTCCACACCTGGCTTCCCGACGCCCACGTGGAGGCACCGACCCCGGGATCGGTGGTGCTGGCCGCCGTCCTCCTGAAGCTCGGCGCCTACGGCTTCCTCCGCTTCGTCCTCCCCCTCTTCCCGGAGGCATCGGCCCACCCCACGGTGGTGATGATCATGCTCACCCTGGGGGTCATCGGGATCATCTATGCCGCCTGGGTTGCCGCGGTGCAGCCCGACGCCAAGAAGCTGGTGGCCTATACTTCGGTGGCCCACATGGGCTTCGTGCTCATCGGGATCTTCGCCCTCACCACCAATGGCCTCCAGGGAGGCCTCATCGTGATGATCTCCCACGGGATCTCCACCGGGGCGCTCTTCCTCATCCTGGGCATGCTCTACGAGCGCCGACACACCCGCGAGATCGAGGAGTTCGGCGGGATCGCCAAGGTGGCCCCACTCCTGGCCACCGCTCTGGTCATCACCGCCATGGCCTCCATCGGCGTGCCGGGAACCAGTGGCTTCGTCGGCGAGTTCCTGGCCCTCCTGGGGACCTTCGAGCGCTACCCGGTCCTCGCCTTCCTGGCGGCCACCGGGGTGATCTTCGCCGCGTACTACATGCTCCCCATGGTCCAGAAGATCCTCTTCAACCCACTGGACCGGGAGGAGAACCGGGCGATGAAGGACCTCTCGGGAAGAGAGATCGCGGTGCTCTCTCCCCTCGTGGGCCTCATGCTCCTCATCGGGGTCTTCCCCGGGCCGATCCTCGATCGGATGGAGCCCGGCGTGCAGGCCATCATCGAGTGGGTCGACGAGGGCGCCGCCGGTGGGGCGCTCATGGAGGAAGCGAAGGGACCCGCCGGAGTGCGCGAGGCTCCGCCGCCGGCGGTGCCCACCACCGCCGAACTCGGCACCAGTGCGATGGATCGGATCGAAGCGACTGCTGAACTCATCCACGGCTCCGCTGCCCAGCGCGAGTGGATCCGGGTGGCCATCGGGGATCAGGACTGACGAGAATGGAACTCGACTTCACTTCGAACGCGGACTACCTCTGGGCCCTCCTGCCGGAGATCATCCTCAGCGCATCGGCGATGGTGGTCCTCATCGTCGGGGTCTTCCGGAACCGCCCGGGCGAGTTTCCCCCGGAAGAGGCCAACACCCTCGGATGGCTCTCCCTCGCCGGGATCCTGGCCGCGGGACTCGCCAATGGCTGGCTCTACGGCGTGGGAACGGTGGCGGACTCACCCATGATCGCCATGGATGGTTTCCGCCTCTTCTCCAACTGGCTCTTCCTGGCCGGTGCCGGGCTCACGATCCTCATGAGCATGCCCTACCTGGGTCGGCAGCGCCTCCAGGTGGGCGAGTTCTACAGCCTCCTCCTCCTGGCGACGGTGGGGATGATGTTCATGGGGGGGACCCGCAACCTGATCCTCCTCTTCCTTGCCATCGAGACCATGTCCATCGGGGCCTACGTCCTGACGGCGTTCAATCGCCGGGACCGGCGGTCGGCCGAGGCGGGACTCAAGTACTTCCTCCTGGGGGCCTTCTCCTCCGCCTTCCTCCTCTACGGGATCGCCCTGGTCTGGGGCGCCACCGGGAGTGTGAGTCTTCCGGAGATCGCCGCAGTGATCCAGGAAGGCGCCGCCTTCTCCCCCCTCCTCCTGGCGGGGATGGGACTCCTGGGGATCGGGTTCGCCTTCAAGGTGGCGGCAGTGCCCTTCCACATGTGGACCCCCGATGTCTACGAGGGCGCGCCCACGCCGGCCACCGCCTTCATGGCCGCCGCGGTGAAGGCCGCCTCCTTCATCGCCTTCGTGCGGGTCTTCATGGAGGCCTTCCCGGCGCTCTACGAGACCTGGTATCCGGTGATCTGGTGGCTGGCGGCGCTGACCATGATCATCCCGAACCTCATCGCGCTGAGCCAGACCAATGTGAAGCGGATGCTCGCCTACTCCTCGGTGGCCCATGGAGGCTACCTCCTGGTGGCCCTGGTGGCCGCCAACGAGACGGCGATGGCGGGACTCCTCTTCTACCTCCTGGTCTACACCGTCATGAATGTGGGCGCCCTCGGCGTCGTCATGATCGTATCGAACCACTCGGAGAAGCGCCTTCAGATCGAGGACTACGGGGGATTCGGCTGGAAGGAACCCCTCCTGGGAACGATCCTCACCATCTTCCTCCTCTCCCTCGCCGGCTTTCCGGGAACCGGTGGCTTCATGGCCAAGATCTACCTCCTGCAGGGGGCGGTCGAGAGCAGTCTCTGGACCCTCGCCATCATCCTGGCGGTGGTGACGGTGGTATCGTACTACTATTATCTGAAGGTGGCGTGGTACATGTGGATGCGTCCGGAGCCCGCCGGAAGCTCCTCCGGCCCGGTCTGGGCCCCGCTCTCCATCCGGATGGGACTCGTGGCATCGGCCGGAGTCATCCTCTACCTCGGGATCTTCCCCGGCGGACTCATGGAGGGCGCGCGCCTGGCGGCCAGTGGTCTCGGGGGTGTGGTTGGGGAGGCCCTGCTCGGCCTGAGGCCCTGACCGGCCCGAGGCCCGGACCGGACCCTACCCCAAACATTCGAGGGACCCGACGGCATGAACATCCCGGACGAGATCTTCCGAGAGTATGACATCCGTGGGATCGTCGACACCCAGTTGACGGAACCCGTGGCCGAGGCGGTGGGGAAGGCGTACGGCTCGATCCTCTCCGAGGCGGTGGAGGGGCGAACGCCCCGAGTCGCGGTGGGTCACGACAACCGCCCCCACTCTCCACGCCTCGTCGACGCACTCATTTCCGGCCTGGTCTCCACCGGTGTGGAGGTGCTCGACCTGGGCATCGTCCCCACCGGGGTCACCTGGTGGGCGGAACCGACCCTGGAGACCGATGGGGCGATCCAGCTCACCGGATCCCACAACCCCCCCGAGTGGAATGGCATCAAGATGACCCGCCTGGGGCGGTCTCTCTATGGTGAAGGGGTCCGGGAACTCCGCGCGCGGATCCTCGCCGGCGATTTCGTGAAGGGGGCGGGGGAACGCATCGGGCACCCGGTCCTCGACCACTACGTCGAGGACCTGTCCGGCCGCTTCGACCTCCCCCTCTCCCGCCCGGTGCGGGTGGTGGTGGACTGCGGAAATGGCACGGGCTCCGTGGTGGCCGTCCGCCTCCTGGAGGCCATCGGGGCCGAGGTGATCCCCCTCTACTGCGAGTCGGACGGGACCTTCCCGAACCACCATCCCGACCCGACGGTGGACGAATTCCTCGAAGACCTCATCCAGCTGGTGCGCAGTCACGAAGCGGACCTGGGGATCGCCTTCGACGGAGACGCGGATCGCCTCGGGGCCGTGGACGAGAAGGGCCGGATCATCCGGGGAGATGTCCTCCTCCTCCTCTTCGGGCTCGACCTCCTGGAGCGGAAGGGGCCCGACCAGCTCCTCATCTTCGATGTGAAGTGCTCCCAGCTCCTCCCCGAGGTCTACGAGAAGGCAGGGGGGCGGACCCTCATGTGGAAAACCGGCCACTCCCTCATCAAGGAGAAGATGAAGGAGACCGGAGCACCCATTGCCGGAGAACTCTCCGGCCACATCTGCTTCGCCGACCGCTACCTGGGCATCGACGACGCCCTCTACAACGCGCTTCGCCTGGTGGAGCTCGTTGCCGATGCCGAGCATCCGCTCTCGGAATGGACCGCGGCCTTTCCCGCCTACTTCTCGACCCCGGAACTCCGTATCGAGGTCACCGAGGAAGAGAAGGTACGGGTGGTGGCTGCCGCGGTGGAACACTTCTCCAGGGACCACGAGGTCATCGATGTGGATGGTGCGCGGATCCTCTTCGGCGATGGCTGGGCACTCCTTCGGTCGTCCAACACCCAGCCGGTCATCGTGGCACGTTTCGAAGCCCGTTCCCCCGATCGCCTCGCCGAGATCCGTACCGAGGTCGAGGGCTGGCTCCGCCAGCACAATGTGAATGTCTGATCTCCTTCCACGGTGGTTCCGGAGTGGAAAGACGATCCTCGTCACCTTCCTGGGTGGCCTGGTCCTGCTCCTTCTCCTCCGATGGATCTCCTCGATCTATGTAGACCACCTCTGGTTCTCCGCCGAGGGGCACGCGAGGGTCTACTGGACCCGCGCCCTCTGGGAGTGGGGGACGAGGATTGGGATCGGTCTGCTCACCGGTCTGCTGGCGTGGTACAACCTCCGGTTCGTGGCGAAGACCTTCTCGGGGATCCGTCTCCAGCGGAAGGTTGGCGACCTGGTGATCCAGGAGCAGATCCCCACCCGATACCTGCGCTGGGGACTCCTGGGCGCCTCGGTCCTCATCGGGCTCTGGTTCCTGGCGGCGGTTCCCTCGGGGACGGGCCTCCGGGCGCTGCTCTTCCTCCACGGTCCATCGGTGGGGGTGGACGACCCCATCCTCGGTCGAGACCTGGGCTTCTACCTCTTTCGCTACGAGGTCCTCTCGGGGATGGTCACCTTCGGGATGGTGGCCGTCGTCTTCCTGGCCGCCGCCGTCATCGCCGGGTACACCGCGACGGGCTCCATCCGCTGGGGGGGAGGACGGGTCGCCGTCAACGACCTGCCCCGAGCACACCTGGGGATCCTCCTCTCGGTCTTTCTGGCCCTCATCGGGGTCCGGTTCATCCTGGCGCCTTACGGGCTCCTCATGGAGGGGACCTCCGAGGTCCAGGGGATCTTCGGATTCACCGACGAGAACGCCCGAATCCCCGGGTACCACATGGCGGCCTTCCTCGCCCTCGTCACCTCGGGGCTCG
>SLSF01000299.1 GCA_007130605.1 Gemmatimonadota bacterium | reverse complement strand
CGCCGGCCTCGTCATCGGCCGCTGGAGTGCTCCCGCTCCCCTCCCACCCGAGGCGGGGATGGAGGCGGTGGCCGGAGCGACGGAGGTGGAGAGCTCAGAGGCGGAACCCCCGGGCACCGGGAGGGAGGCAGACCCCGCAGGCCCCGCAGGCCCCGCAGGCCCCGCAGACCCCACAACTCCTCTGGATCCAGAAGGGATCGGCCCCCCCGCAGAAACCGAAAGACGATTTGGATTCGGTTTTGGCCCGGGCCCCTCGGAAGTGGAGGCACCGTGGGCCGACGCCCCCTCCCTGCTGTCGGACTACCGCTTCGTGACCAACCTGCACCTCCTGGAGGTGGGCCCGCTCCTGACTCGCCTGGCCGGTGGTGCGGATCCGGAGGCCGGGACGGTGCCCGGCGAGGTGCGGGAGCAGGCCCGAGCGCTCCTGGACGGGACCCGTTTCCTCCTGGCCGAACCGGAGCCCCTCGACCCGGGGCTGGTGCGCCTCCTCGAGGACCTGGAGCTCCTCCTGGTGCAGGTGGTGGGGCTTCCGGCCGCCGAGTCCGAGGCGACCCGGGTCGAGATCGAACTGATTGCCGAGGGGATGTCCGAGCAGCGGATCCTCCCCCGGATCCACACCTTTGCCCATGGCGGAGCAGACCAATGAGCGTCGAGATGACGATCCGTACCCTGATGGCTTCCATGACCCTCTCCCTGGCACTCCTGGTCGTGGCCGCGGGGGGCGCCGAGGCCCAGTCCACCACGGCCGCGCCACCCGACCGAGGGGGACCCGAGGTGGAAGTCCTCCGGGGCGTCGACGGGACCGTCGACCCGATCAGCCCCGCCGACACGCTCTACCGCGAAGCGCGCAGGGCCCTGACCCGGCGGGAGTACGAGCGCGCCATCTCTCTTTTCACCGAACTCCGCGAGACCGAGCCCGAGTCGGTTCACCTGGCCGACGCCCGCTACTACGAGGCCCTCGCCCGGGTGAATGCCGTCACCGAGACCCTCTCCGCCTCCGACGAGGACCGGGAGGCACTCCTGGCGGAGGTGGAGCGGGCCACCACCCGCCTCGCCGAAGCGCGCTCCCTCCTGGAAGGGAGGGAGGACCGGGAGCCCGTCGAAGAAACCGAACGACTCCTTGAGCGGATGGAGTCGGCCCTGGCCCAGCTCGTGGTCCACCGCCGGGCGCTGGAGCGCGGGGACACGGTCTCCCTCCCCCTGACCATAGAGGCGGAGCGCCGGGAGGTCCCCTTTTCGGTCGGGGCGGTCTCCCGGCCGGCGACCACCGCGATCCATCCCCGGGTGGTGGGCGCCCCCGCCTTCGGGGTGGATACCATCACCCGGGACGCGCGCTCGTTGGAGCGGGCCATGGTCCTCCAGCAGGCCCAGGCCGGGGCACTCCTCTCGGCCGCCACCGCCGAGCGCCAGGTGCGTACCGTTCCCTTCTCGGTCAGCCGCTACGTGCCGGGGCTCTTCGGGGGCCTTCGTGCCGAGGTGCCACCCGGGTGCGACGAGGCGCGGCTTCGAGAGCGGACGGCGGCCTTCCACGCCCTCTTCGATCGCGACCCGGCGATCCTCGACGGGCTCCTCGACGATCTCGAGGCCGCCGGAGACTCCGATCCGTGCGCGGCGCCCCTCCGCTCGACGGTCTTCGGCCACGCGCTGGCTACCGGGGCCCTGGACCGGGACCGGGTGGTTCAGGCACTCCGGAACGAACCCGACCCCTTCACCCGGCAGGCGGCGCTCCATGCCCTCCGGGAGTCGGCGGACCCTGCCGACATGGAGCTCCTGGCCGAGATCGCCCGCACCGACGACGACCAGACGGTGCGGGTGCTGGCGGCGCACACCCTCCTGGACCTTCCTGATGGAGTGGGCCGGGGCCGGGCCCTTGCGCTGGTGGAGGCGCGTGAGTTGGAGGCCCGTGGGGTGGTGATGATCGTCTCCGAGATCCTGAGCGACGCCTCGGCGGAGGAGGCGGCCCGCGTACGCGACCTCTTCGACCAGATCGACGATGATGCCCTCCGCACGGCGATCCTGGCGCAACTTTCCATCTCTCCACGGGAGGCGGATCGGGCGTGGGTCCGCGAGCGTGTTGCCGATCGGACCCTCCCGGCCCAGATGCGGGCGGCCGCCCTCAACCAGGCGAGCTGGCGCGGAGCGGACATGGACTTCCTCCTTTCGGTCTATGGAGAGACCGACGAGACCCTCCTCCGCCGGCAGATCCTCTGGGCACTGGCGGGCAGCCCCTCTGCGGAAGCCACCGAGGCGCTCATCCAGGCGTACCGGGAGTCCGATGACCCCGAACTCCGCTCGGCCGCGGTGAACGCCCTCACCCAGCGCGACGACGAACGAGCTGATGCGGCCCTGCGCGCCATCCTCCGGGGGGAGGATCCGTAGGTTTCCCCCGGCGAGCGACGGAATCTCCTGACCTCGGAGGGTCCCGACCCGGATCGCTGCCGACCCGGGGAGCCCTCGCCCCCGGGAACCCCCGACCCCCAGCGAGGTACCGGATCCGCCGACCCCCCTCCGGAGCTCCACTTTCCGGGCCGTCTCCATTTCCCGTGGACCGGAGCCAGAAGTCATGTCGTCGTCCGAACGCCCCTCCCGCGCCATCGTCATCGGCAGCGGATTCGGTGGTCTCGCACTCGCGGTGCGCCTGCAGGCGGCTGGAGTCCAGGTGACCCTCCTGGAAAAAAGGGAGAAGCTCGGCGGCCGCGCCTACCAGCTCGAGGACCGGGGCTACGTCTTCGACATGGGCCCGTCGCTCATCACCGCCCCCCACATCATCGACTCCGTCTTCCAGGCGGGGGGGCGCAGGCTCGAGGACTACCTGGAGCTCATGCCGCTGGACCCCTACTACCGCATCTTCTTCCATGATCGGACCCACATCGACTACGTGGGGGACCAGGACCGGATGAAGGTGCAGATGGCCGTCTTCAACGAGGGCGACGCCGAGCGCCTCGACGACTTCATGGCGAAGGTGCGACCCATCTACGACGCGGTCATCGGGGATCGCCTCGGCTCCAAGTCCTTCGGTGACCTGGGGACGATGCTGGGCTTTATTCCCCGGATGATCCGTCTCGACGCCTGGCGGCCGGTGGGAAGCTTCGTGAATTCCTTCTTCGAGGACTTCCGGCATCGGTTCATCTACTCCTTCCATCCCCTCTTCGTGGGCGGGAATCCCTTCCACACCCCCTCGGTCTACCTGATGATTCCCTACCTGGAGCGGAAGGGTGGAGTCTGGTTCGCCCGGGGAGGGATGTACGCGGTGGTGGAGGCCCTGGGGAAGCTCTTCGAGGAGCTGGGCGGGGAGATCCGTACCGACCACGAGGTGACCCGCATCGGAGTGGAAGGAGGGCGTGCCACCCATGTGGAGGCGGCGGGCGAGCGCTTCGATGCCGACCTCGTCATCTCCAATGGCGACGTGGGCCATACCTACCGGGACCTGGTGGCGCCGACGGAGCGCCGGAAGTGGAGCGATCGGCGGGTTGGTAAGATCGACTACTCCATGTCGTGCTTCCTCCTCTACCTGGGGACGAAGAAGAAGTATCCCGAACTCGAGCACCACACCCTGATCCTCACCGAGCGGTACAAGGGGCTCCTCGAAGACATCTTCAAGCGGAAGATCCTCCCCGACGACTTCTCCATGTACCTCCATGTGCCCACGCGCACGGATCCCTCCATGGCCCCCGAGGGGTGCGAGAGCATGTATGTCCTGGTGCCGGTGGCAAACCTCGCTTCCGGGGTGGACTGGGAGGAGATGCGCGAACCCTTCGCCGATCGGGTGATCGACTTCCTGGAGGAGTGGGGGATGGAGGGGCTCCGCGACAACCTCGAGGTCCTCCACATCATGGATCCCCGGGACTTCCGCGACGACCTGAATTCGACGCTGGGGAATGCCTTCGCGGTGGTGCCCAAGTTCACCCAGACCGCCTGGTTCCGCCCCCACAACCGGAGTGAAGATGTGGAGGGGCTCTACCTGGTGGGGGCCGGGACCCACCCCGGTGCCGGAGTGCCGGGTGTCTTCCTCTCGGCCGAGACGACGTACGGGTGCATCGCCAGGGACTTCGGGCTGCCCGACCAGTGGGACTGGGAGGAGCAGGGCCGGGTCGAGCTCGACCCGCACCGGGCGCGGCACGAAGGAGCCGAGCGCAGCGTCGAGTGAGTCGGGGCGCACCGAGGTGGCTTCGGCCCACCATGCAGCGTTTACGGGCTTTCTTCCTCTCCTGTGTGGCTGCGCGGTTCTGATGCGGAGTCCGGGGCCGGGGTAGTGTTGTGTAGCGTTTTCGCTACCAGGATCCCATTCCGATGACGTTGAGGTGCGCCCGAGGGTGGTGTCGTGTAGCGTTTACGCTACAGTCACGAAGTAGCGTGGTCGTCGAGAAGGGCTCGCGCGGCTCGGGATCCCGACGCAAGGGCTCCGTTCAGCGAGGCGTTGTCCCTGTGGTCGCCGCAGATGTACCGCCCCCTGCCGAGGCGGACCGGGCGCCGAGGGGGAGACATCTGCTCCGGAAGCTGCAGGGGCTGGGCGTGGGAGATGGTGTACTGCCTGAGGAGTCGCCACTCTGCTGCAGCGGGACCGAACCACTCCTCCATCTGCGTTCGCACTTCCGACTCCAGGGTCTCGGGGTCGGTGGTGTGGGCCTCCAGGACGGTGGCCGAAAGGAGGGCCCGTCCCTCCGGGGCATATTCCGGGGCCACCTCACTGAGCACCGCCAGATTGTTCACCACCCCGCGCCCTTCTCCGTTGAGGATGAGGATCCCCTCCTGGATGGGGGCCTCGGGGGCGTCGAAGTAGAAGCAGTGGACCGACCGGGAGCCGGGGTCCTCGATCTCGCCACCGAGGATGCGGGCGGCCTCGGGTCCCTCGACGGCCACCACCACCCGGTCCGCCCGGTGCTCCTCTCCGTCCTCTGTGCGGACGCCCCGGTCGGTGACCGCTTCCACCCGGACCCCGGTGTGGAGCGTTCCGGGAGGGAGGCGTCGGGCGAGCTGTTCCGGGATCCGTTCCATGCCGCCGGCGGGGAGAGAGGCGGGGCCATCGGAGAAGACCCGGAAGTAGAAGCGGAAGAGGCCTCCCCAGACGTCGAGCTCCGGATCGAGGAGGATGCCTCCGAAGAAGGGGCGATAGAAGCGCCGGATCATCTCCTCCGAGAAGCCCTCGTTCCGGAGGAGTTCCAGGGTCGACGGGGCATCGAGTTCGAGGAGGTCTTCCGGGCGGGTCCGCTTGAGCTTTCGGGCGAGTCGGGCGGTGCGGAGCTTGTCCACGAGGCTGCCCACCGGCGTGGAGGCGGAACGGAGCGCCGACATGGGATCCGACGCGGGGTCCGCCATCCGGTGGAAACCTCCTTCGGCCCGGACCAGTGCGCCGGCGTAGAAGGGACGGAGGTCGAGCGCATCGTAGTCGAGACGGGATCGACACTCCGGGTACGCCTCCAGGAGGACCTGGAAGCCCCGATCGAGAAGAAAGCCGTCGACCGGGGCGGTGCGCACCCGGCCACCCGGCCGATCCGACGCCTCGAGGAGGCGCACGCTGAGCCCGGCCCGGGTGAGATCTTCGGCACACGCCAGGCCGGCGAGGCCGGCACCGACCACGATGGCATCGACGGATGACATGGGGAACTCCGTTCCGGGAAGGTGAGGGTGGGATGGACGCAGGGAGGGCGTGGCGAGGGTTCTGCGGGACCGGGGGATCGCGGCGTGAAAAACCCCGATGGAGCGCCGAGGATCCGGGCCGAACTCCCCATGAGGAGGTCGGGATCCGGAGAGTCGCGCCCGGTCTCCTGCTTGTGATCGGCCCGGGGTTCTCTACATTCCCCCCATGAGACTCCTTCCCACCTCGCTCAGGGGACGCCTCCTCCTCTTCGGGGGGATCGGGCTCGTCACGGTGGTGGTCCTCATCGTGGCCGATCCGACCCACTCCCTCAGCCACCGGCTCGCCCTGGTCCTGGTGGTCCTCATCCTCATCGGTGGGCTCTGGACCCTCGACCGCACGCTGCGGTCGGGACTCCGGGGGCTGCAGGAGGGAGCCGCGGAGGCCGAGGCGTCGCGAGGTGTGCGGGTCTCCGAGGCCGGCCCTGCGGAATTTTCGGCACTCGCCCGGACCCTGAACCGGACCCTGGAGGCCCGCGACCGGGCCGAAGAGGAACTCCTTCGCACGGTGGAGCGACACGACCTGGTCCTGCGTGCCACCCGCGACATGATCTGGGACTGGGACCTGCGAACCGGACGGATCCACCGGAACGAGGCGCTCCGAACCTTCTCGGACGGGCGGGAGGTGGATGCCAGCGACCTGGAGCTCTGGTTCGGCCGGATCCCCGAGCCGGATCGGACCCGGGTGCGACGAAGCCTCGAGGAAGCACTGGAGCAGGGTGACTCCATCTGGACGCAGGAGTATCCCTTCAACCGGGGGGACGGGAGGAGGGCGCGGATTCTGGATCGGGGCTACGTGGTGCAGGGAGACGGCGGGAATCCCATCCGGGTCGTGGGCGTCATGTCCGATGTGACCGAGGAACGACGGCGCAGCGACGAGGTGCGCCGGGCGCGGGACCGGTACGAGTCGATTCTTCGACATGCCCCCTTCGGTGTCTTCCTGGCTGCGGCCGATGGGGTGATCCTGGAATGGAATCCGGCGCTGGAACGGATCCTGGGGGAATCGTGGGCCGGCCAGGTGCCCCGTCGGAAGGCCCACCAGTTCTTCGTGGACCCCCGTGACTTCGAGACCCTCGCCGCCCAGGCCCGGAATGAGGGGACCATCATCGGGTGCGAGACCCGGTGGAGGAAGTCCGACGGCGAAGAGATCCATGTGCGTCTTACCGCCAGCGCCTTCCTCGAGCGGGGCCGGATCGCCCTCGAGGTCCTGGCGGAGGATGTCACCGAACGAAGGCGACTGGGCGAGCAGGTGCGCCAGGCTCAGAAGATGGAGGCCATCGGTCGGCTCGCCGGGGGGGTTGCCCATGACTTCAACAACCTCCTGACCGTCATCTCGGGGGAGGCCCGCTTCCTTCTCTCGGGGGAGATGTCCGCTGGAATCGACGAGGAGGTTCGAGAGAGCCTCGAGGCCATCCAGGAAGCGGGAGACCGCGGGGGCGGGCTCACCCGGCAACTCCTCGCCTTCTCCCGCCGCCAGGTGGTCCAGAAGGCGCCCCTCGACCTGAACGAGGTAGTCCGGAAGCTCGAGCGGATGCTGGTTCGGGTCCTGGGAGAGCAGGTGGAACTGACCACCGACCTGGCCCGGGAAGTGCGCCCGGTGGTGGCCGATGCCGGAGAGATGGAGCAGGTCCTGGTGAACCTTGCTGTGAACGCCCGCGATGCCATGCCCGATGGGGGCACCCTCGAGATCCAGTCCACCAACATCCGGGTGCCGGAGGGGGGCCGTGGGCCCTACCCGGGGGTGGAGCCCGGGGACCATGTGGTCCTCACCGTTCGGGACGAGGGGATGGGGATCGACCCCCGGACCCGGGGCCGGATCTTCGAGCCCTTCTTCACCACCAAGCCGGTGGGGAAGGGGACGGGCCTGGGACTCTCCACCGTATACGGCATCGTCACCCGCGGGGGTGGGATCGTCGACGTGGAGAGCCAGCCGGGGGAGGGCACGATCTTCCGCATCGTCATGCCGGCGGCCACGGGCGAGGTGCCACGGCCCCGTACCCCTCCCGAGGCCGGGGTCACCGGTGCCACGGTGGACGCCCGGATCGTCATCGTCGAGGACGAGGATCGGGTCCGGCGAATGGCGGAGCGAATCCTGGACCGGGCCGGGTACAGGATCGAGGGATATGGACATCCCGAAGAGGCCATCGAAGCACTCGGACGGCCGGATCTCGAGATCGACCTCCTCATTACCGATGTGCGGATGCCGGGGCTCGATGGCGAGGAGATGGCGGACCGGATCCGTCTGATCCATCCCGACCTTCCCATCCTCTTCATTTCAGGATATCCCGAGGAGATGGCGGTCCAGGAGCGATCCAACGCTCCCCTCTCCGATTTCCTGGCCAAGCCCTTCACACCGGAAAGCCTTCTGGCACGGGTGCAGCTCCTCCTGTCGCGGACGGTGTAGCTCCCGTTCCTCGACGTCCTTCCGGCTCCTTCCTTGCCTCGCCCGCGCCTGCAGACCACCTTCCATTCCATCGTCCGGCGGGGTCTCCCGCCCCAGTCCAAATCGCGAGACGGATGGCTTGATGATGTCACGATGGTGCACACTCGTTCCGGTCTTTTTCTTCACTCTTCTCCTGGTGGGCGCCGAGGGCGCGCAGGGGAAGGCGTTCCAGGAGGCTCACCAGGAGGCGGGGCCAGCCCACGAGGTGAACTCCGCGCTCACGGCGGCGGACTACCGACGGGCGGAGGGCTTCCTCACCTGGAACGCCTCGTCGAGGGTTTTCCGTGCCGATGTCTCGCCCAACTGGATCGACGACTCCACCTTCTGGTACCGGACCCGCGTGCCCGGTGGTTTCGCCTTCTACCAGGTGAATGCATCGAGTGGGGAGCGGGTCCGGGCCTTCGATCATGAACGTCTTTCGGCGGCGCTCTCGGCGGCGGTCGGGGGGAACTACGAGGCCCTCCAGCTCCCCTTCAACTCCTTCGAATGGATCGAACGGGGCCGGGTGCTCCGTGTCCAGGTCGCGGGTTCCCACTGGTCCTGCACTCCGGCCGAGGGTCGCTGCCAGGAGCTCGACGGGCCGGACACCGGACCCTCCGGGGTGACGTCGCCAGACGGCCGATACACCGCCTTCAGGCGCGACGACAACCTCTGGGTGCACGACCTGGAGAGCGGCGAGTCCTTCGCCGTGACCACCGACGGGGCCGAGCGTCATGGCTACGCCGCCGATTCCCAGGGATGGCGCCGGACGAACCAGGCCATCCTCCTCTGGTCACCGGATTCGCGGCGCATTGCCACCTACCGCCTGGACGAACGGGAGGTGGAGGAGATGCACCTCCTCCGGACCGCCGAGCCCCGGCCCGAACTCGAGTCGTGGCCCTACGCCCTGGTGGGTGACTCCATCGTCCCCATGCTGGAGCGGGTGGTGGTCGATGTGGAGGCCCGCTCGGTGGTGGCGCTGGACACGCCCCCCGACCACCAGCGGACCTCGTCGTGCTGCGGACTCGCCAGGGGACAACAGTGGGCCGACGTGGAGTGGAGCGCCGACGGGGAGCAACTGGCCTTCGTCTCGGTGTCGCGAGACTACCGGACGGTGACCCTTCGGGTGGCCGCCCCCTCCACCGGGGCGGTCCGCACCGTTCTCGAAGAGAGCCATCCGCAGTTCTTCGAGACCAATATCGCCTCCGGGGGCATCCCGAACTGGCGGGTCCTCCATGACCGGGGCGAGGTGATCTGGTTCTCTCAGCGGGACGGTTGGGGGCACCTCTTCCGGTACGACCTTGAGAGTGGTGAGCTCCTGAACCGGATCACCGGGGGTGACTGGAATGTCCTGGACATCCTGGAGGTCGACGAGGCCGCCGGCACGATCCTCTTCACCGGGATCGGTCGGGAGGCGGGGGTCGATCCCTACCACCGGAACCTCTACCGGGTGAGCCTCGATGGCTCGGGAATGCAGCGCCTCACCTCGGGGGAGATGGACCACGACCTCTCCCTCTCTCCCGGCGCCGACTACTTCGTCGCACGCACCTCCACCGTCGAGGTGCCTCCGGTGACCTCGGTCCGCCGGGCCCGGGACGGTGCCGAGATCGCCGTAATCGAGGAGGCCGACATCTCCGAACTGGAATCGCTGGGCTGGCGGGCACCGGAGCCCTTCACGGCGCGGGCGCGGGACGGGGTCACCCCCATCCATGGCCTCCTGATCCGGCCCTCCCACTTCGACCCGGAGAAGCGGTACCCCATCGTGAACGCCATCTATCCGGGACCCCAGACCGGGAGCGTGGGGACCCGCTCCTTCTCGGTGAGCCGGCGGGGACAGGCGCACGCCCTGGCCGAGCTGGGCTTCATCGTGGTCCTGGTGGACGCCCTGGGCGCCCCCATGGGGTCGAAGCGCACCCATACGGCGTACTACGGAGACATGGCCGACAACGGTCTCCCCGACCAGATCGCCGCCATGCGCGAGCTGGCGGCCCGGTACGACTGGATCGACCTGGACCGGGTCGGCATCTATGGACACTCGGGAGGTGGTTTCGCCACGGCGGCGGCCCTCCTGCGGCACCCGGACTTCTTTCATGTGGGGGTGGCGAGCGCGGGGAACCATGACAACCGGGGCTACACCTTCTACTGGGGCGAGAAGTATCACGGACCGTACGAGGTGGACGAAGACGGGACCGACTCCTTCGAGAACCAGGCCCTCCACCTCATGGCCGACCGGCTCGAGGGGAAGCTTCTGCTGAGCTATGGGACGATGGACTCCAATGTTCACCCCAACATGACCCTTCTCCTCATCGACGCACTCATCGACGCCAACAAGGACTTCGACCTGATTGTCATGCCCAACCGGGGGCATGGATATGCGAATGAGGCGTACTCGGTGCGCCGCACCTGGGACTACTTCGTCGAGCACCTCCTGGGAGCCGATACACCACACGAGTATAGAATTGGAGGGTAGGTGGATATGGTTGGTCCGAAGGGTCTATGAAAGACTCCGGGTCAGCCGACTTGCGATAATAGGGTGATCCTGATAGTCGTTGTGGGTGCCATGTCCGATCGACACAGTGAATGTTCGACGGAGGAGCCCCCAGATGAGCAACCATTGGATCCTGCCTTCCAGGTGGACACCCCTGCTGGCCATCGCCCTCTCCTGGGTGATGGCCGGGACTCTCTCGGCCCAGGCCCCTTCCCACCCCGACCCCGGGTCGACGGACCGGGCCGAGGAGTCGCGGCCGGGCCTCACGCCCCTGGAGCGTGACGACGACTTCCTCCATGTGGGAGGCGCGCTCCGCTTCAACTTCCTCAGCACCTTCTACGAGGGGGACCGGACCCCCAACAGCACCCAGTTCACCTGGGACACCTGGCGGATCAATGTCCAGGGGCGGTCCGGAGGGATCGGGATCCAGTTCGAGTACCGCTTCTACCCGACCTTCAACACCCACTTCATCAAGGAGGGGTGGCTCGAGTACGCCCTCTCGGAGGAGACCGAGATTCAGGTCGGCGTGACCCAGACCCCCTTCGGAAACCTCCAGTACAACTCGCACAACTGGTGGTTTCAGCTCCCCTACTACGTGGGGCTCGAAGACGATCACGACATGGGGGTGAAGGTCTCGCACCATCGTACGGACGGATGGCATCTCGACCTCGCCTACTTCCTCCAGCCCGAGCCGTCGGGGCCCGCCTACGGAGAGGCCTCCTTCGGGATCGGAGGCGCCGGACGCTACTCCTATGACATGATTCCCACCGAGGGACAGTCGAACCAGGAGCGCCACCAGGGCAATGTGCGCCTCACCCGGACGCTGGAGCACGACGGGGGTGGTACCACCGAGGTGGGTGGGTCCCTCCAGGCCGGGGGAATCTACAACGCGGTCACCGACGACTGGGGCTCCCGCTGGGCCTGGGCGGCGCATGCCGATGGCACCTACGGCCCCTGGAATGTGAAGGCCCAGTTCCTCCAGTACGCCTACGACGCCACCGACGACGACGGCGTGGAGGTCGAGGTGATCCGGAAGGGCGCGTACGGGGATCCGTACGACATGGCTACCGAGGCGTGGATCGCCACCCTGGGGGTCCAGTACACGAAGGAGATCGACTTCGGCCCCTTCACCCAGATCAACTTCTACGAGAACTACTCCTACATGGGGAAGGCCGCCGAGGGCTTCGAGCCGACCCACCAGAATGTGCTGGGCTTCTCCATCGCGGCCGGCGGACTCTTCACCTACTTCGACATCGCGTCGGGCAACAACCACCCCTGGCT
>SLSF01000092.1 GCA_007130605.1 Gemmatimonadota bacterium | reverse complement strand
CTCGGGGACTGAGGGCCTGTGTTGCGACTCTGGACCCCGCTCGATGCCCCTCGATGGAGGGATGGCCCTCCGACCGGCCGTACCCCGATTGAGCGATAGCGCGTGGGGGCCGAAACTGCCGATCTTCAGGGTGCAGACGCCTGTGGTTCAGGCAAGCTGGATCTCACTCTGGGGAAGGAATACTACCATGACTACCACCACCATCCTGATCATCATCGCCGTCATTCTCCTGTTCGGCGGT
Source organism: Gemmatimonadota bacterium (assembly GCA_007130605.1). GTDB lineage: Bacteria > Gemmatimonadota > Gemmatimonadetes > Longimicrobiales > Gaopeijiaceae > SLBA01. The sequence continues at coordinate 11,638 of SLSF01000092.1, read as the reverse complement.
GGCTGGGGTTACTCCCGCCGCGGTCGATAACTCGACTACGCCGATCTCCGGGTCGGAGATTGCTCAACCGCGTCCCGCGCTTTCAGTCCCCGCAATCAGGGGGCTGAAGGACGGGGCCGGCTTCGCCCGACGCTCGGTTCGTCCCGTTCATGAAGGCCGGGAGACCAGCGAACTCTGATCCTTCTTCTCCTTGGAATCAGGGACCCTCGGGGGACCCGGCGACCTCACCGGTCCACAGCCGGATGCCGTGTTGTAGCGGAGCGGTCGGGGAGGGCAACCCTTCCGTTCGATCGACCCGATACCCCAGGAAAATTGCAAACCCCATGCCGGTGGCCGATCGCCGTCTGTGCGGCTGGATCGGGCGCAGTGCACACTCCCCCCGCACCTCGTTGGTAGGACCTACCAGTGCTCTTGCAGGAATTTCCGTTTCATGGCACGAAATGCGGCGGCGAGCCGTCCCCCAGTCTCGAGAAGCGGTGTGCGGAGTGGAGATTCCAGACCCCGTTTCCGGGCGCACTCTTCTGGCCCGGTCCTTGTACGGTAAGGGGGTAGCTCCTGCCTGGCCCCATCCGGGTCCGGAGGAGCCCAATTCAAGCGGAGGGATCTCAGAATGAAGACCAAGAGCAACGGAAAGGGAAAGTCCGGCGGTGTCGTGTCGGCGAGCACGGTCACGGGGGACTCGGTGAAGAGCCTGAAGGGCGAGGATCTGGGGAAGATCGAGGAGATCATGCTCGACCAGGCCTCGGGTCGCGTCGTCTGTGCGGTGCTGTCCTTCGGTGGATTCCTGGGGATGGGCGACAAGCTCTTCGCCGTTCCCTGGGCGGCCCTCTCACTGAACAAGACCCGCGATGGATTCATCCTGAACGCGGATCAGAAGGTCCTCGAGCAGGCTCCGGGATTCGACAAGAATGACTGGCCCGACTTCACCGACCCGGCCTGGAGCGAGGGGATGCATGCGCACTACGGTGCCACGGTCTGACGACCCGGCACCGGTTTCATGGCCGATGATCGACGGTCGGGGCGGACCTTGAGGGGTCGGCCCCGGCCAGCCGGGTCACCGGGCCGGAGGGTCCTCGGCTCCCCCCATGCGTCCGTACGCATGAAGGCGGTTGTAGAGGGTCTTCAGGCTCACGCCCAGGACCTCGGCGGTTCGGTCCTTCCGCCCATCCATGTGGGCGAGGGTCATCAGGATGAGCTGCTTCTCGGCCTCCCGAATACTCGTCTCCACCGGAATGCGGATGGCACGCCCACCGGCTTCCACCAGCGAGTCCGGGCCGGCGGAGGCCGAGAGCTCGTCGACAATCGCGGCCGCCTGGAGTTCAGGACCCTCCGACATGAGGAAGGCGGTATAGAGGGCGTTTCGGAGCTCCCGGACATTCCCGGGCCATTCGTGGGCCTCGAGCATTCCCATGACCTCCGGACCGATGGATTTTTTCTCCCCCTCCCGCTCCCCGATCTCCTCCAGGAGGGCCCGCGCCAGGTCAGGCAGGTCCTCAACCCTCGACCGGAGGGGGGGGACCTCCACCTCGAGGGTCCTCAAGCGGTAGTAGAGGTCCCTTCGGAGCTTCCCTTCCGCCACGGCCGCAAGGGGTGTCCGGTTGGTCGTGGCCAGGATCCGCACGTCGACCTCGATGGAGCTTTCAGCGCCCACGCGGACGACCGTGCCGGTTTCGAGAACACGAAGAAGCTTGACCTGGAGTTCCAGGGGCATCTCGGTGATCTCGTCCAGGAGGAGCGTCCCGCCATGGGCCTGCTCGAAGAGGCCCCGGTGCCGACGGGAAGCCCCCGAGAAACTTCCCTTCTCGTGCCCGAAGATCTGGCTCTCCATGAGATTGGCGGAGATCGCCCCACAGTTGACCGCGACGAACGGCGCTTTTCCTCGCGGGCTGAGGTCATGGATCGTCCGGGCTACCCTCTCCTTTCCGGCCCCGCTCTCGCCGGACACCAGGACCGAGGCCCGGGCGGGCGCCACCCGGGAGATCATGTGGCAGAGCTTCTGCATGGATGGGGAGGCGGATCCCTCGAGTTGGCCGAATCGCGCACCCTCCGATCGGACCTTCTCGGTCGGGAGCCTCCCCGGTTCGGCGAGCGAGCGGATCACTCCCTCCAGAATGGCCTGCACCTGTTGCGCCTCGAGGGGGTCCTGCAATGAGGAGAGAAAGGAGGGCATGGACTCGGACCGCGGGCCCCTGGACCGTGCCGCACCATTCTCGACGGGACCCACCAGGACGGCAGCCCCTCCACTCGAGTTGTGGATCTGTCCCAGGAGCGCCTCTCGCGTCCGCCCCCCGAAGCAGCGGTCCAGGAAGAGAAGGTCGGGAAACCGTGCTTCCATCTGGCTCAGGCCAGCCTTCGCATTGCCTGCAATGGAAACGCTGAAAGCCTGGGCGCGGGCAGCCTCCGCGAGATGTCTCCGGGCATCTTCGTCACGAAGAACGATCAGGGCGTGGGGCATGCGGGACTCACATCGTTTGAGGATGAGGAAAGGCATGGCTCCCAGAGGACCGGCAGACGGGAGCGGTGCACTGGCCGATTCGTCAGGGAGGGGCGCACCGCCCGGGAAGTATGGCTCCCCGGGGCCCTGCCGCCAGCTTCTCTAAAACTGATCTCTGGGGGACGGGGCAACCATCGCCCGGGCGTGGTATTCGCGGGTCACAGCCAAAGGGATCAGGGGAGCGGGAGCCTAATCCGAAGGAAGCAGATCGACCGACCGATTCCACCTTCGCCCGGGCCACGGAATGGCGACACAGCAGTCCAGTTCCATTCACTCGGCAGGAGGGAATCCGATGACGAACGAAGAGCACAACCGCGAGAAGAGGTCCGGGGAGGGGATGGAGCGCCGGTCGCGGCCGGCCTTCGTCCCCTCCCTTCGCTCGGAAGCCTCGTGCAGAGAACTCCTCGGGGCATTCGGCTCCCCACTCCCGTGCCGAACGGCCTTTCTTCGGCGCTTTGCATCCCCGCTGACCCGCCCTTAGCTTGGCAGGGCAATGAATGGCCTCGTACGAATCATCCGGGAGATCCATCGGCGATCGCTGTGGCAGGTGCTGGCCGTGTATCTGGCCGGCTCCTGGGTGGCGATCCAGGTCGTGAACCAACTGACGCAGACTGCGGGGCTCCCGGACTGGGTGCCCCCTTTCGCGCTGGTGCTGCTGGTGCTCGGATTGCCGGTTGTCCTGGCCACCGCTCTTGTCCAGGAGACCTCCCTGGAGCAGTCGGCATCTCCTTCGCTCGACGCCCCACCGCCCGCGAACGCAACCCCGCCGAAGGATCCGGATCGGGAAGAGGCGACCCCGATGGGATCGGACCCTTTCCTTCCCGGGCACCCACTCGTCGGGCTCCTGACGTGGAAGCGGGTGATCCTGGCGGGTGTGCTCGCCTTCGCGATCCTGGGCACGGCGGTGGCCGGATACTTCGTCATGCGGATCGGCGGTTTCGGGCCGGTGGCCTCCCTCGTGGCGCAGGGCGTCATCGAGGAAGGCGAGCCCATTGTCCTGGCCGACTTCCGGAATGCGACCTCCGATCCCCACCTGGGGTCCGTCGTCTCCGAGGCGCTCCGGATTGATCTGTCGGAGTCCCTCGCGCTCCGCGTGGTCGAACGCGGCCAGGTGCAGGGCACGCTCCTTCGCATGGAGCTGGACGAGGAGACGACACTCACCTCGGAGCTCGCCCGCGAGGTCGCCATGCGCGAGGGGGTCGCGGCGTACCTGGAAGGGGAGGTCGCGGGGGCGGGGACGGGGTTCATCTTCTCGGCCACCCTCCGCTCCTCCGAGGACGGCGCGACGCTGGCTTCCTTCCGACGGACCGCGCGGAACGAGGAGGGCGTCATCGAGGCCATCGATCGCCTGTCGCAGGACATCCGTGAGCGGGCGGGGGAGTCGCTCCGATCGATCCGGGGGACCGGGGCGCTCCACCAGGTGACCACCTCGTCTCTCGAAGCCCTCAGGCTCTACTCGGAGGGGGAGCGGGTCGCGGCTGCAGGCCGTGAGGGCGAGGCGCTCGTCCTGATGGAAGAGGCCGTCGAACTGGATCCCGAGTTCGCCATGGCATGGCGGAAGATCGCCGTGCTGAACGACAATCTCGGAATCGACCCGCAGCGGGCCCGCTTCGCCACGGTCGAAGCCCATCGCCTCGGAGATCGACTGACGGCCTTCGAACGGGGCATGGCCGAGGCCTTCCATGCCACCATCGTTCTGAACGATGTGGAGGCCGCAGCCCGTGCATACGAGCGAGTCCTGCGGATCGACGCGGACCACCCGGCGGCCCTGAACAACCTGGGACTCGCGTACATCGAACTCGGGCGTTTCGAACGGGCGGAGGAGGTCCTGACCCATGCCGTGACGCTCCCCCGCGAGGGCTCGGGCCTGGCACGGTTCAATCTCGCTCGGCTCCGACTTCTTCAGGGGGACCTCCCGGCCGCGCGTGCCGAGATTGCCGGTGTTCACGAAGCCGCGCCCGACGACCCCCGTGTCAAGATCGCGACCGGCTGGATGCACGCCCGGGCCCTGGAGTTCGACGCCGCCATGGCCGAGGTCGAGGCGTACCTGAGCGTGACCGGCCCCGCTCGCATCGATGTGGGAAGCGAACTCTGGGTCACGCTCATGATCGCGTCGGGCCATCCGAACCGCGCCGTCGAGCAACTCGAGCAGATCCTCGCCCAGCCCGATCTGGCGCCACGGACGCGGCTGCCGGTCGCCGGCCTTTCGGCCTGGCTTCTCGCTCGAGACAGGGACGACCCCGAGGCGATGGATACCCTCGTGGAGCGGGAGGTCGGAACGCTCCGAGAGAGTGGCGGCGACGACTCGGAACTCACCCGCCTCGCGGCATCACTCCACCTGCAGGCGGGGGATCGGGCGCGGGCGGCCCGGTGGCTCGAGTCCGAGGACGATGCCCAGCCCGGTGGACCTTACCTGCCGGCTCGGCCTCCTCCCGCCTCATTGATCCGCCGCTGGCATGCGAGCCCATCGGACCCCGTTGGGGTGCTCGAGGAATTCGAGGCCTTCGCAGAGGGCCCGGATTGCCATCGATGCGTCGACGACATCCTGCCCATTCTCCTGGAAGCGGCGGGGGAGCCCGACCGAGCGCTCTCGGCCTGGAAGGACCTGGTGGATCGCCCCCTCCCGCATCTCGCCTACGGCGTGGTCATGGTGCCCATGGCCCTCGAGCAGGTGGGCCGCCTGACGGAGGAAGTCGGGGACCGGGAGGCCGCCCTCGAAGCCTACCGACACCTCCTCGACCTCTGGCACGCCTCCGGACCGGAGCTCGAGTCGAGGGTCGTGGAGGTGCGGGCCCGTGTGTCGGAGCTGGAGGGGGGAGTCGGGGGCTGACCCCGGCGGGAGTCATTCGAATCGAGTCGATCCGGTTCACTTCATCACAACCGCCACCGATAGATCACCGACACATTCCGCCCCGGCATCAGCATGTCCCGCTCTGGAAGCCTGGAGAGGTGGTCGCGGTAGCGTGCGTTCAAGGCGTTGTCGATCCGAAGAATGACCGAATGGTTCCCCCTGGGGTCGACCCGGAGCCCCGCCTGGGCATCCAGGAGGAGGTATCCATCGGTGGCCAGCTCGTCCGGGGCCACACGGTCCTGCTTCGCCACCCCCCGCAGCGTCGCGCCGGCCCACCACCGTCCCGGATCCGCACGAAGCTGGAGCCGGCTCCGCAGTGGCGGGATGGCAGGGAGGGGATCCCGCACCCCGACCGTCCGTCGACCCTCCACATAGTCCACTCCCACGCCGAGCCCCCAGACGTCGTTCAGTCGCACATCTGCCGTGACTTCGGCCCCCAGCATTCGGGCATCGGTGCCCTGGTACTGGAAGACCGGAAAGCCGGATGCCTCGTCCACCCGCCCCAGCGGCTGGAAGGCCACGTAGTCGCGGATCCAGTTGGCGAAGCCCGCGATCTCCACCGAGCCCCGGGCAAAGTCGCGCCGGACGAAGAGGTCCAGGCCGTGGCTCACCTCGTCCGCCAGGTCGGCGTCTCCGATCTCGAAGACCCCCGCCGCAAGGTGGGGCCCGTCCGCAAAGAGCTCCTCGGCGATGGGCACCCGGTGGGCCCGGGCGGCCTGGGCCCCGACCTCCCAGCCTCCTCCCGGTCGCCAGTTCACCCCCACGGAGCCTGACAGTGCCGCGGAACTCCGTCGCTGGTCCGCCGTGGGGAAGTGCTCGTTCGGTCGGGCCTCGTTCCGGTTGGACTCGATCCGTCCCCCCATCTGAATGCTGAAGTCATCGGTGAGGGGCACCTCCTGGAAGGTGAAGATCCCGATGGACCGCTCATCCACGCCGGGGAAGAAGGCCTCGTCTCCCCCGATGTCCATCTGCCGGGCCCGGATGGCAACCCCCAGGGCTCCCTCGTCGAGGATCCCCATGGGACCATGGCGGAGGGTGGCCGTGCCCGAGGCGGAGATGGCGTCGTACTCGAGCTCCACATCTTCGTCCACGGACCCGTCGGGGTGGAACTCCCGCTCGATCTCCTGCTGGAAGAAACGCGACGCGCTCGTTCTCACCTCGAGTCCCCGGACGACTCCCGGGCGCACCGGCTCCCACTCCAGCCGCGCCTGGAGCGATTGCCGATCCATGGTGAGGAGGACCTCCTCGTCGGGATCGTCCCACGCCTCGGGCACTCCGTAGCTTCGGTCCACGAAGGAGCCGGAGATGCCCAGCCGGAGGGCCTCCCACTCCCGGACGAAGCCCAGTGATCCGTCGAGGCTCGAGATCGAGGTGTCCGGGAGCCGGCCTTCCGGGGTCCGGATATCTCCGGCCTCGCGGGCGGAGATGCGGAAGGTGGAGGCCCAGTCCGGGGCGCCGTAGACAAGGGTCCCGGAGCCGGCACCGGATCGGTTCATGCTCACCGCCTGGGCCTGGACCGCACCCTCCCACCCCCGCGCCCAGCTTCGGGGCATGTCTCGGGTGGTCAGATTCACCACGCCCCCCAGGGCGCCGGAGCCATAGAGGAGGCTGGCCGGCCCCCGCACCACCTCCAGCCGTTCGATGGCCATGGGGTCGAGGGCCACCGCGTGGTCCGCGGCACTCTCGCCCACATCCCCCATCCGCTCCCCATTCTCCAGCACCAGGATCCGGTCTCCGTCGAAGCCCCGGATCACCGGGCGGGTGGCAGCCGCGCCGAGGGACCGCATGGCCACGCCCGGCTCGCCATCGAGCATCGAGCCGATGGAGTGGTCCAGGCGCTGGGAGAGGGCGTCGCGGTCGAAGCTCTGGGCCGCGGTGTAGGCGACACCGCTCCGCAGGGGGCTGGCGGTGACCACGACCTCGTCCAGGGTCAGGGGACGCGGCTCGAGCACCATGTCGATGGCCGAGTCCTCGGGAAGGCGAATCCGGCGCTCCATCCCCTCGAAGCCCGAGGCCTCCACCGTCAAGAGGTACTCTCCGGAAGGCAGCTCCTCGAAAGTCACCCGGCCGTCGGTCCCGGTGGGGCGTTCCACCACGCGCCGCGCTTCCGGGGCCTCCGGACCCTCCCGATAGAGGGTCACCCGGGCCCGGGTGACCCCTCGATCCACCCGCCCGCCGTCCAGGACGCGAACCACCAGGTCGTGGGCAGTCGCATGGCTCAGTGCGACGGAGGCGTCGGGGGTCCGCTCCGGCGAGGCCTCCGCCGCCGAGACGCCCCCGGGCACGAGCGCGAGGAGGAGAAGGGCAAGGGGCAGGATCATGGCCCGCGCCCCGGTTTGCGCCAGCATGACGGACCGCATCCCGGTGATGTCAAACGTCGGATTCATTGATCTGCCTCCGGCCCGGTCACGCGCCGCATCGTCTCGGGGATCCATAATTTAGTCGTGACTCAACTAAAGATTAGGCTACCCTAAAACTCTGGCCGGGTCAAGCGGCCGCATCCGGCTCCGCCCCTTCCCGCACGCCCTCATCGAAGGAAGAATTCTCGAAGGGACCGTCGTCCGTGCCACCTGCCCCAGACGTGTCCACCCACTCGGGAAAGGGATCGGGAAGGCGGGCCCAGTCCGCCGGCCCCGACGCGATTTCCTCCGCTTCGGACTCCGCTTTGGTGCTCGTCAGCTCGTGCATCCAGCCCGGGGCCGGCAATGCGGGGTGAGAGAGGCGCTACCCGCGTACCTGGTCTTCCGGCCCTGCCCCTCCGGTGGCCAGCTTCCCCTCCTTCGCCGAGGCCATCGCCGCGAGGGTGGTTCCGGTGAGGTAACCCCGGAGCTCCTCGCGAACCGGTTTCCATCGGTCGTGGAGGGGACACGGCATCTCGTCGGAGCACTGCGCGAGTCCCACCGCACAGGCGTCGAGGGCATCGACCCCATCCACTGCGGCCATGATGTCGTGGAGGGTGATCTCCTCCGCAGGGAGAGCCAGGCTGTATCCTCCCGTCGGGCCCCGCGCCGAGTGAAGGATCCCGGCGGTCACGAGCTTCTGGAGGATGGAGGAGAGGAAGGGGGGAGGGAGTCCCTCCGCCTGGGCGATGGCGCGGAGCTTGACGAGTTCTCCCTCGTCCTCCCGCGCTCGCGAGGCCAGGTAGGTCGCCGCGCGAACGGCGTATTCACAGGCGGAGGAGTAGATCACTGGAATCCGGGTTCCTGGAGGTGCGGGGGGTGCGGGGAAGGGACCACGGAGCAAGGTTGGTCACGTCGCCCCGACCGTCAAGAAAGCGGGGGCATCTCGGCTGACGGCAGGACCGTCCGCCCCCGAGTCGAGACCGCGCGGAACTGGGACGTGCGCGCGCCTTCCTCACCGCACGATTTGGAACGCCTCCTGTCTCCGCAGTACCCAGAAGGATGTTGATCCAAGATGGGCTCCGTCGTGCCTCCCGTCCATCTCGATCCCCCCACCGGGCCTTTCGGCATCGAATGCCGGTCCCATGTCCTCGAAGCCTTTGCCCGAAACCACGCCGGGCGGCGCGCTCAGGGTGCGTCATTCCACCCCGGGTTGGGCCGAAATCACCCAACGCGAGCCCTGGCTCCCCTCACCTGCACGGCGCTTCGGTCTCCCAGCATCCCGCGGGTTCCGGAGGGCTGCGCGTGCCGCTGCTCCACTTCCCGTGGGATGGCGCATGGCTTGCAAAGTCATGGATGAGCCGGCCCGGAACGACGAGCGCCGGACCCACCCTCTTTTCATAGAGGCTCCGCCATGGCATCCGCACACCACCCACCCCTGGTCCGTCCCTTCGAAGAGGTCACGAACGACGATGTGGCCGAAGTCGGGGGCAAGAATGCCTCGCTGGGGGAGATGATCCGCGACCTCCGTGCTCAGGGGGTGAGGGTCCCCGACGGATTCGCCACCACCGCCGCGGCCTACCGGGACTTCCTTGCCGAAAACGACCTCCATGAGCCCCTGACGAGCCTGATCAGGGAGATGCGGGACGGCGAGCTCTCCCTTCCCGAAGCCGGAAAGGCCATCCGCGAGAGAATCCTGGCGGGGCGGATGCCGGAGGCCCTTTCAAAGGCGATCCGGGAGGCGTACCGGAAGCTGTCCGCCGCCTGTGAGCGTGACGACCTCGATGTGGCGGTCCGAAGCAGCGCAACGGCGGAAGACCTTCCCGAAGCGAGTTTCGCCGGTCAGCAGGAGAGCTACCTGAATGTGGTGGGAGAAGAGGAGCTCCTGGAGACCTGCCAACGATGCTTCGCCTCGCTCTTCACCGACCGTGCCATCTCATACCGGGAGCGCCTCGACTTCGATCACCTCGAGATCGCTCTCTCGGTGGGCGTGCAGAAGATGATTCGCTCCGATGAGGCGAGCGCCGGGGTCCTCTTCACCCTGGATCCCGATTCCGGCTTTCCCGGAATGGTGGTGATCAGTTCGTCCTGGGGACTTGGAGAATCGGTGGTGAAGGGCACCGTGAGTCCCGACCAGTTCGGCGTGTTCAAGCCCGTCCTGGGGCGTGCGGGCGTGGTTCCGATCCTCGAGCGGCATCGGGGATCCAAGGAGGAGAAGGTGGTCTACGACCCCGATCATCCGGGTGGAACCGTGACGGTGGCCACATCGGACGCGGAGCGGGAGGCCCTCTCGCTGAACGACGACGAGGTCCTCGCCCTCGCCCGCTGGGGTGTCCTCATCGAGGATCACTACGGGTTCGCCATGGACATCGAATGGGCGAAAGACGGGCGGGACGGCCTCCTCTACATTGTTCAGGCTCGACCTGAAACGGTCCACCATCGGGCGGGCGCGGCGGCCCTCAAGTCGTACGCGCTCACCGAGCGCAGCGAGGTGCTCGTCCGTGGCACCGCAGTCGGCGACGCCATCGCCCAGGGCCGGGTGTACCGGATCCACGATCCCTCCCATACCGACCACTTCGAGGCGGGTGGGATTCTCGTCACCGAACGGACCGATCCGGACTGGGGGCCGATCCTGAACCTGGCCGGTGGGGTGATCACCGACCAGGGGAGCCGGACCAGCCACGCCGCCATCGTGAGCCGCGAGCTGGGGATCCCCGCAGTGGTGGGGACCGGAAATGGCATGGCGACCCTGCAGGAGGGTCAGGAGGTCACCCTTTCCTGTGCCGAGGGAGACGAAGGCCTGGTCTACGAGGGCCTCCTGAGCTTCGAGTCCACCGAGGAGGCCCTCGACGACCTCCCGGTGACCCGGACCCGGATCATGATGAACCTGGGGAACCCCGCCGCGGCCTTCCGCTGGTGGAGGCTCCCCACGCGGGGGATCGGGCTGGCCCGAATGGAGTTCATCATCGGAGAGATCATCAAGGCCCACCCCATGGCCCTCCTCCACCCGGAGCGTCTCTCCGCCGAGGATCGGAACCAGCTCCTGGAGCTCACCCGGGAGTTCGAGCGCCCGGAAGACTACTTCGTCGATCACCTCGCCCGAGGGATCGGGAAGCTCGCGGCGGTCGGATACCCGGACCCGGTGGTGGTCCGTCTGAGCGACTTCAAGACGAACGAGTACGCGGGACTCCTGGGCGGAGTGGGCTTCGAGCCCACCGAAGAGAACCCCATGCTGGGCTTTCGAGGCGCCTGCCGGTACTACAGCGATCGCTACCGCGACGCATTCGCCCTCGAGTGCCGGGCCCTTCTCCGGGTTCGCAACGAGATGGGGCTGGACAATGTGATCCTCATGGTTCCCTTCTGTCGCACGTTGAAGGAGGCCGATCGCGTACTCCAGGTCCTGGCGGAGAATGGCCTCGTTCGCGGCGAGGACGGGCTCCAGGTCTACATGATGTGTGAGGTCCCCTCCAATGTGGTCCTGGCAGAGGAGTTCTCGGAGCGCTTCGATGGCTTCTCCATCGGCTCCAACGACCTGACCCAGCTCGTGCTGGGGGTGGATCGCGACTCCGGCGCCAAGGAGCTCACCCGGATCTTCGATGAACGAGATCCCGCCGTCGTCCGGATGATCCAGGATGTGATTCGGCGCGCGCATGCGGGAGGGATCGTGGTGGGGATCTGCGGACAGGCGCCCAGCGATCACCCTGACTTCGCCGAGATGCTGGTGGAGGCCGGAATCGACTCGATCTCCCTGAATCCGGATACCGTGCCGGCCGTGCTCCGCAGGATCGGTGCGGTCGAGGCGGCATCCGGATCGGGCCCGGGTTGATCGGATGCCTCCTCCGCTTCCCTCCCGGCCGCCGGAGCGACCGAACGCCAATGTGAGGGCCGTCCTGCACCTGGTCTTCGTCCTCGGGCTGCTTGCTTTCGTCCTCTTCATGAGTCGCGGATGGGAGG
>SLSF01000258.1 GCA_007130605.1 Gemmatimonadota bacterium | reverse complement strand
GGAAAACGCCGAGCCGAAGAGGATTAATTTCCCCTCGACAGCCCGGGCCCCCAGGCCCGTTCTGGCTCTCTCCAGTCGCCGAACATGTCGAGATGTGATCGTTTCACCGGCCTTCGCTTCTCCGATTGCAATGACGGTCCGCGCCGATGGCTCATTGGCGTCATCCGCTGCCGTGACAAGGACGTCGAGCTGGTGGTCCTTGCCGTCCATCGACACGGACGAGGGGCCCACATGGCCGACGGCGCCACCGAGCGTGGAAGTGCTCGCGTATCTCCGCACCCACGCCCGAGCCTGCTCCTCGAACACGGGCCCCCGAACGCGAGAATCGAAGGTGGACGAGAGCCTGTGAGTCCAGAGCTCGAGTGGGTCCCTCTCACGCAGGAGAAGCCCGTGGGGTTCCAGGATGGCGTAGTGAAACTGGAGGAACGGGTCCGCGAGGGCGTACGTCGGCCGCTGGGCTCGAATGGGGTCTTCGTGCCGAAGCACGAACCCGGCCGCGATCAGGCGGTTGAGTGAGGGGGCGATGTTGGATACGGGCCTCCGCAACTGGTTGCCGATGGACCCCGCGGTCACGGCTCCATTGGCGATGGCGCCCAGAATGCTGTGATGGAGGGTGGGCCTCGCGGTCGAGAGGGTCGGGTCCTCCGCCAGCAAGGTGGTGGCCTCATGGTGAAGCGTTGCCGCCGGCGACAGGACCCTGGTGGCCACCCATCTCGGAAATTCGTCTCCTCCGGTCGGCAGGTCGTGATCGACCATATCGGTGGCGTACCCGATCACGCCGCCGATGACCGCGAAGATGCGAGCGGCCAGTGCCCGATCCGATCCTGTTTCGAGGAGCGAGGCGATCTGCCGAAAATCAAACGGCTGCATCACCAGTTCCATACCTGCCCGCCCGCGAAGGGGGGCCTCACCGGCAGTCAGGGCCCGCATCATGGCGATGGCAGAGCCGCAGAGCACGAGCCGTCCCTGGCCGCGGACTGTCTCCTGACCGGCGGGGCCGATCGCCGTCGAGATGACGGAATCCAGGGTCGGGTCACCCTCCAGGAGATACCCGAACTCATCCAGCGCCACAGGAGTCACGCCGGATGCACCGAGACGCAAAAGCTCCGTGATGGCGCCCTCCCAACTCTCGAGCGCCAGCCGTCCGACACCGAGATGGCTTCCGATGGCTTCTCCCAGCCGTGCCAGGTGGACCGCCGGCTCACCTCGGGTGGCTTCCCAGTAGAAGCCTCCGCGAGCCCGAACGAGTTCGTGCAGTAGCGTCGACTTTCCGATGCGCCGGCGTCCGTACATGAGCCCGAGGGTGTGTCGCTCCACTGGAGCATCCAGGAAGGCCAGCAGCGGTGCACGCGCACTCGTGGGGTCCATCGGGGGCGGCTCTTGTGGCTAGATGACACCGGATGATGCATCGTCGGCGCAACATCCGTATGATGGTATGGCTCACGATAGTATCGCAAACGATAGCATTCTCCCAGGCCCGCTGCAAGGTCTGAGTGGACGTCGTTCCTGATCAGACTCGGACCGGCCCAGTTGTAGCGTACACGCTACGTAGCGTTTACGCTACAATCAATCACGCCGTCCGATTCACGGGTCTCGGTAGTCGAGCCCCTTGTCCGCAAGCGCCTCGCCGAGGATGGCGAGCGCCTTCGGGCCGACGCCATGGATCGCCAGGAGCTCCTTCTTCGAGTGGGAGGCCACCTGGCGGAGTGTGGTGATGCCGCTGAGCGAGAGTTCGCGTGCGGCCGTCTTCCCGATGGCATCGGGGAGGTCTCCAACGGGGCGGACATCCGGTGTCGGGGGCATGAAGTGGCTCCTTCGGGGATGGGGTGTGGTTGGGCGGGGTCTCGGTCCGGCTCGCCCGGCACCAGGGTCTCGTCCGCCGAGTCCGACCTTGCACCGAGCCGGATGCGGGCATTGCCGGCCCAGACACAGATCACATCCTCGGGACAGCGGTCGTCGGCCACGACCCCATCGAAGCGGAGGGAGAGCCCTCCCCCGTCGATCACGACCCCCTGGCCCCGGGCGAGCCGGATCGTGTCTCCGAGCTCCGGAGCACGGGTTGGGCAGGATCAAGCGGTCACGCATCCGAAAAACGAACCGACCCCGGCATTCATGACACACCGCTTGCGACCACCCACCCGACAGAGCACCGAGACCCGCACCCAGAACGGTTCCGGTTGGCTGGCCCCCCGCAACGTCAAGCCGCGCTCTTCCTCCGGCACGGCACCTTCGCTTCTTCAGGGAGGCCATGCGCGGCCGCTTCCACCATGCGGGCCACCTCGTCGGCCGTCGAGGCTCCCCGATCCCGGGCGTACCAGCTACGCACCTCCCGGTACCGGTCGGTCTTCGAGAGAGGGCTGAGCTCGCCCATGACGCGAGCCTGGAGGACTTCGGGCCTGGGGCCCCAGCTTCCGTGGGGGACGCCATCCTCGTCCAGGAGGATCGCCATGGGGATCGACCGGCTCCCATGGGTCAAGTGACGATCCCTCACCTCGGGAAAGTGGTCCCGGGGCACGATGCGCATCTCCATATTCGGGGCGTCTCGTACGAGCCGCTCGATCACGGGCACGGTGTTCACGGCATCGCCGCACCAGTCGTCGGCCAGGACCAGGAGCCGCCAGCATCCGGGGCTCTCGGCGATCCGTCGGGCTGGCTCCTCGTGGAGCGGGGCCCGCCGGGCCACGGCGTGCCAGAGATCCCGGTTGGCCTCTGCTTCGTCGAGGAAGCGGTCGAAGGGCTTGGCGGCCTGGAAGGCGATTTCGTATGACTGCATCGGATCAGATCTCCGTCTCTTCGGGATTGGGTCCTGCTGGAGTTCGAGCTCCCGTGCACCTTCGGGTACATCGGTCCCGCTACCCAGAGGAACCCGCGAGGGGGGGGCATGGGTTCCCTTCTTCGGTCACAACATGAAGACCCCTCCCGTCACCCCTCGCCGTCCTCCAGCCGCCGGGTCTCGATCCGCACGCCCGCGTCGAGGGTGCGGTGGACGGGGCACCGCTCGGCGATCTCCAGGAGGCGGTCCCGCTGCTCGTCCGAGAGCTCTCCGAGGAGGCGGATCTCGCGGTCCACCCGGT
>SLSF01000020.1 GCA_007130605.1 Gemmatimonadota bacterium | reverse complement strand
CCCGAGAAGGCCATGGGGTCGGTGGAGGTCTGGGACCGGGCCATCGGGGTCCTCGAGGAAGTCCTGAAGGGACGCGACCTCGACTACACGGTGGATGAGGGTGGGGGCGCCTTCTACGGTCCGAAGCTCGACTTCAAGCTCATCGACGCCATCGGACGACGGTGGCAGGGGCCCACGGTTCAGCTCGACTTCAATCTCCCCGAACGTTTCGGGATCGAGTACATCGGCGACGACAACGAGCGCCACCGCCCCGTCATGCTCCACCGGGTCCTGGTGGGCTCCATGGAGCGCTTCGTCGGTGGACTCATCGAGCATTTCGCCGGCGCCTTCCCACTCTGGCTGGCTCCGGAGCAGGTTCGCATTCTCCCCATTTCGGAGCAGTTCACCGAAGAGGCGCGGGCGTACGTGGCGGAACTCAGGGAGAATGGGATCCGGGCGACCCTCGCCGACCGGGAGACCCTGGGGTACCGGATCCGCGAGGCCGAGACCCGGAAGATCCCCTACATGGGAGTGATGGGGGAGCGCGAGGTGGAGGATGGGACGGTGGCCGTCCGCCGGCGGGGCGACGGGAAGAAGCAGGAGGTTCTGGATCGCACCGTATTCCTCGATCGGCTCCTGCAGGAGATCGAGGACCGCGCACTGGGCTGAGGGTGATGATCCCCATGTGAGGTTGACCCCCATGGGCATCCCGCTATCTTACCAACTGCGCATTTGGCAGGCGCACAGACAATTGCGGAAGTGAGGGGGCCTCGATCCCCCTCCACCCTTCGGCCCGCACCCCCACCGGGGTGTGGAGACGCCGCCGGGTCGAATCGAGATGCCGACGGGGGGCGAATCCCCTGTGCGCATCCACCTTCGGCCCGGAGACGCTCCGGGCCGTTTTTCATTTTCGGCCGATGCGGCCCCATCGGAGGATCGAGCGATAAAGGAACAGAGGGTCCGAGTCAACGACCAGATCCGGATCAGCCCCGTTCGCCTCATCGGCGGCGATGGCGAACAGGTGGGAATCATCTCCCTCGACGAGGCAAAGTCACGGGCCGACGAGGCCGGACTCGACCTCGTGGAGGTGGCCCCCGACGCCCGGCCCCCCGTCTGCAAGTTGATGGACTACGGAAAGTTCAAGTACGAGGAGGCCCGGAAGGCGCGGGAGGCTCGGAAGAAGCAGCACACGGCCTCGGTGAAGGAGGTGAAGTTCCGCCCCGGCATCGAGACCCACGACTTCGAATTCAAGACCCGTCATGTCCGGCGATTCCTGGGCGACGGAGACAAGGTTCGGATCACCATCATGTTCCGGGGCCGCCAGATGGCCCACCCGGAATTCGGGGTGGAAGTGATGGAGCGGGTCGTGGAGGCCGTAAAGGACATGGGAAAGATCGAGAGCAATCCGACCCGCGAGGGGCGGACGCTGAGCATGGTGCTCGCTCCGATCCGGACCGCAGAATAGATCCGGCACTCGGTGTGCCCCGGGAGACGCTCCCCGGCACCCGACGCCAACCCAAGGCAGCAAGGAGAGCAGACAATGCCCAAGATGAAGACGAACCGCGCCGCCGCCAAGCGGATCAAGCGGACCGGAACCGGAAAGCTCCGTCGCCGTCGTGCGAACAAGAGCCACATCCTCACCAAGAAGACCACGAAGCGGAAGCGGCGCCTCCGGCAGGCCACCCTGGTGGACCCGAAGGACGAGAAGCGGATCAACCGCCTCCTGCCGAATCTGTAGGAATCAAGGAGACCCACGATGCCACGCACCACTGGAGCTCCCGCACGGCGGGACCGGAAAAAGAAGATCCTGAAGGAGGCCAAGGGCTACTTCGGGCGCCGCAAGAACATCTACCGCACGGCGAAGGACGCGGTGGAGAAGGGGTGGGAGCACGCCTACCGCGACCGGAAGAAGAAGAAGCGGAACTTCCGGCGCCTCTGGATCACCCGGATCAATGCGGCGGCGCGCCAGCACGACCTCTCCTACTCCCGGTTCATGGATGGCCTGAACAAGTCGGGTGTCGAGCTCGACCGGAAGGCACTCGCCGACCTGGCGGTGCGGAGCCCCGAGGCCTTCGAGGCCCTCGCCACCCAGGCGAAGGACGCGCTGACCCAGGCCTCCTGACCCGTGCGGCCCGCTCCCTTCCGGATGAAGGGGGATGGGGGCCGATCTCGGCACAGCCAGATCCGAGCGGGGCTTCCGGGGATTGACCCCGGGGCCCCGTTTTCGGATGGATCCAGTCCAGCCATCATCCATGGAAGGCGGTAGATGAGTTCGGAGCAATCCCTTGTGGACAAGCTGAAGGCCCTGGAAGCGGAGGCGCTCGACCGGGTGAATGAGGCCACCGAGCCCGAGGCGCTGGAGGCGGTTCGTGTGACCTTCCTGGGTCGGAAGGACGGGCGCATCTCCTCCATTCTCCGGCATCTGGGGGGGCTCGATCCGGAGGAGCGCCCCCGGGTGGGCGCCGAGGCCAACCGGGTCAAGGCCCGACTCCAGGAGGCCATCGAGGGCCGAGGTACCACCCTGGCGGCGTCGGATGCCGGTCGCGATGCCCTGGGAGGGGAGGAGGATCGAACCCTTCCAGCCCGGCCGAGGTGGCCCGGTGGACGCCACCCGGTGACCCAGGTCATCGACGAGCTCTGGGAGATCTTCCGTGGACTCGGATTCACCCGGGTGCGGGGCCCCGAGGCCGAAACCGAGTGGTACAACTTCGAGGCCCTCAACACCCCCCTCGACCATCCGGCGGCTGACGAACAGGACACCCTCTACCTCACCGGGGGCCACCTCCTTCGGAGCCACACCTCGCCGGTGCAGGTCCGGACCCTCGAGGCGTACGATCCCCCCATCCGGGTGCTCGCCCCGGGGATGGTCTACCGGCGCGATACCTACGACGCCACCCATGCGCCCGCCTTCGCCCAGCTCGAGGGCCTGGTGGTGGACGAGGGGGTCACCTTCGTCGACCTCAAGGCGACGCTTGCGGAGTTTGCCCGCCGTTACTGGGGGCCGGGGACCCGGATCCGCTTCCGACCGTCCTTCTTTCCCTTCACCGAGCCTTCGGCCGAAGTCGACGTGAAGCGGGTCTTCACCAATGAGGCGGGCCAGGAGGAGGAGACCGACTGGCTCGAGATCATGGGTGCGGGCATGGTGGATCCGGCGGTTCTGGACGCCGCCGGGATCGATTCCGAGCGCTATACCGGCTTCGCCTTCGGGATGGGTCCGGGGCGGATCGGGATGCTCAAGTACGGCATCTCCGACATCCGGGCCTTTTTCGAGAACGATATCCGCTTCCTCGAGCAGTTCGCCGACCGATGAATATCTCTTTGCGATGGCTGAAGGATCTCGCCCCGGAACTCGGCGCCACCCCGGAAGAGATCGCCGAGCGCCTGACCCACCGGGGCTTTCCGGTGGAGGGCCGCGAAGACCTGGCGGCGGGACTGGGCGAGATCCAGGTGGCCCGGGTCACCGGGGTCCGTCCCCATCCCGATGCCGACCGGCTCACCCTCTGCCAGGTGGATTCCGGTGGGGAGACCCTCCAGGTGGTGTGCGGCGCACCCAATGTGCGGGAGGGGGGGTGGTATCCCTTCGCTCCGGTGGGTTCCACCCTTCCGGGGGGGATGAAGATCCGCAAGGCGAAACTCCGTGGAGAGCCGTCGCACGGAATGCTCTGCTCCGAAAAGGAGCTGGGGCTGGGCTCGGGAGCCGACGGCCTCATGACCCTCGAGGGCGACTTCGCCGCAGGGGACCCCCTGGTGGAGGCGCTGGGGCTCTCCGACATCCGGCTCGATGTGGAGGTCACCTCGAACCGACCTGACCTCCTCTCCCACCAGGGGATGGCCCGCGAGGTGCTCCGGGAGGGAGATGGCGAGGTCCGTCTCCCCGGGCTTCCGGGTGATGCCACCCCCGAAGGAAGCGTCATGGAGTGGCGTGAGGGGGAGGCCGCTGTCGAGGGACCGCATCTGTCGATCCGGATCGAGGACCCGGACCGGTGCCCGCGCTACCTGGGCATCGTGATCCGGGGTGTGGAGGTGGGTCCGTCCCCCGCCTGGCTCCAGGCGCGCCTTCGGGCCGTCGGGGCCCGACCGGTGAACAATGTGGTGGACGCCACCAACTACATCCTGCACGAAGTCGGACAACCCCTCCACGCCTTCGACCTGGACCGGATCGGGGGGGGAGCGGTGGTGGTCCGGAAGGCGAGGGAGGGGGAGGAGCTCCGCACCCTCGATGGTGTGGATCGGGGCCTCACCCCCGAGATGCTCGCCATCTGCGATGCCGAACGCCCCATGGCGGTGGCCGGCGTCCTGGGCGGCGCCGAATCGGAGGTGACGGAGGAGACCCGCGACATCCTCCTGGAGTGCGCCCTCTTCACCCCGGGACCGATCCGGGCCACCCGGAAGGCGCTGGCCCTTTCCACCGATGCGTCGTATCGCTTCGAGCGGGGGGTCGATCCCGAGGGCCTCCGGGCGGCCGCCGAACGTTGCGCGCGGCTCATCGTCGCCGTCGCCGGAGGGGAGGTGGAGGCTCCCCTCCTCGATGCCACGGCCCGGCCCCACACCCCGGTGCGGGTCACCCTTCGTCCGGCCCGCGTGGAGGCCGTTCTCGGGGTGCACTTCACCGAGGAGACCATCCGCGAACTCCTGGAGCCCCTGGGCTTCACCTTCGACGGTCGCGACGGGGAGGCCCTCTCGGTGGGCGTGCCCGGATGGCGGAGCTGGGATGTCACCCGCGAAGTGGACCTGGTGGAGGAGATCGCACGCACCTGGGGCTTCGACCACTTCCCCGACACCCTGAACCCGTATCGCCCCGGGACCGTCCCCGACGATCCCCGCTTCGCCCTCGAAGATGAGCTCCGGAGCCGGCTCTCGGCCTGGGGACTCCTGGAGGCGCAGACACCGGCCTTCGCTCCGGAGGGCGAGGGCGAGGTGGAGGTCTCGAACCCGGTGTCGGCGGAGGAGCGCTACCTTCGGCGTTCCCTCGTACCCGCCCTCCTCCGGCGGGTGGAGTACAATCTTGCCCGTCGGAATCGCGATATCCGGCTCTACGAGATCGGAACCGTCTTCACCGCCGGAGAGAAGGGAGCGCTCCCCGGAGAGGCGACCCGTCTCGCAGTCGTCCTTCATGGTCGTCGGCTTCCGGAGCACTGGAGCACCGACGATTCCGCCGTGGACCTATGGGAGGTGAAGGGGCTCCTGGAGTCTCTCGGTGCCTCGATCCTGTCCGGGGGCGGGCAGGTCGTCCCCCACGAGGACGAGGAGTCGGACCTCTATCTTCCCGGCACCACCGTCGCCCTGCACGAGGCCGGGGGCGAGGTCGTGGGCACCGCGGGAGCGGTCCATCCGGACCGGGTCGACCTTCCCCCGTGGGCTGGTACGGTCTGGGCCCTGGACCTGGCCCTGCCCGAAGCTCCCGCCCAGGTGGAGGACTTCCGGGTACGACCCCTTCCGACGCACCCGGGTACCGAACGGGACCTGGCCCTCGTCATCTCGGACGATCGGACCGTCGAGGAGGTCCTGGGCCTGGTTCGGGAGCGGGGTGGCGAAATCCTCGCCGAAGCGTCAATCTTCGACCTCTACCGGGGCCGGGGGATTCCCGAGGGTCACCGGTCGGTGGCGGTCCGACTCCACTTCCGTGCGGAGGACCGGACACTCACCGACGCCGAGGTCGACGGGTGGGTCGACGCAGTCGCTGGAGCCTTGAAGGAGGAGATGGGTGTCGGAATCCGTGGACGTTGAAGGACTCGAGCGAAAGGCGCTCTCCGAGGTGGAGGGGGCCGTCGGTCGCCTCCTGGAGGAGATGAAGCGCCTCGAGGCGCGGACCCAGCGGGCGGAGACCCGGGTCCGGGATGTGGAGGCACTCCTCCGGCGCTTCACCCGGGGCGACGAGGACCCTGCGCAGCTGCAGCGCACCGTGTCGGGACTGCAGGAGGAAAACGAGGAGCTTCGCAGTCGTATCGAGGAGGGCAGGGAGGCCGTCGAGCGGCTCCTGGCCCGCATCCGCTTTCTCGAGGAGCAGCCGTGAGTGATCCGGTGGAGAAGCGAACCGTCACCGTCCGCATTGCCGGAGAGGAACATGTCCTCCGGTCGTCGGCGGACCCCGAGTACACCCGTTCCTGCGCCGAGCACCTGGATGCCCGGATCCGGGAGATCCGGGAACTCTCCGGAATGGTGGAGAACCACCGGGCCGTCATCCTCGCTGCCCTCTCCATCACCGACCGGTACTTTCAGGTTCAGGAGGAACTGGACCAGCTCCGAAAGGAAGTGATCTCCCGCTCCACCAATCTCGTGAAACGGATCGAAGAGGAAGTGGAGTAGGAAGCGGATGGCGGTTCGTCGCCATGGGACCTATCTTGCACTTCGGTGGCACCGGGGTCTCCCCCGGTCTCCCGCCCCATAATCCAATGATCGTGATTTCGGAGAATATACATGGAAGTCCCGCTTGCGATGTGGATCGCGGCGGTGTTGCTGGCTGCACTCCTGGGGGGCGTCCTGGGCGCGATTCAGGGGCGTTCCAGGGAGCGGCGACGCCGCGAAGAGGAGAGGGCGCACGCCCGTGACGAGGCGACGCGAATCGTGGAACGGGCCCGTGAAGAGGCCCGCAGCATCGAAAAGGAAGGCGAACTCCGCGGAAAGGAGGAAGCCTTCCGTCTGCGCGAGGAATGGGAGAAGGAGGAGGCCCGTCGGCGGGAGGAGATCGAGCGGGCGGAGCGTCGGATGGAGGAGCGCTCCGACGCCCTCGACCGGAAGTTCGATCGGCTGAACGAGCGGGACCTGCAGCAGGAGGAGCGGGCCCGGGAACTCCGGGAGCGGGAGCGGGCGGTGGACGAGAAGGCCGGCGAAGTGGACCGGATGACCGCCGAGGCCACCGAGCGGCTGGAGTCGCTGGCCGGCATCACCCGGGAAGAGGCCCGGGCCGATCTCATTTCCGGCCTCGAGGACGAGGCTCGCGCCCGCGCCTCGCGCACCCTCCGCGACATACGGGAGGAGGCCCAGCGCACCGCCACCCGGGAGGGCCGGAAGATCCTCGCCCAGGCGATTCAGCGCATGGCCGCCGAGGAGACCCAGCAGGCCACGGTCTCGGTGGTTCAGCTCCCCTCCGACGACATGAAGGGCCGAATCATCGGCCGCGAGGGCCGGAACATCCGGGCCTTCGAGCAGGCGACGGGGATCGATGTGATCATCGACGACACCCCCGAGGCGGTGGTCCTCTCCGGCTTCAACCCCATCCGCCGCGAAGTCGCCCGCATCGCCATGGAGAAGCTCATCGAGGATGGCCGGATCCATCCGGGCCGGATCGAGGAGATGGTGGAGAAGAGCCAGGGCGAGGTGGAGGCCACCATGAAGGAAGCCGCCGAGGAGGTCCTCTACGACCTGGGAATCCACGACCTCCACCCCGAAATCGTCAAGGTGCTGGGCCGGCTCCACTTCCGGACTTCCTACGGCCAGAACCAGCTCGTCCACTCCCGGGAGGTGGCCCGCCTGGCAGGGATGATGGCGGCCGAGATGGGCGTCGATGTGCAGATGGCGAAGCGGGCCGGTCTCCTCCACGACGTGGGCAAGGGGATGACCGCCGACCACGAGGGGACGCATGTGGAGCTGGGCCATCAGCTCTGTCGAAAGCATGGGGAGCACGCCGTCGTCCTGAACTCCATCCGGGCGCACCACGACGAGGAGCCCCACGAGTCGGTGGAGGCCTTCCTGGTGACGGCGGCGGACGCCATCTCCGGCTCCCGTCCCGGGGCGAGACGGGAGATGTTCGACACCTATGTGAAGCGGCTCGAGCGGCTGGAGGCCATCGCCCTGGAGTTCGAGGGGGTGGAGCGGTGCTACGCGGTGCAGGCCGGACGTGAGGTGCGGGTCATGGTGGAGCCCGACCAGGTCTCCGACGAGGAGATGTCGAGGATCTCCGAGAAGGTGGCCCGGCGCTTCGAAGACGAGCTCCAGTACCCGGGGCAGATCAAGGTGGTGGTGATCCGGGAGAAGCGCGCCGTGGACTTCGCGCGTTGACGCCGGACCCCGACGCACCATGACCGAGCCCCTCGACCTTTTCCACCGGGAGCCGGATCCCGAGCCCGAGGTGGACTCCCCCCGGGTCTGGGACGTTTCGGACCTGAACGCTGCCGTGCGGGCGCTCCTCGAGGAGACCCTCCCCACCCTCTGGATCCGGGGCGAGGTGACCAACTGGACCCGCGCCCGCTCCGGACACTGCTACTTCACCCTCAAGGACGAGCGGGCCCAGATCCGGTGCGTGATGTGGCGCAGCCGGGCCTCCCGCCTCCCCATGGATCCCGACGAGGGGATGACCCTCCGGATCCTCGGCTCGGTGACCCTCTACGAACGGCGGGGCGAGTTCCAGTTCACGGCCGAAGAGGTGCAGGCGGAGGGAGAGGAGGGGCTCTGGAAACTCGCTTTCGAGAAGCTTCGTGCCCGGCTGGAAGGGGAGGGGCTCCTGGCGGCGGAGCGGAAGCGGCCCATCCCCCGCTTTCCCACCACCATCGGGGTCGTCACCTCGACCACGGGGGCGGCACTTCGGGATATCCTCTCGGTGCTGAAGCGCCGAGCCCCCTGGAGCCGGGTGATCATTCGGGGCGCCCGGGTGCAGGGGGAGGGTGCGTCGGAGGAGATCGCCCGCGCCATCGGGGCGCTGGGTCGGGTGGAGGGGCTCGACCTCATGATCGTGGGGCGGGGCGGGGGATCCATCGAGGACCTCTGGGCCTTCAACGAGGAACCGGTGGCCCGGGCCATCGCCATGGCGCCGGTGCCGGTGATCTCGGCGGTGGGGCACGAGACCGATGTGACGATCTCGGACCTTGTGGCGGATCTGCGTGCGCCCACCCCGTCGGCGGCGGCCGAGGCGGCGGTCCCGGACGCAGCCGCGCTCCTGGAGTTCCTGGAACGGGCCGCGCCTCGCCTGGCCCGGGGGCTCCGGGAGCAGGTGGACCGTCGGCGGCGGGCTCTGTCGGACCGGATTGCCCGGCTCGGGGGCGGGCTCCGCTCCCTGCTTCTTCCCCTGCGGGCCGGCGTGGCGCGGCGTGGCGATCGGATGGGACCCGCAGTGCGGCGGCTCCTGGAGCCCGCCGGGCGTCGGATCACCACGGGGGGGGAACGACTGGAGCGGGCCATGACCGCACTGCTCTCCGACCGACGCCACCAGATGGCACGGGCGGCGGCCGGGATCGAGGCGCTCTCCCCCCTCTCCACCCTTCGGCGGGGCTATGCCGTCCCCCTGGACCCCGACGGTCGGGTCCTTCGCGCCAGCGACGACTTCAGGGTGGACGAAGCATTCGTACTCCGAATCGTCGACGGCCGGGTCCACTGCCGGGTCGAAGAAATCGAACCAGAACCTGACGACGAGGTCATTCCATGAGTGAGAAGGATTCATCCGAGGCCCCCTCCCTGGAGCGGCGCCTCACCCGGCTGGACGAGATCGTGGCCCGGCTGGAGGGCGGCGACATCGAGCTCGAAGAAGGACTCCGGCTCTTCGAGGAGGGCGTCGGACACCTCCGCGAGGCGGAGTCCATCCTCTCCACCGCCGAGCTCCGTGTGCAGGAGCTCATCGACGACGCCGAGGGACTGGGCCTGCGCGCCTTCGAGGGAGGGGGGGAGTGACGGTGGAGGACGAGGCCGTGGATCTCGCCGGCTTTCTCTCACGGGAACGGGTGGAGGTGGAGGCCGCGCTCCAGCGTGCCCTGGAGCGCCACCTCCATGGGGTCCCCGAGACGCTGGCCGCCCCCATCCGCCATGGTGTGACCACCGGGGGGAAGCGTCTTCGCCCCATCCTCTTCGCCACCGCCTTCCGTGCCTGTGGTGGGGTGGGGGAGGGGATCTACGACCTGGCCATCCCCCTGGAGTGGATCCACGCCTACTCCCTCATGCACGACGATCTTCCGTGCATGGATGATGCACCCCTCCGCCGCGGGCGACCCACTCCCCACACCGTCCATGGCGAGGAGGCCACCCTCCTGGGGGGTGCGGCGCTCATCCCCCTGGCGGCCCTTGCCCTCCGGTGGGCCGGAAGGGAGCAGGGGCTCCCGGGGGCGCGGATCGACGAACTCGTCGTCCTCCTGGCCCGGGCCGCCGGAGGGATTGGGATGGTGGGAGGCCAGGCCCTCGACCTCACCGCCGAGGGCCAGGCCCTGGACCGGGGAAGCCTCGATGACCTCCACCGTCGGAAGACCGGCGCGCTCCTGGCCGCGGCGCTCGAGATGGGTGCGGTGGCCGCCGACGCGCCGGAAGGGGTGCGGGCCGGACTCCTCCGGTATGGGCGGGAGATCGGCCTGGCCTTCCAGATCGCCGACGACATCCTCGATCGGACCGCCTCGGTGGAGGCGCTGGGGAAGGAGCCCTCCGACACCGAACTGGAGAAGTCCACCTATCCGGCGCTCCTGGGCGTCGAGGGGGCCAGGAGAGAAGCCCGGAGCCGGATCGAGGCGGCGATGGACGCCCTCCACTCCGTCGGGATCGATTCGCCCGAGCTGGTGGCGCTGGCCCGCTACATCGTGGAGCGGGGGCGCTGACGGGGATCGGGATCGAGGATCGGGGGTAAACGGTTCCCGTCCCATGGTGGGGGCGGTTGGGCCGAAGGCCCCGGACCCATTATCATGAGCAGTGGATCGTGTCGCATCGATGGTGCGCCCTTCAGAGCGTTTCCCCCGGATCATCGCCGGGTGGAAGCCCCGACGAACAGGTGGGAGAAATACGGTGAGCCTACTGGACCAAGTGAAATGGCCGGCGGACCTGAGGAAACTGAGCCCCGAGGAGCTCCCTCGGTTCACCCGGGAAGTGCGGGACCGCCACATCGATGTCGTCTCCCAGATCGGCGGCCACTTTGGCGCGAGCCTGGGGGTTGCCGACCTCACCGTGGCGCTCCACTACGTCTTCAAGACGCCGAAGGACAAGCTGGTGTGGGACACCGGTCACCAGGGGTACATCCACAAGATCCTCACCGGTCGGAATGACCGATTCCCCACCATCCGCCAGCACCGGGGTCTCGCGCCCTTCCTTCGGCGCTCCGAGTCGGAGTACGATACCTTCGGGGCCGGCCACGCGGCCACCTCGATCTCGGCGGCGCTGGGGATGGCTGCCGGTCGCGATGTCCGGGGCACCGACGAGAAGGTCGTCGCGATCATCGGTGACGGGGCCATGGGATGCGGCCTCGCTTACGAGGCGCTCAACAACGCCGGCCACACCGACCGAGACCTCATCGTCGTCCTGAATGACAACGACATGTCCATCGCCCCCAATGTGGGAGCCATGAACAAGTACCTCACCACGGTGCTGAACAACCCGGTCTACGATCGGGTGCGGGACCAGGTGAAGGGGATGCTCCGGAAGGGCCCCCGAACGGTGACCGGAGTCATGGAGTCACTGGCGGGCCGGGTCGAGGACTCGGTGAAGCACCTCCTGGTGCCGGGAATGATCTTCGAAGAGCTCGGCTTCCGCTACATCGGTCCCGTCGATGGCCATGACGTGGAGGGGCTGGTGGAGACCTTCGAACGGGTGCGGGAGATGGGGGGGCCGATCCTGGTGCACGCCGTCACCCAGAAGGGCAAGGGATACCCCCCGGCGGAAGCCGATCCGGTGAAGTGGCACGCCGCCTCACCCTTCGACAAGGTCTCCGGGGCCGGAAAGAAGAAGGCCGGAGGGCTGCCGCGCTACCAGAAGGTCTTCGGCGAGGGGATCACCGAGCTCGCCCGCCTCGATCCCCGGGTGGTGGTCATCACCGCCGGGATGCCGGGAGGGACCAGTTCGGGGATCATGGAGAAGGCCTTCCCGGACCGCCACTTCGATGTGGGGATCGCCGAGGGGCACGGGGTCACCTTCGCCGGTGGACTCGCCACCCAGGGCGTCCGTCCGGTGGTGGCCATCTACTCCACCTTCCTCCAGCGGGGCTACGACAACATCGTCCATGACGTGGCGCTCCAGAAGCTCCCGGTGGTCTTCTGCCTCGACCGGGCCGGGATCGCCGGGGAGGACGGCCCGACGCACCATGGGATGCTCGACATCTCCTACATGCTCGGCATTCCCGAGATGACGGTGACGGCGCCCAAGGACGGCTCCGAGATGCTCGCCCTCCTCCGAATGAGCCTGCAGCACGACGAGGGTCCCTGGTCCATCCGCTGGCCCCGGGCCTCGGTGCCCGAAGAGGTGCCGGCCCTTGCCGACATCCCCGAGGTGGACGCGAGCTGGGAAGTGCTCCGTGAGGGATCCGACCTCACCCTCCTGGCGGTGGGGACCATGGTCCTTCCCAGCCTGGAGGCGGCGGAAGTGCTCTCTGCCGACGGGATCGAGGCCACGGTGGTGAATTGCCGCTTCCTGAAGCCCTACGATCGCACGACCCTGGGTCGGGTCCTGGCCGAGACCCCGGCGGTGCTCACGGTGGAAGAGGGTGCGGTGGTCAATGGCTTCGGTGCCTACATCGGCCGCGAGATCCATGACGATCCGGGCCTCCCCGTTCCGGAGCACTTCGGGACCATGGGGATTCCCGACCGCTTCATCGAGCATGGCCCGCGGGGCATTCTTCTGGAGGAGATCGGACTCACCCCCCAGGGCATCGCCAGTCGCGCGCGTACCCTGGTCCGTCGGCCGGCGACCCGGCCGTCCGGAGAGGCGGTGTGAGGACGGAGGGCGCCCCGGCCCCTCCCCGCTTCGCCGCCGATCTGGACCGGATCGGGGTGGTCGCCCGTTCGACGGGAGACGAAGTACAGGCAGTCCTTTCCATGGTCGCCGACTTCGCCGAAACCGTGGGCGCCACCCTCCTGGTGGAGCCCTCCCTGACAGAGGTCGTCTCTGCCGACACCGAGCTCCTGACCCCCGAGGGGGCCCGTTCCCTCGACCTCCTGGTGACCCTGGGAGGGGATGGCACCCTCCTCAGGGCCGCCCGCCTGGTGGCGGGACTCCCCGTGCCCATACTGGGCATCAACCTGGGCTACCTGGGTTTTCTCACCTCGCTTGCGGTCCCCGATGTGGAGGAGGGGCTCAAGCGGCTTCGCTCGGGCGAGGCGACCCTGGACCGTCGCTTCACCCTCGAGGGGCAGGTCATCGCGGCCGACGGCTCCGATGGCGGCTCCTTCTGGGCCATGAACGACCTGGTGGTCCACAAGGGAGGGGTCGCACGGGTGGTGCGCCTGGACCTCTTCGTGGGCGAGGGCATCCACCGCGACGAGATCGGTCACATTTCCGGGGACGGGGTCATCGTGGCCACCCCCACCGGATCCACTGCCTACTCCCTCTCGGCCGGGGGGCCGGTCATCGCCCCCTCCATGGAGTGCATCGCGGTGACCCCCATCTCGGCCCACACCCTGGCCATGCGTCCCCTGGTCCTCCCCTCCGATGGCATTCTCACCATCAAGGCGGTGGACCGGGTGGAGGAGCTGGTCCTCACCGCCGACGGACAGGTGGGGCTCCCCCTGGGGCCCGGTGACCGGGTGGTCGTCTGCCGGGGGACGGAGCCGGTCTCCCTCATCCGCTTCGACGGACAGACCTTCTTCGCCACCCTGCGCACGAAGCTGAACTGGGCCCTCTGATGGCGGGTCCCCAACGGCCATCGGGCCGCCCCGGCGCTTCCGCGATGATAAAGCATGCTCGCTGAACTCCGAATCCGCGATCTCGCGGTGATCCGCGATGTCTCCCTCGAACTCGCAGGGGGGCTCAATGTGCTCACCGGGGAGACCGGTGCGGGCAAGTCCATCATCGTGGGAGCGCTCTCCCTCCTCCTGGGGGAACGGGCGTCATCGGAGACGGTCCGGGCCGGTGCGGAGCGCGCCGTGGTGGAAGCGGTCTTCGACCTGGAGGGGCGCCCGGGACTCCGAGGACGCATCGCCGAGGAACTGGACGCTGCCGGGCTTCCGGACGAGGGGGACCGGGTTCTCCTCCGGAGAGAGGTGCAGGCCGAGGGGAGGAACCGGGCCTGGATCAATGGATCACCCACCACGGCGGGGAATGTGGGGGCTTTCGGACGGCTCCTGGTGGAGCTCCACGGTCAGCATGACCACCAGACCCTCCTGGACCGGGAGGAGCAGCGTCGGATCGTCGACGCCTTCGGTGGATGCCAGGCCGATGCCCTCGAGGTGCAGGAGGCGTACGAGGCCCTTGCCGCCCTCCGTTCCCGCCGCGAGGCCCTCGCCCACCGGAAGCGGGAGCTGGAGGCCCAGGCCGACTTCCTTCGCTTCCAGGTGGGAGAGATCGAGGGCGCGGAACTCTCCCAGGGGGAAGATGCGAAGGTGGAGGCGGAGCTCTCCCGGCTGGAGCACGCCGAGGAGCTGGCCGGAGGCGCCGAATCCATCCACCAGGCCCTCTATGCCGGAGAGGGATCGGTCTCGGAGGTGGTGGCCCGGGCCCGGGACCGGGCGCGGAAGCTGGCACGCCTGGACCCCGACCTGGAGCCCCAGGCCGAACTCCTGGACTCCCTCTACCATCAGGTGGTGGAGGCGGCCCGGGACCTGGGGGGATATGCCGACGGCGTGGAGGTCTCGCCGGGGCGGACCGAGACGCTCCGGAAGCGGGCCGACCTCCTCTTCCGTCTCAAGCGGAAGTACGGGCCGGAGCTGGCCGATGTCATCGCCACGGGAGCCCGGCTCCGGGCCGATCTGGAGGAGTACGACAACGCCTCCTTCTCGGCGGAAGCCCTCGATGACGAGATCGACCGGGCCATCGGACGTCTCCGGGGCCATGCAGAGGCGCTGGGGGAGCGTCGGCGCGAGGCGGCGGCACGGCTGGAGGAGGAGGTGGTCGCCCTCCTTCCGGACCTGGGGATGCCCGGTGCCATCTTCAGGGTGGAGTTCATCTCCCTCGATGAACCGGGTCCCGGGGGAGGGGAGCGGGTCGAATTCGTCGCCACCCTGAATCCCGGCTTCGAGCCCCGACCCCTCTCCCGCATCGCCTCTGGGGGGGAGCTGTCACGGGTGATGCTGGCACTCAAGGCGATCCTGGCCCGGGTGGACCGGGTCCCCACCCTGATCTTCGACGAGGTCGATGCCGGAATCGGGGGGCAGGTCGCCGCCGGCGTGGGGGAGAAGCTTGCCGAGGTGGCCGGGCACCACCAGGTCTTCGTCATCACCCACCTGCCGCAGGTGGCGGCGTGGGGCGACCGGCACCTGCGGGTGGAGAAGGGAGAGAGCGAGGGCCTCGCCTCCTCCAATGTGGTCCGACTGGAGGGAGACGAACGGGTTCGCGAGATCGCCCGGATGCTCGATGGCGAGCCCGGGTCGGACACCTCCCGGAAACATGCGCGGGAGCTGCTGGGCCGGCACTCGGGCTGAGGGGACTACCACCCACCCCGGAGGACCCGGGCTCCGATCTCGATCCGTCGGTCGTCGGGCGCCCCGGCAGAACCGGAGAAGGTCCGGCTCGCCCGGGCGAGGAGTTCGATGGGGAAGGGGAGGTGCCCGGCGAAGCGGGAGTCCCACCCGGCGAATCGGAGTTCCACCGATCCCCGGTGACGATGGATCCCCGGGACCACCGAATCGTCGATCTCAAGGTCGGCTTCCACCGGGCTCCAGCGGCCCTCTCCCCCGCGATCCCATTCCCATCCGGCGCCGAGGGCGAGACCGGGAACGAGGATGTAGCGGGGTGTGATCCGGACCCGCGTCCGGTCACCCGGGGCCCCCTCGAGGGTCCGGCGCACGGCGTCGGGATTCCAGGGGTTCGCAGGATCGGCTCCCAGGAGGACGAAGCTCCGGTCGCTGTAGCTCTCCAGCTCCACCTCCGAAAGGATCCCCAGCCGGTCGTCCAGTACGAGGTCGGTGACCAGGCGCACGCCACCGCCACCGTACCCTCGGGGGGGCTCCAGTGGAGTGAGGAGGGCCATGGAATCGGGGGCTCCGGTGGGGAAGCGGATCGAGAGCTCGGCGGCGCTCCGCAGGCTGATCCGCTCCTGGTTCCCCCCGGCCCGGATATCGATGAGACCCACCACCAGGTGAAGCTTCACATCGCCGAGTTCCGCCTTGTAGTCGGGGGTGCTGGTGGGGAAGCCCTCGCCCCCCCAGAGGGGGTCGACGAAGTCGGAGCGGAGGGCGCTTCCGGAGAGTCGCGTCGTGGCGAGAGGGATGGACTCGGGGCCCGACACCCCCCACTGGGAGAGGTCGTCCAGGGCGCCGGCCCACCGCCCCCGAAGGGCCTCGCCCACCCCGGATCCCTCCAGGGGAAAGAGGAGGGCGTCGTCCCAGGCGGAGCCCAGGAGGTCCACGAAGCCCGAGAGACGGTCCAGGGTCTCCTGGCCCTGGAGACACGACTCCGAACCGGATCCCTGGTCCTGGCAGGTGGCCGCCACCGAACTCTGGAGGGCCTGGAGGGCCTCGGCGGCCTCGCTTCGGAAGGCGGCGACCTCCGAGGCGCTCTGGCCCTGGGCGGGATTGATCCCGCTGTTGGCGCCCTCGGGATGGAGGTCGAGGGACGAGGTGACCCGACGACGGACGAAGGGCACCGTGGCGCCCACCGTCACCCGGTCGATGACTCCCCACCCCACGCGGAAGGGGGTGTGCTGCTCATTCACATGAAAACGGCCATGGATACGCCCCAGCGAGAGGCTCGCCGACGGATTGTCCAGGAGGGCGCGGAGTCGGTCCTCTTCGGCCTCGAGTGCCGGAAAGGTGGCAGGCGAGAAGGGTGCAGTGCGGAATTCGGGCGCGAAGCGATGGCGTCCACCCTCTCCATCGAAGACCCGCGAGGCCTGCGTGTGGCTCGACCGGACCTCCAGGAGAATGGCACCCCGGGGGATGAGGAGGTCCTCGACGGTCTGGGCCTCCACGGTTCCGGCGAAGGGAAGGAGGACCGCGAGGGGCAGGAGGGCGCGCAGGGAGGCGCGGACGGAATTGGAAATGGTGGGAGACATGCGTCTCGTCTGTGGAGATGGGGGGCGGCTCGCGAAGGAAAGATAAACCGGGGGTGCCGTAGGAGTGAACTCCCCGGCCCCGGTGCCTTGACACCAACCCGGGCATCGGGTAGAATTTTCTCCGTTGAGCGGGGGGCCGGAAGGGAGGCAGCACACGGTTTCTCCTCACACCTTTTGCGGGAATAGCTCAGTTGGTAGAGCACCACCTTGCCAAGGTGGGGGTCGCCGGTTCGAGTCCGGTTTCCCGCTCTTCCGCATGGGGGAGGTTGGGCGAGTGATCGCCGGACCTCCCCCTTGCTTTCGGCGCCGTGGCCAAGTGGTAAGGCAGAGGACTGCAAATCCTCCATCGTCGGTTCGATTCCGACCGGCGCCTCTCTCGACAGTCTCCCTGGAAGGCCGTGCACATGGGCCCTCACGGGGTGATGTGATCCGGCTGGAGACGCGGGCGATGAGGGGCTTCCCATGGGAAGATCCGCATCGCCCGTTCGTGTACCCGGACCCAGGATCTCCATGCTCGTGCTCGACGGCCAGTCCCTGACCCTCGCCCATGTGGAAGCGGTGGCCCTCGGCCGGCGGAAGGTGGAGCTTTCGGAGGACGCCATCCGGGCCATGAGGGCCTCCCGTGCCCTGGTGGAGGAGAAGTCGGAGAGTGGGGAGGTGGTCTATGGCGTCACCACCGGCTTCGGGCGCCTCGCTGATGTCCTGATCCCCCCGAAAGATCGAACTGCCCTTCAGCGGAATCTCCTCCGGAGCCATGCGGCGGGGGTGGGGGCGCTCCTGGACGACACCGAGGTGCGGACCCTCCTCCTTCTGCGAGCCAACGCCCTGGCCCGGGGACACTCGGGGATCCGGGTCCAGGTGGTGGAGCGGCTCCTGGACTTCCTGAACCGGGGCCTCCATCCCGCGGTGCCGGAGGCGGGGTCCGTCGGTGCCAGTGGGGACCTGGCCCCCCTGGCGCACATGGCGCTTCCCCTGATGGGGGAGGGGGCCTTCCGGGGGCCCGATGGAGAGACCCGGCCTGCGGCCGAGGTGCTCGAGGAGGAGGACCTCACCCCGCTGGAGCTCGGTGCCAAGGAGGGGCTCGCTCTCATCAATGGGACCCAGGCGACGACCGCCCTCGGCCTCCTGGCCTTCTGCAGGGCCCGGCGGGCCCTCGATCTCCTGGAAGGGGCCGGCGCCATGACCCTCGAGGCCCTCAAGGGGACGCCCGACGCCTTTCGCGACGAGGTCCACCAGATCCGGGGGCAGCCCGGACAAATCGAGACCGCCAGGCGGCTTCGGGAGCTTCTGGCCACCTCGGAGATCCGGGAGTCCCATCGCGAGGGGGATCCCCGGGTCCAGGATGCCTACTCCCTCCGGTGCATGCCCCAGGTTCACGGTGCCTCGCGCACCAGCTTCGGCTTCATCGGCCAGGTCCTGGAGACCGAGACCAATGCCGTCACCGACAATCCCCTGATCTTTCCCGAGAGTGGCCATGTGGTGAGTGCGGGAAATTTCCATGCGCAGGTGGTGGCGCAGGCCCTCGACCTCCTCTGCATCGGGGTCGCGGACCTGGCCTCGGTGAGCGAGCGGAGGCTCGAGCGGCTCCTGAATCCAGATCTTTCGGGACTTCCCGCCTTCCTGAGCCCCGATCCCGGTCTCCACTCCGGCTTCATGATCCTCCAGGTGACCGTCGTCGATCTCCTGGCGGAGATGCGGGTGCTGGCCACCCCGGCCTCCATCGACTCGGTTCCCACCTCGGCGAACCAGGAGGACCACGTCTCCATGGGGATGGCGGCGGCCCGGAAGGCGCGGCGGGCGGTGGAGCTCCTGGAGTACGTGGTGGCTGCCGAGCTCATGGCGGCGTCGCAGGGCATGGAGTTCCATCGTCCGCTCCGGAGTGGCCCGGGTGTGGAGGCACTTCACGGGGCGGTCCGCGAGGTGGTGGCACCGCTGGGCGATGATCGCTCCCCTTCGCCCGACCTCACCGCCCTCCGGGAGCGGGTCCGGGACGGCTCCCTCCTGGCTGCCATGACGCGGGGGCTGTCGGTGGGGTAAGACGCGGCGGGTTCGCGGCAGGAGCGCCCCGACATCGCCGAGACGCCGCCCCGGCCTCGCCCAGACACCGCCCCGACCTCGGCGGGGCAACGCCCTGGCATCAACCCCGGGAACGCCCTGGCGCCATCGCGGCAGCGTCCGGGAACCACCGCGCGCGTGCAGAACCGTGACCGGAGGGGGCATCGAGGGGGCGCATGCAGCAGGGTACGCCCTCAGCAGACCGTTGCGCTGAACGCGCAGTGGGATCGGGAGGCCGCGTTCATCAAGGCTCACCTCCACGGTGCACTTTGATGAAGCGACCTCGAAGGAGGGCCTCCGTTCAGCGTTCTGCACCGCGCCCCCGGAGTGCCCCCCTCGTCTCCGGCCATCTTGTAGCGGAAACGGGCTCCTTTCCCATATTGCACTGGTAGTGCCTCGGCACGGACCGGATCACGGGTGACGAATGCGGAGTGTGGCGTGTACGCTACAACCATCTTCATCCCCGCCCTCGAACGTAGCGTTTTCGCTACAACCATCCGCATCTACGCCCTCGAACATAGCGTTTTCGCTACAGTGTTTGCTGGATCCTCTTCCGCTGAAGTGGAGGATGGTACAGGGGGGCGGGCGTCCGTAGCGTATTCGGTACAAGCATCCTCCGGTGCCGGGCGGAAGTCTTCGCGCCCTGGACGAAAATCCGGAAAACGCAGCGAAAAAAGCTGCCCATTCCGGATTCTATGCGAATATCGACGAAAATCCGGAACGAGCCCTCCTGTCGCCACCGCCCAACCCGGATCCTCTGCGAATATCGACGAAAATCCGGAAAACGCCTTCGAAAGCGCGGCGTTTTCCGGATTTTCGTCCTCCGAACCCGACGCCCCTGCCCTTCCCACTCGGCCAAGAACCGTCACTCGGAACGGGAAGGACTGGGAGGGAACCACAGCCAAACCCCGGTCCCACCTCGGGACCGAACTTCCGCGGATGGAGCCCCGTCCTGAACGCCGCATCCAGAATCGAATGGGGAAAGAGCCCGGAAACGCCGAAAGCTCCACCGTCCTCTCCACCGTCCTCTCGTGCCCGCATGGCGTTTACGCTACCAGCGACCGCCTGCATCGGGAGCGTCGCGTAGCACGTACGCTGCCAGGACCCGCTTCATTGGGAGGGATGTAGCGCTTACGCTACATGGGCTGGCGGCCCGCGCCGGGCTCAGCTCCCGCCCCGCGGCCCACCCGCCCTCGATGCAGCAGGAGGGTTGGAGCGGTTGGGTGGGGTGCGCTGGGCCGCCGGCGGCGTGCGGTTCCGGGCGGCCGGAGGTGTGCGATTTGCCGCGGGAGGCGTGCGGTTGCTCGTGGCCGGGGGTGTCCGGCTGGCCGCGGGGGGCGCGCTTCGGGTCTGCGGAGTCCGATTCGCCGCCGGAGGGGTGCCCCGGTTGGGTGGCGCGCGGTTGGCGGCCGGAGGCGTGCGGTTCTGGGTCGTCGGAGGCGTCCGGTTGTTCGCGGCGGGGGGTGTGCGGTTGGCCCCGGGAGGCGTACGGTTCTGGGCTGCCGGTGGGGGAGGACGGTTGGCCGCGGGCGGCGTACGACTGGTGGGCGGGGGCGCACTCCGGGTCTGCGGCGCCCGGTTCGCCGCCGGAGGGGCACCCTGGCCGGGGTTGCCACGGTTCGCCGCAGGCGGGTCGGGAGCACGGTTCGGCGCCCCGCGATCGGCCGCCGGAGGCGTACGGTTCTGCGCCGCTGGCGGAGTGCGATTGTCGGTTGCCGGCGGCGTGCGGTTGGCGGCTGGCGGTCCTCCGGTGGACGTGCGGTTCGGTGTGGCGGAAGCCGGCGGTCCGCCCCGTTCCGGCATCCGGGTGGTGGTCGGCGGCTGCGGGGTCCGCTCGGTGGTGGAGCCACCACCGGCGGCCGGGGGGGGCGCATTCCGGTTGGGGACCGGTGCGGCGGGGGGCGAGCCCCGCTCAGGCGTTCCGGTGGTCGGAGGACCGTCGCCGGAGGTCCGACCCGTGGCCGGGCGCGTGTCGGCCTGGGGGCGGGTCCTCAGGTCCGGCGGGGGCGCGGCGGTTCGTCCCGTCGAGGTTGCAGTGGAGGCGGTTCCGCGCTCGATGGCGGGACGTCCCCCGGTCGACGGCGCCTGGCCGCTTGTCGGCACGGCCGTCCGGACACCGGTGGCCGGGGCAGGGGCCGCACCGGTCCCACGGGGCACGGCGATGCGATCCGGGGCCGAGGTGGCGCCACGGGGATCCTCCTTGAAGGGACCGACCACTCCACCTCTCACCGGACGCCATCCGTCGGCCGCCGTGCGGGTGGGCGGGCGCACGATCCAGCGGGGGGGATTGTGGACGTAGATGGTTTGGTAGTGGTGGTGGTGGATGTGCCGCGGTCCCCGGTACCGATGACCCCATGCCAGCCCCGGATGGTACGAGCCGTACCAGGGGTCCATGTACCAGGGGTTGTAGTAGACGGGTGATCTCCAGCTCCGCCCGAAGTGGATGGAAAAGGCGAAGCCCGAGCGGTAGACGGGGGCATAGACCGGTGGGGCCCACCAGACGGGGGGCGGACGATACGCATGCCATCCCCAGTCACAATAGGGGTAGTACCAGCCCCAGGGGTCATACCAGGTGTCGTAGCACCGGAGCGACTGCCAGGCATGGATGCCCGACGTCCAGCCGAAACCCACGTACGCCCCGCTGCCCCCTCCGTACGAAGCGTACGACGCGGAGAGGTGGCTGCCGGAACTCCCATACGCCGATGCGCCGACCTGGACTCCGGCGCGGGAGGAGGCCGCCACATTCATCCCCAGGTGAACGCCATCCCACACCGCATGGGCGGGGGGTGCGGCGGGCACATCCCAGAGAGACACGGCGAAGCTCTGTGGCTCCGCGGGAGGGGGAAGGAGGAGAAGCAGGCCGAGGGCCCCGACCATGGCGGTGAGGAGTCCTCGGTGGCGCGGGTGCGATCTCATGGTCCAACTCCGGCTGAAGCTCAACGGCGCTGACGGTTTCCCCCTGACCACTGTACTGCACGGGGCGTGCCGGGGCTCCCGGCTCCCTGATCCCCCCGGTCCCAGCGGACAAAGGGGTTCCCGACCCCTGCCACGAGGCGGCGGCTGTGGTCGAACGAGGACAGCGGCCGTCCCCGTGCGAGGACATGGGAGGGGGGACTGGGCTTTCCAGGCCCCCTCACTCCGGGTGAAGAATTGGCGAACGGACCCACTCCGCCTCCACTCCGCGGGAATGAAAAACCGACCCATCCCTTGTCAGGACGGCAAAAGGGTACTACGCTGTAGCGTCCCTTTTTCGGAACCCCACCCGTTCCTCGGGGTTCCCGGCGCAGGCCCGGAGTTTCGGTTCCGGGATCCGCCTTTCTCCACGGATCCACCCTTCCCAAGGTACCGTGACTGACGAACAGTTTCTGGGTGTGCTGGAGGTACTCTCCAGTGGCTCGGGTTTTATCCGACGCAAGCATGCGGGGTATCTCCCGTCGAACGATGACATCTATGTGAGCGGCAAGCTCATCAACCGGTTCGGACTTCGAACCGGTGATGACCTGTCGGGCACGGTGGGCGGGCGCCCCAAAAGTGGGAAAGCGCCTCCGCTCCAGCGGCTCGAGAAGGTCAATGGCCGCCCACCGGACGAGGCGCGTGGTCGCCCCGACTTCGACCGCCTGAGCGCCATGCACCCCGACGAGCAGCTCCGCCTCGAGTGCGATGTGCGGGACCATCACGGCAATCCCGACTACACGAATCGGGTCGTCGACCTCTTCTGCCCCCTGGGCAAGGGGCAGCGCGCCATGATCGTCGCCCCGGCCAAGGTGGGGAAGACGACGATCCTCCAGCGGATTGCCGAGGGCATCGACCGGAACCATCCCGAGTGCACCCTCTTCATCCTCCTTGTGGACGAGCGCCCGGAGGAGATCACCGAGATGGAGATGTGTGGCTTCGGAGAAGTCATCGCGTCGTCCTTCGACTTCCCGGCGGACCGCCATGTGGCACTGGCCGAAATCACCATCGAGCGCGCCCGACGGCGTGTGGAGATGGGCGAGGACGTGGTGATCATCCTGGACTCCATCACCCGGATGGCTCGGGCCTACAACACCTCGGAGGACGGGAGTGGCCGGACCCTTTCCGGCGGACTCGACGCCACCGCCCTCGAGCGGCCCAAGCGGCTCCTGGGAAGTGCCCTGAAAGTCCGGGGTGGGGGATCGCTCACCATCGTGGCCACCGCCCTGGTGGATACCGGCTCCCGAATGGACCAGGTGATCTTCGAGGAGTTCAAGGGGACCGGAAACAGCGAGATCGTCCTCTCTCGAGACCTCTCGGATCGCCGAGTCTTCCCCGCCATCGACCTGGTGCAGTCGGCGACCCGTCGCGAGGAGCTCCTCCTGAGCGAAGATGCCCTCATGCTGTCCAGGGCCTTCCGCCGCCAGGTCTCGTCGAGCAACCCTGCCGACGCCATGACGGAACTGCTCGGGGTGATGAAACGGACGAAGACGAACGCCGAGCTCCTGGAGATGAGTCGGGCGAAGCTGCAGCAGTAGGTCCCGGGCCCCCGGATTCGGGGGACGGGGGTCAGCCGTCGTCGTCGGGGCCTTCTTCCAGGAGGACCCCCGCTTCCACCAGCCGACGGAGGGAGGCCAGCGACGCCTCCAGCTGTGCGCCCTGGAGTTCTCCCATCTGCCCCGCCATGTAGCCGAGGAGGGGGTTCCGGCCGAAGTCTCCCGACTCGGTCCAGTGAACCCGGGTTCCGCTACCGACGGCCTCGAGGGTCATCCGGCCCTCGATGACGATGGACCCGCCCTCCACCTCCACCCGGTACTCCAGCATTCGGGGTGGATCACTCCGGGTGATGACGAACTCCCCCTGACCGTACCCGGTGTCGTCCCACCGCCGTCCCGATCCCTCTCCCTCCTCCGGGCCGAAGACCTCCACACCACTGTCGGGCGAGGGCGTCCACTCCTCCCACGCGGCGGCCGAGGCCAGGTGGGCGAAGACACGCTCGGGAGACGCCTCGATTTCGGCGGCGTACTCGGCCTCCCACTCGGCGGGCATCAGGAAACCGATGACGAGAAAGCCGATGAGGAGGGCGCCGATGGTACCGGTGGCGATGGCGGCGAGCTTGAGGGGGCGCACGGTGTGATCCGGTGTTCGGGGAAAGCGGTGGGCGAGGGAATGTAGGGGTCTCGTGCCGGACCGTCTACCGCCTCGTCAGCCGGGGTTCGAGGACCTCCCAGACCGTCTCGGCCATGATGTCATGCCCTTCCTCGGTGGGATGGATGCCATCGGCCTGGTTCAGGGCGGGAACCCCGGCGACCCCCTCCAGGAGGAAGGGGACGAGGACCGCGTCCCACCGCTCCGCCACCCGGGAGAAGACGGCCCGGAACGCCTCGACGTAGGAGGCTCCCAGATTCGGCGGCGCCTCCATCCCCGCCAGCACCAGCATGGCATCGGGCGCACGGTCGGTCACCCGGGCAAAGATCGAATCCAGGTTCGCCTCGAGGGCCTGGGGGGCGAGTCCCCGGAGCCCGTCGTTGGCCCCGGTCTCGAGGATGAAGATCTCGGGTGGGGTGTCGACGACCCAGTCCACCCGCCGAAGGGCCCCCGCGCTGGTCTCTCCGCTGAGTCCGGCATTTCGGATCTCGAGCCGGACCCCCTCCGCCTCGGCCAGGGCCTCCAGTCGGGCCGGCCAAGCCTGGGCGCCGGGTCGGTCGAGCCCGTACCCCTCGGTAAGACTGGTCCCAAGTACGATGACCAGGGCGGACCCTTCCCCCTCGGCAGGGGGTTCACCCTCCGGGAGGCCGGGGGCGGACACGACGGTGTCCGGGGTCGCGGTGGACCCTTCCGGACCGGGCGCGTCGCCACCGCAGGCGACGACGAGGGCCACCAGGAGTCCGGCGACGACCGGGGAGAGGAGCGAGGGGATGCGCATCACGGTGGAAGGAGTCGAACGGGAGTACCGGTCGGGCGGGAGGGTCCTTCCCGTCCTGCGGGGGATCGACCTGGAGGTCCCCTCCGAACGGATGGCGGCCATCGTGGGGCCTTCGGGTTCGGGCAAGACGACGCTCCTGGGGCTCATGGCCGGTCTCGACCGACCGACGGCGGGACGGATCCATCTGGGGGACACCGAGATCACTTCCTCTACCGAGGAGGCCCGGGCGAGGTTTCGTGCCCGGCACATCGGCTTCGTCTTCCAGGACTTCCATCTCCTCCCTGCGCTCACCGCCCGGCAGAATGTCCAGGTGCCCATGGAGATCCACCCCGATCGGGAGGCGCGCGCCATGGGGCGGATCCGGGAGCGGGCGCTGGAACTCCTCGACCGGGTGGGCCTGGCCGACCGGGCCGACCACCATCCCGCCCAGCTCTCCGGTGGGGAAAAGCAGCGGGTCGCCCTGGCCCGGGCCTTCTCCATCGGGCCCCGGCTCCTCTTCGCCGACGAGCCCACAGGAAACCTCGATCGCCGGACCGGGGAGCGGGTCATCGACCTCCTCCAGGCATTGAACCGGGAGTCCGGCACCACCCTGGTCCTGGTGACCCATGACTCCGAACTGGCCGACCGGGCCGACCTCCACTTCCGGATGGACGACGGGAGGATCCGGCGGGAGGACGGGGCCGGATGAGAGCCGATGTCCCCTTCCTGATCGCCTTCCGCCAGTCCCGGAAGGGATTCCTCCGGCTGGGGGGCGCCATGCTGGCGGTGGCGCTGGGGATCGGGGCGCTCACCGGGATCCACGCCTTCCAGGCCGATGCGGCGAGGGGGGCATCGGCGGAGGCCCGCACCCTCCTGGGGGGAGACATCCGGGTGGAGGCTCCCGCTCCCCTGGGCCCCGAGGTGGAGGCGCTCCTCGATACCCTGGAGTCCCAGGGGGCCCGGGTGTCGCGATCGATCTCGCTGGGCACCATGGTCTCCACCCCCGACGGCGCCACCGCCCGTCTCCTCCAGCTCTACGCCATCGACAACGCCTTCCCGAGCGCAGGCGAACCGGTGACCGAAAATCCCGAGACCCTGGGCCGTTTCCGTGCCGGGGAGGGGCTCCTGGGAGAAGCTCCCACCTTCCGCGGTCTCGGGGTCGAGGCCGGGGACTCCCTCCGGATCGGGGGCCGGAGCTTCGAGGTGCTGGGCACGGTGACGGGCATGCCCATCGACCCGGGCCTCCGGACCCTGGTGGGCCCACCGGTCTTCATGGGACTGGAGGCCCTCCAGGAGGCGGACCTCCTCCATGAAGGGAGTCTGGCCCGCTACCGGGCGCACCTGACCCTGGCGGAAGGTGCCTCCGTTCCCGTGGTGGCCGCCGCCCTCGAGAGCCGGCTCTCGGGGGGCGGTCCCGAGGGCCCCACGGTGCGCACCGCCGACGAGCAGGCCCAGGCCGTCGCCGAGGGGTTCACGGCCCTGGCTCGCTTCCTGGGACTGGTGGGCTTCATGGCGCTCCTCCTGGGTGGGGCGGGGGTGGCGAGCGCGGTCCATGCCCATGTGGAGGCCGAGCGGATCGGGATCGCGGTCCTCCGATGCCTGGGGGCGGGGCAGGGGGCGCTCCTGGCCGGCTATCTTCTCCAGGCCGGGGTGGTGGGCGCCGGAGGTGCCCTCCTGGGAACCGGTCTGGGGGTGGCGCTCCAGTTCTCCCTTCCCGGACTCCTGGAGGGTGTGCTCCCCGTCACCTTCGAACCCGCTCTCCACCCGGGGTCCATCGCCCTGGGGCTCGGGGTGGGAACGGGAATCGCCATCCTCTTTGCCCTCCCCTCCCTCCTCCGGGTGCGGGAGATCTCTCCCCTGGCGGCCCTCCGGATCGAAGTGGAGCCAGGGGAGGGGAGACGGGGGCATGCCCGCCTCGCCGCCGGGAGCGCGGTCCTCTTCCTGATGGTCCTCCTCGCGGCGGTCCAGACCGGTGGGTGGGGGCAGGGCCTGGTGCTCACCGGGGGGATCGGAGCGGTGCTCCTCGTCCTCTTCGGGGCATCGCACCTCCTGGTTCGGCTCCTCCGGTCCATCGTTCCCGATGCCGCGCCCCACCCCATCCGCCAGGGGATCTCCGGTCTCTTCCGCCCGGGGAACCGGACCGGGCTCATGGTGACCTCTCTCGGCTTCGGCACCTTTCTCATCGCCGCCCTCCTGGTGGTGGCCGGGGGCCTGGGCGAATGGCTGGAATTCGAGATGGACGACGACGTGCCGTCGCTCCTCCTCTTCGACATCCAGGATGACCAGCGGGAGGGGGTGGAGGCGCTCCTGCAGGCTGAGGGTGCGCGCCCGGAGCTCCTTCCCATCGTGCCCGGACGGATCGTCGAGATCGACGGTCGCGACGTCGATGTTCTGGCCGACGAGGGGGAGATCCCGGGGTGGACCCTCCGTCGGCTCTATCGGAACACGAGTACCCCCGACCTGCGCGAGGGCGAGGTGCTCGTCTCCGGGGCGTGGTGGGAGGAAACGTCGAGCGATCCGGGGGAGGGGGTCGTGCGGATCTCCGTCGACGAGGGGCTGGCGGGCGACCTGGGGCTCGAGATCGGAAGTCGGGTGGTCTGGGATGTTCAGGGACGCCGGGTCCCCTCGGTGGTGACGAGCCTTCGTCGGGTCGACTGGGGCCGATTTCAGCCCAACTTCTTCGTCGTCTTCGAACCGGGGGCCCTCGACGGGGCGCCCACCACCTGGATCGGACTCGCCCGGGGGCGGGTCGAGGAGGACGGCGCGGGGCTCCGTGAAGCGCTCCTCGACGCCTACCCCAATGTCTCCTTCCTCGAGCTGGCGACCCTCCGGGACACTCTGGCACGAATTTCGGCGCAACTGGCCGGCCTCCTGGGGGCGATGGCACTCTTCGCCCTCTTCGGGGGCATCCTGGTCATGGCGGCGACCCTCCTCCAGAGCCGCGAGGCCCGTCGGCGGGAGTACGCACTCCTCCGGGTCCTGGGGGCCGGTGCCGGCACGGTGCGAGGAGGGATGCTGGTGGAGTATGCCGTTCTCGGCTTTACCTCGGCGGCCCTCGGCATCGTCACCGGGATCGCCGGAGGGGGTGCGCTCCTTCACTGGGGCTTCGGTGTGGCCCTGGTGATT
Organism: Gemmatimonadota bacterium; assembly: GCA_007130605.1. Lineage (GTDB taxonomy): Bacteria > Gemmatimonadota > Gemmatimonadetes > Longimicrobiales > Gaopeijiaceae > SLBA01. The sequence goes on along the minus strand of SLSF01000020.1, from coordinate 5,541 downwards.
CCCGGCCTTCAGCTCCTCGGCCTCGGGGCCTTCCTCCTCCTCCTGACCCTGGTCATCGGATGGAGTACGGGAGGCTCCCTCCTTCGCCATCCTTCCCGTCCGATCCTGGCGGGTGAGGTGGGGTGAGGGCCGGGGGAGTTCCGCGGGGTACTGGCGAAATCGAGCTCGAAGCCCGAGATTCAGCAGCGACTACATTTGTTTACGCCTCGTCCATCGGCACCCCGGACCCATCGATGCGCAGCGAACTCGGCCTCAAACCCCGACCGTTTCCGAACCCGGAGGAGGGACCATGAGTGGTCGGGAGATTCCGGGGGATGCGTCCGCCGAGTTTCCCAGGGGTGTCGGCGATTTCCTGGTGTCGCTGGCCCTGGCGGCCCACCGCTATGCCATGTACCCCTCGAACCACCCGTCCCTGAGAAGCACGCTGGAGTCGGCCGTGCGGGAGGTGAGCCGGGTGCTCCAGGACCGGGGCGCCCTGGCAGTGGCGGCCCGTGGAGGACGGCTCATCGTCGACCAGGTGGTCTCCGATCCCGAGAATCGCCTCCTCGGCGATCTCGCGAGACGGATGGAGGAGCACCGCCTCGGGTCGCTCGTCTTCCGCAAGGGCGTCACCGTCGAGGAGATGGGCGGGGTCCTGGACTCCCTCTCGCGGGACCCACAGCACCCCGAGTCTGCGCTGGGGCTCCTCCCGGTCCAGGAACGTCCGAGCTGGGAGCATGCGCTCCTTCAGCCGCTGGGGTACGACTTCCCGAACGCCACCGAGTTCACCACCACCGCCGCCGGCCGCCCGGCCATCGAGGTCTGGCAGGCCCTGGAGGAAAGACTTGAGGACGCCCGGGAGGCGGAGGGAGCGCAGTCAGCAGATGAGAGGGCCGCGCTGGAGACCGTCGGGCACATGGTTCGCCTCCTCGATGACCTGGGATGGGATCGAGGCCCCGAGGCCGAGCGGGCGCGAAAGGACTTCGAGTCGACGATCCTCGCTTTCCCCCGGGAGACCCTCTCCCGGCTGATTTCCCTCGCGGACCGCACCGCCACCGACGGCGAGACCCGACCTTCCCAGCGACTCCTGGTGGTCCTGAGCCGGTCCGAACTCGCTCCCGGAGTGGTGGCGCGAATCGCCGAAGCGATGGCGGAGGCCGAACATCCCGCCCTCTCCGAGAGTCTTCCCGCCCTCCTGGCCCGGCTGGCTGAACTCGCCGGCGAGAGCCGCGGGGCTCCCGCCATCGAGGCCTCGTCGGCCATCCGCAGGGTCCTGGAGCGTCGGGTGATCTCGGCACGGGGTCAGGATGCGCCGGGGGCGCCGCCGGGTGCGTGGCGGGCAAGCCCCTCCGACACGGCGGGCGCAACCAGTCCTCCGATGGACCGACCCCTCTCCCTCGAAGAGGCGAATCGAGTTCTCGAGATCGCCCTCGAGGTGGACCGGGGAGGGGCCGTCCTCGAAGTGGCCCTCCGTCGACTGCTGCGCTCCGGTGACGTGGCCCGGGCCTTCGAACTTGCCGACGGGGCTCCGGCGGAATCCCGAGTGGCACGGGAGATCGAGGACTTTCTGGTGGAACCCGACAACCTCCGGATCCTCCTCTCTGGAGACGATGTCGATGAGGCCGGGCTCGCCGCCATGGTGGACCGCCTCGGGGACCGGGCCCTCGACCCCCTCTTCGACCGGCTCGCCGGATCCGAGTCCCGGACCATCCGACGCAAGATCTTCGACCGGCTCACGGCCATGGGGGATCGGGTCTCGGCGACCGTCATGAACTACCTGGAAGATCCTCCCTGGTTCGTCCAGAGAAACATGCTTGCACTCCTCCTCCGGATGCCGACCCTTCCGGCGGGCTTCTCCCCCCTTCAGCACCTGGCCCATGACGACGCGCGAGTGCGCCGGGAGGCTCTCCCGCTGGCGCTCCGGGTTCCGGGTGCCCGCGACGAGGCGCTCCGATTGGGCCTGGCCGACTCCGATGAGCGGATCGTGCGCATGACCCTCCTGGAACTTCAGGACGGCGTACCCGATGCCGTGGTGTCCACGCTCATCGAGAAGGGGCTCCGGGATCCGGTCTTTCCCGAACTCTCTTCTCTGGCGGCCCGTGCCCTGGGGTTCTCGGGTCGTCCGGAGGCGCGCGACGCCCTCATGGCGGCCGCCGTGGAAGGGGAGGGGGAGGGGGATGAGATGCGTATCGCTCCCGCCGGACCGGCGGTCCTCGCCGCCCTCGTCTCCCTGAGGGAGCGCTGGGGGGACGATCCTGTGGCGGCCCCGATCCTGGAGCGCGCCGAAGGCTCCTCCGATCCCAGGGTCCGCAGCGCGGCGTCGGGGTCCCCTGGAGGACGCCCATGAAGCGTGCTGTGACCCTCCTGGAGCGGTTGATGGGTGCCGTGGCCTTCCGATCCGGCGCCCCGGGTGGAAGTCCGGAATGGGATCTCCGGATCCGGGAGGTCTCCGAGGCCCTCGATGCCGCGTTCGAAGAGGCTCGCGCCGCCGGGGGACTCACGGGGGATCGGCTTCGCATTCACTTTCGAGCCGACGAGGTGATTCTCGAGAACGAGCCCCTGTGGGCCCTCCGGGGCTGGCCATGGATCGCCCGCCTCAACTCGGGTGGTATCGGTGGAATTCAGCTGGCTCGTCCGGTGTCGCAGGCGCAACTCGAGAACTTCATCGTCGACCTGGAAGCCGCCCTGGCCGGAGAGGTGATCCGGGACGTCCGTTCGGAGCCGGATCGATGGGGTGCCTTCGACGTGACCCTCCTCCCGCAAGGGGGTGAGGAGGGAGAGGTGGACGCCGGGGTGGAAGGGGCGGGAGGCGACGCCCCCATCACTTCCGGGTCGTCCTTGGAACCCTTCCCCGACGAACGGGAAGTGGAGGCGGCCGCCTGGATCCATGACCGGGTGGCCCAGGGCGCTTCCCTCCCGCACGTGGAGGCAGAGGCGCTGGTGCGGGTTCTGGCCACGGGTCTGGATCAGCGTCCCCGTTCCATCCTCCGCCTCTTCCAGCCCCGGACACCCGAGGACTACCCGGCCACCCATGCCACCAACACCGCGCTACTGGCCATGATGGTGGCGGATGAGCGGGGGTACAGTGCCCGCGAGGCCTGGGAAATCGGACTCGCCGGACTCCTCCACGATATTGGGATGAGCCGGATCTCGAACCGACTCATCCACGCCGAACGTCGGCTGGAGGGGACGGAGCGGGAGATCATCGAGGACCACCCGCGGGAGGGCGCCCGCATGCTCATGAAGAGCGGGGTGCCCCTCGTGGTCCCCGCCATCGTGGCGTGGGAGCACCACCTCCGCTTCGATGGCGGTGGGTATCCGAAACGGGCCCATCTGCGAGAGCCCCACCCGGCATCCCGCATCGTCCATCTGACTTCGACCTACGCGGCGCTGCGCGCGGACCGCCCCTACAGCCCCGGCTGGGACCATCCCCGGGCCCTCGCCTTCATTCAGTCGGGCCTCGGTGGAGCCTTCGATCCCGATGTCGGGGGCACCTTCATCCGGATCCTTTCGGAGTGGAATCCCCCTCTGGCGACGTCTCCTCGTCCTTCGTCGCCAGATACTGCTTGTGAAGGGCCGGAAGGGCCCGATTGAAGGGCTCGATGAGACCCGGATCGAAATGGGTACCCGCCCGGTCCCGGACCTGGCGGACCGCATCTTCCCATAAGAGGGGCTCCCGGTAGGCTCTCCGGGTGGTCATTGCGTTCAGGGCATCGGCGAGCGCCACGATCCGGGCGGCCAGGGGGATGGCTGCCCCTGCGAGACCGTCGGGGTAGCCGGATCCATCCCATCGCTCGTGGTGCCATCCGGCTACCGAGATGATGAGGTCATCACCCAGGACCGGTTCCAGGATCGCCCGCCCGGTCTCGGGGTGTTTCCGGACCCGTTCGAACTCCTCGGGAGTCAGCGGTCCATCTTTCACCAGGATCGCCTCGGGCACCTCGAGCATCCCGATGTTGTGGACGAGACAGGCCAGCTTGAGGAGCTCGGGATCGATCTCCTCCTTCCGCTCCTCCTTCAGGGCGTCGTGGATCGCCAGCGAGTATCCGGCGACCCGGTGGGCGTGGTCTCGGCTGTAGGGGTCGTGGTACTCGGCGGCCCGGGCGAGTGCGAGGAGTCCGTCGATGACCAGTTGTCGGCTCTCGTCGGTCTTCTCCAGTGACGCTTTCGAGAACTGGTGGCGGCGCCGATGCTCCGCCCGGAGGCGATCTCTCCGCGCCAGGCAGTCCACGAGCTGGGCCTGGACCTCCGGAAGCTTGAGGGGGGGGTGGAGGAAGCGGTCGCCACCGGCGTGGAGGGCGTCGGCCGCCGTACGGGCATCACCGGCCTCGGTCACCACCAGGACCTGGGTGGCGGGCCACCGGGACTTGACGGCGCGGACCAGTTCGGTCCCCGAGAGTCCCGGGAGGTGGAGGTCGGTGATCACCAGGTCAAACTCGGTCCCGAGCGCCTGGATGGCGCTCGAGGCGTCGGGGGCCGAGGTCACCGCGAAGCCCTCCTGCCGCAGGTACCCTCCCATGGCTTCCTCGAGCCGGGACCCGTGCTCCACCAGGAGGAGGCTGCGCTCGCTCCCGAAGTTTCCCACTCCACTGGGGAGGAGTTCCGCGGGAGGGGGTCGCCGGCCGATACGGGCGGGATCGTCTCCGTATGGAGGCTCGTCTCGGTCAGCATCGGCAGTCCGGGCCGATTCCCGAAGGGCGGCACGGATCTCCTCCGAACCGATGTCGCGACCGAAGACCCGGACCCGGTTCCTTCCCTCCTCCTTGGCGCGGTAGAGCGCCAGGTCGGCCGCCGCCACCAGCTCCTGGGGAGAGCGCATGCTCGGGTGGTACGACGCCACGCCTGCCGAGACGGTGAGGCTTCCCTGTTCCAGGTGCATCGCCTGGAAGCTTTCACGGACCCGGTCCGCGAAGGCCCGGGCCCCCTCCTCGTCGGATCCCGAGAGGATCGAGATGAACTCCTCGTCTCCCAGCCGGGCCGAGAGATTCATCCGGCGGGTGCTCGCCGCCAGAAGCTCCGCAAAGCGAAGCACGGCGCCGGCGCTCGCCCGGGGACCGTGCCGCTGGGTGTAGCGGTGGAGGCGGTCCAGGTCGAAGAGGACCACCGTCACCGGCCGGCCCCGTTCGGCGGCACCGAACATGGTCTCGAGGAAGACCCGGGCGTGGCGGCGGTTGGGGAGTCCAGTCTCCCGGTCGGTGAGTGCGTCGGCATCGTCGTCCTCCCGCGAACGGTCGATGCCCTCCGAGAGCCAGCCGATGGCCGCCGATGTGGCGAGCAGGGTCAGGAGGGTCACGGGAAGAAGTGGCGAGAGGGGCCTCCCCAGGGCCCCCAGGAGGATGTGGGTTACGAAGATCAGCGTGACGACCACGGCCACCGAGACCGCCACGTCTCGCCAGGCCCCCTGACGTGCCACCAGGACCACCGGAACGAGCCCCAGGAGCCAGAGGAAGACCAGGGACTCCGACTCGGCGGGCCCCAGGAGGAGCGCGATCATCGGAATGAGCAGGACGAGGTGGGCCCACCGGACGGATCCGGGAAGGGACGGGTCGTCGTCGGCTCCAT
>SLSF01000113.1 GCA_007130605.1 Gemmatimonadota bacterium | reverse complement strand
TCCTGCCCCCGTCGGAGCGGGAGGGGCTCGGCACCCTCCGGATCGTCGGCGCGGCGGTGGCGGTGGCGGGTCTCGCCGCGCTCCTCCTGCAACGGGGGAGAATCCGTTCCGACGCCCGGACCCTCCTCACCGCCGCGGGCATCATGACCGCGCTGGTCTTCGTGGCCGCCATGGCACCCCACCTCGCCCTCGACTTCGAGCCCGAGCCGGTGGCCGCCCCGGAAGACTCGACCTTCGTGGAGCCCTCAGGGCCACGGCTCACCGGTGAGCTGGCGGGACGGGGAGGGGTTCTGGCCACCGGGGAGGCAGACGGCCCTCGCCGGCCCATGGTGGCCCGCGAGGTGGAGCGCCAGACTGCCGAGGAGCCTGCCCGCTTCGACCGCGACTTCATGGGGCCCGCGCTCAATGTCCTCATCGTCCTCCTCCTCCTGGGCGCCTTCCTCTGGGCGCTCCGATTGGCCCGCCGCACTCCCCCGGACCGACGGGGCCTCGAATGGAGCATCGAGGACCCCGCCGACCGCGACGCCCCCATGACCGCTGCGGGAGTGGCCGCCCTCGCCCAGGCCGCCGAGGAGTTGCACGGGGAGAGTGCCCGGGCCCGAAGCGAGGTGACCGCTTCCTACCATCGCTTCCTCGAAGCCCTCGCCGGGGCCGGACCCGGATGGGCGAGGCGCCCCCACGAGGCGCCCTTCGAGCATCTGAATCGGGTCCTGGAAGCCCTCCGGATCCAGGCCGACCCCCCGGCGAAGCTGGTGGAGCTCCACGTGGCGGCGGAGTTCGGCACGCGGTCGGTGACCGAAGCCGAGCGAAGGCTCGCCGAGGACGCCCTCCGCGAAGCGCTCCACGACCTCGAGGGGGAGGCGACCCCATGACCGCCATGACCCTCCATCCCGGCCGGCTCGCCGCCTCCATCGTGATCCTTGCCGGGGTCATGGTGATGGTCCGGCCCGAGCACGCCCTCACCATAGCCCAGCTCGCCGCCGTCACCCTCGCCGCCGGAATCGGACTCCACGCCCTCCTGGTGAGTGTGCCCGAGTGGAGTTCGGGGCCCGGCTGGCTCCTTTCCCCCTTCGATCACGGGATCCGGGCCCGCCGCCCTCCACGGGTCCGTGGCGAGATCGATCGAATCCGGTGGGGAATGGAGCGGCCGCGGCAACGCATCGCCCCCGGCCTCTGGCTCACCCCGCAGAGCTTCCGCCTCCTCCGGGCCGCCCTCGAGTCCGGCATCGAGAGCCATGCCCCGGGGCCAGACGCAGAGATCGCCCGGGAGCGCCTCCGTGCCCGCCTCTCCCCCCTGGCCCGGACGATCCTCACCGCCGAGCCCGGTTCGCGGCCCCCATGGTACCGCGCCCGGCCCCCGAACCCCCTCCAGGTTGCGACTGTCGTCCACCAGGTGCTGGACGAGATCGAGTCCATCGATCCGGATTCCCCTCAGCCAGGCTAGCCACGGCATGCCCGATTCCAACCCCTCCCCGACCTCCGCCCCCACCTCGCCGCCGGAGGGAGCGCTCCCCATGGCCGAGGCCTCCGCTCTCGCACACCGGATCGTCGACGAGGTCTCGCGTGCGGTGGTGGGCAAGCGCGAGGTGATCGAGCTGATCCTCGCGGGGCTCCTGGCCGATGGGCATGTGCTCATGGATGACCTTCCGGGGCTGGCGAAGACCCTCGCAGCCCGCTCCATCGCCCGGGTCGCAGGGCTCGACTTCTCGAGGGTCCAGTTCACCCCCGACGTCCTCCCCGCCGACATCACCGGGGCCCTGGTGCTGGACCTGGCCACCCGGACCCCGGAGTTCCGGCCGGGACCGGTCTTCACCCACCTCCTCCTGGCCGACGAGGTGAACCGGGCGCCGGCGAAGACCCAGGCGGCGCTTCTCGAGGCGATGCAGGAGCGCCAGGTGACCGCCGACGGCATCGCGCACCCCCTCCCCCGCCCCTTCCTCGTCATCGCCACCCAGAACCCCATCGAGTCGGAGGGGACCTACCCGCTCCCCGAGGCGCAGCTCGACCGCTTCCTCCTCCGGACCCCCATGGGCTATCCGGGAGAGGAGGACGAGATCCGGATCCTGGCCGACCGGGTGGAGCGTCGCACCGACGAGGTGACGCTGGAGGCCGTCTGCGACGCCGACACCTTCCGAAAGCTCCAGGGCGCGCTGGAGGCGATCCATGTGGACCCCAGGCTCCTCGCCTACGCCGTGCGGCTGGTGCGGTCCACCCGCGACGAGAGCCAGCTCACGGTGGGGTCGAGCCCCCGGGGGACCCTCGCCCTGGTGAAGCTCGCCCGGGCCGCCGCGCTCCTGGACGGGCGCGACCATGTGGGCCCCGACGACATCCGCGGGATGACGGTGCCCGCCCTCGCCCACCGGGTGGTCCTGAGTGACGAGGCATGGGCCCGGGGCGCCGACCCCGAGGCCATCGTCCGGGCCGCCACCGACCGGGTGCCGGTGCCCGATCCCCGGTGAGCACCCCGCCGCGGAGGGCCGGGCAGTGGAAGAGTGACCCCCGTCTCGTGGGCTACCTGGTGGGGGGCTTCGGGGCCCTCGTGGTGGCCATCGCGGGAGGTCTTCCGGTCTTCGCGGTCCTCGGTGCACCCCTCCTGGCCCTGGCCGCGGTGGGACTCGTGGGGCGCGACCCGGTCGATCTTCGGGGCGTGGTGGAGCTCCGCCAGATTCGGGTCCTCGAGGGGGACGTGGTGGAGGGGCACATCGAGGTGTCGTGGGTCGGGATCGCCGAGGTGGATGTGCGGCTGGCGGGCTTTCGGGGCGTGACCCCCATCCACCCGAAGTCCCGGATCGGGTGGTCCCTCCCCCCCACCTCCGGTCCGGTGACCCTTCCCTTCCGCCTCCATGCCGGGTCGTGGGGGGAGCACGAGCTCGGGGGCCTCTGGGTCCGGGTCCGCCGTCCCGGCAGTCTCCTCTTCTGGGAGGCCCGGCTCGCCGACGCCCCGAGGCTCCGGGTGCTCCCCGGCCCCCTTCGGCTCGACCGCCTCCTTCCTCCGGACGAGCCCCGCGCCGTTGCCGGGATGCACCTCTCGCGGCTGCGGGGGCATGGGACCGACTTTGCCGAACTCCGGCCCTACCAGCCCGGCGACCGGATGCGCGACCTCTCGTGGGGGACCTCGGCCCGGCTGGGCGAGCCGTGGGTGATCGTGCACCATCCGGAGCGGACCGGCACCGTCCTCCTCCTGCTCGATGCCTTCCACACCGACGACCCCGCGGAATCGCAGGCCCTCGCCCGCTCGGCGCGGGCGGCGTGGGCGGTGGCGTCGTCGCATCTGCGGGCCCAGGACCGGGTGGGGATCCTGGCCCACGGGGTCACGGCGGCATGGATCCCCCCGGGGGGAGGGCGGCGCGCCCGCTGGATGATCCTCGACGAGCTCCTCGGTGTGGGAGGGGCCGTGGAGGACCGGGTCCGCAGAGCGCCCCACCGGGGCCGTGCCCAGGTCCCCTCCGACGCCCTCGTCATCGGGGTGACGACGCTGGCGGCCGACCCCATGATCCCGGCCCTCCTGAAGCATCGACGCTCCGGACACACGACGGCGGCCCTCGTCATCGACCGTACCGACTTCGCGCCCACGACGGGGGACCGGATCGATGACGCGGCCCTCCGGCTCTTCCGGGCAGACCGGGCGGCCCGCAGGGCTCGGCTCGAGCGGGCCGGGGTGCCCACCGCCCTGGTCTCGGGAGACGACGGGGTCCGGCCGGCGATCTCGGCGCTTCGCCGACGGATCGACCGGACCCGGGGCGTTGCGGGGCGGGCGTCATGAGCGAGGTTGCCCGCCGGAAGCCGCCGGGCTCGGCCCGCCACCGTCTCGCCTTTCTAGCCATCGTGGCGGCGACCCTCACCTCCGCCGGGGCGGTGGCCGCCGGGGGTCCCGAATTCCATGGCATGGTGGCGCTCCTCCACCTGGGTGCGGCCCTCGGGGCCATCGTGGTCCCGCCGGCCATCGTGGCCCAGATCGTCACCGGCACCCTCCTCACCGCCGGCACCCTCTACGCCCCCGGAGGGGCCCGGCCCCTTCTGCTCCTCCCCCTCCTGGTGGGGGTGGTGCTCACCGCCGAACTCCTGGGGCGCCTCCTCCGGATGGACCGTCCCCTCGATGGCGAGATCCGCCGGGAGGTCCTGGAGGCGGGGGCGATGGCGCTCCTGGCGGGGGTGGTGGGCGGGATCGTGCTCCTGGCGGGATCGCTCCCCGGTCCCTCGGGGCCGGCAGGGACGGCGCTCGCCGCAGGTGCGGCCATTGCCGTGGCGGTGGTCCTGGCACGTGCGCGGCAGCAGTAGGACACCAGGGTGGCGAGAGGCCGGGGAAGGAGATACGTTGCCCTCCTGCCTGTACGACAGAACCCGCCCGCATTCCCATCCCTGAAAGGATCGATGACCCTGCGCACCTTCCTGGCACTCGCCGCGTCCGCCCTCCTGGCCACCGGATGTGCATCTTCGGACCCGGCGGCGGACGACCTCGGGCCGGAGCCCGCCACCGCCACCGGTGAGCCCGGCGATGTCCACGACGACCACGCCCATCACCCGGATCCCGGCGATCAGGAGGCCCACCACGGGCACGACGACCACGTCATGCCGAACCTCCCCGCCACCGGGGGCGACGGGTACACCGCCACCGATGTCCACTTCATGCAGATGATGATCGGACACCACGACCAGGCGCTCCGGATGGCCCGGATGGCGCCCGAGCGGGAGGCGGGCCGCGACCTCCTCCTCCTGGCCCAGCGTATCGACATCTCCCAGCGCGACGAGATCCGGACGATGGAGCTCTGGCTCGAGGAGCGGGGACAGGTGGTGCCCGACGAGGAGCAGCGGCGCCAGATGCAGATGCCGGGGATGGTGACCGACGCCCAGTTCGAGGCGCTCGCCGCCGCCCGCGGACACGAATTCGACCGGCTCTTCCTCGAACTCATGATCGACCACCATGTGGGCGCGGTCCAGATGGTGGACGAGCTCTTCGAGGACCCCCGCGCAGGACAGGAACCCGAGATCTTCCGCTTCGCCACCGATGTGGCCAGCGATCAGCTCGACGAGATCCATGTGATGGAGCGACTGCTCGCTCAGATCGACCCCCAAACTCCGAGTCACGACCGATGAACCGAATGATGACGACCGCCCCCGGGCGACCCTGGTGTGCCCCGATCCTCCTCGCCACCCTTCTCCTCTTCACCTTCGGCCCTTCGGCGCTCGAGGCGCAGGCCGATGCCGAGGGCCGGACCGCGACCCTCGACGACCCCCGGGTCGGTCTGGCGGCGGGCCCCGGAGACACGGCCGAAGAGGCGGCGCTCAACATGCGGCTCGTCTCGCTGACGCCGAAGCCCCCGGAGTTCGATTTCGCGGAGGGCCTCACCTACATCAACTCGGACCTGGCCTTCCGGGACAATCTGGTCTACCAGGGGAATTTCTCGGGCTTCATGATCTGGGATGTCTCGAACCCCGAAACACCGGAACTCCTGAACACCACCGTCTGCGCCACCGACCAGGGGGATCCCTCGATCTATGGGGACCTCCTCTTCATTTCGGCCGAGAGCCGCCGGTCGCGGATCGACTGCGGGACTGAAGGGGTGGAGGACCCGGCCGACCAGATGCTCGGGGTGCGGATCTTCGATGTGAGTGATCCCCGCAACCCGAACCTCGTGAAGAATGTCCAGACGTGCCGCGGATCGCATACCCACACCCTGGTGCCCGATCCCCACGACGACAATGTCCTCTACATCTATGTGGGCGGCTCGGCGCGTCCGCGGGACACCGACCTCTACCCCGAGTGCGAGGGAGGCACGGTGGAGGAGAACCCCAACACCTCGCAGTTCCGGGTGGACATCATCCGGGTCCCCCTCGATGACCCCGAGGCCTCGGAGGTCATCGGGTACGGACGGATCTTCGAGGGACTCCAGCCGGTGGGGACCCGGGGCGGGCCCTCCGGGTGCCACGACCTCACCGCCTACCCGGAGCTGAACCTGGTGGCGGGGGCGTGCGGGAGCTATGGAATCCTCCTCGACGCCTCGGACCCGGCGAACCCGGTGCGCCTGGACGCCCTCTCCGACGAAAACTTCTCCCTCTGGCACACCGCGGTCTTCAACAACGAGGGCTCGACGGTGGTCTTCACCGACGAGTGGGGGGGCGGGACCCAGCCCCGCTGTCGTGCCGACGACCCCTTCGAACTCGGTGGAAACACGATCCTGGGGATCGGCGAGAATGGGGAGTTCACCCAGCACTCCTACTTCAAGATGCCGGCGGCCCAGACCGACACCGAGAACTGCGTCTCGCACAATGGCGGGCTGATCCCGGTGCCCGGGCGTGACATCATGGTTCAGGGGTGGTACCAGGGCGGTGTGAATGTCTTCGACTTCACCGACCCCACCGATCCGGTGGAGATCGCCTTCCATGACCGGGGACCCATCGATGCCGAGAACCTCGTGGTAGGGGGTTCGTGGGGTGCCTACTGGTACAATGGCTACATCTACTCGTCGGAGCTCTCGCGGGGACTCGATGTGCTGGAGCTCCTGCCCAGCGAGCACATTTCCGAGAATGAGCTCGAGGCGGCGAAGCTCGTGCAGATGGTGGAGTACAACCCGCAGAGTCAGCCCATGCTCGTCTGGCCCGCCGCCTTCCCGGTGGTGCGGTCCTACCTGGACCAGCTCGTGCGAAATGAGGGACTCCCCGCCGAGCGCACCGCCGAGATCGCCGCGGTCCTCGATGCGGCCGAGGCCGCTTCGGGCGCCGAGCGGAGGGACCTCCTGACCGGTCTCGCCACCGCCCTCGACGGCGACTCCACCAACGCCGCCGATGCCGACCGGGTGCGCGCCATGGCCGAGGCGGTGCGGGACCTGGCGGACGCCTCGTAGGAGGAGGCTTCCGCACTCCGCCTGACCACGCGATCCTCCATCCGGTTCGAAAGACCTCCTCGGGCCGGATGGAGGGGACGCGGCGCGCTCACCCGGGGGTTCCGGACGGATTGCCCGTTGCAGGCTCCCGGAGCTTCGGCGGTGCCCCGCAAAGGGTCATGGACCCGGCACGACCTCCCCGCCCCCCTCGATCTCCTTCACCGGTCGTGCCCGCGCCTGGGCGTCGCGAGCGACCTGGCGTCCCTCGTCCACATCGACGAGCCAGAGGATCGCCCCACCCACCAGGAAGAAGATCATGATGGAGAGGATGCCGAAGCGGGAGGAGCCGGTGGCGGCGCCCACGGCGGCGAAGACGGTGGGTCCCACCATGCCGGCGAACTTGTCCATGACGCCGTAGAAGCCGAAGAGCTCACCGGACTTGTAGGCGGGAATCAGGCTGGCGAAGAGGGAACGGGAGAGCGCCTGGGTGCCCCCCTGGACCATCCCCACCAGGACCGCCAGCGCCCAGAAGTGGGCCGCCGTGGTCATGAAGTACCCGAGAACCGTCACGCAGCAGTAGACGGCGAGCCCCACGAAGATGGAGGGCCTGGTGCCGATCCGCCCGGCGAGCATCCCGAAGAGGAAGGCGAAGGGCACCCCGATGAACTGCACCATGACGATGGCCCCGATCATGTGCCCCTGCCCGATCCCGATCTGCTCGCCGTAATACGCCGCCATTCGGATGATCGTCCCGATCCCGTCGCCATAGACCAGATAGGCGATGAGGAAGATGAAGGCGTTTCTGTAAGAGCGGAGTTCCTTGAAGGTGCGCTTGATCCGGTTTACGGCGAAGCGGAGGGTGCCGGTGTCGATCACCTCGCCCGGGGCGAGCTCGGCCCGGGGTTCGGAGACCGTTCGGAAGAGGGGGATCGAGAAGACGAGCCACCATACCGCCACCGCCACGAAGGAGAGCCGAACCGGGAGGGTCCCCTCTTCGGGAAGCCCGAAGAGGTGCGGCATCTGGATCATCAGGAGGCAGAAGGCCAGGAGAAGCCCCGCCCCAAGGTACCCGATGGCGAAGGCCCCGGTGGAAACCCGGTCCACCTCGTCCGAGCGGGCGATATGGGGGAGAAGGGCATCGTAGAAGACGATGCTCCCATTGGCCCCGATGTTCACCAGGACAAAGAAGAAGAGCCCCAGGAGCCAGTTCCCTTCCTGCGCGAAGAAGAGGAGCCCCGCCCCGGCGATCCCCAGCGCCGCGAAGGCGCCCAGGAGGGGCTTCTTGATGGCGGCCCGATCGGTGATCGCTCCCAGGAAGGGTGCCACCACCGCGACCAGGACGATCCCCAGGGTGGTGGCGAGGGAGAAGCCCCAGTCCGCCTGCTCCGGGGTCAGGTCGGCGGCCAGAACCGAGCGGTAGTAGATGGGGAAGATCGCCGCCACGATGACGGCCCACATCCCGGTGGTCGCCCATTCGTACATGGCCCACGCCCGGAGCTCGGGCCGGTGGAGCCCCAGGCGCTCCAGGAGGGGCATCGGGGTCTCCAGCTCGCGATTCGGGCGCAAGGATCTCGGTTCCAGGAAGGGGCGACTCTGGCGAACGGAGGATTCTTAGCCCCTGTGGGTCGGAATGTCCAGAGTCGGACAAGCACCGGGATCGCCGTCTTGCCCCTCTTACACCCCGAAAGGCGTGCCCGGACCGGGAAAATATTTCCGGGTTTGTGAAAGTGGGGTGAGGGTCGGGAATCTCCTGAACCCTGCAAATGCCAAGGGGCGCAACCGCATCGCGCCGCTTGGGCACGGCTTGTGCGACCTGAAGGGGGCACACTGAATTTCCGATAATAAAGGAGGCCCCATGTTGGGTTGGGCTCTTGTCTTTCTGATTCTGGCGCTCGTCGCCGGATTCTTCGGGTTCTCGGGTATCGCCGGCGCGTCTGCCGGGATCGCCCAGATCCTCTTCGTGATCTTCCTGGTTCTCCTGGTGATCTCTTTCCTGGCTCGAGCGCTGAGGGGACGCCCGCCGGTCTGACCCGGTCGGCTGGAGGGACTCCCAGAGAAGGCGGGTGGGCGCCGGGACGGCGCTACCGCCCCAATGAAATCAGGGGAAGGGGGTGGCATCGCGCCACCCCCTTCCCCTGTCCTCGTTTTCAGATGGGGAGCCGAGACCTCGGCGTTCCCCCTGAGCGGCTCACCCCTTCGAGGGCTGCTTCAGGCCCACCACCAGCACGATGGTGCCCACAGCCACCAGGATCAGGGACACCCAGACCGGCAGCCCCACCCGCTCCTCCTCTTCGGCCGACACCTCGATGGGACCGGCGTCGATGACCGTCTCCTGGGTCACCCAGGAGATGCCCTCGAGGAAGAAGGAACCGACTCCGGCAGCGAGGAGGATGATGGCGAGTATGATCCATCCGGTGCGTCCCATGGTGCGTTCTCCTTTGGATGAGGAATCCGGTGGCCGGCCCTCCCGACGTGCAGGAGGGGGGATCCGGCCCGAAGGGGCGACACGATCCGGAGATCCCGTCTCCCACCCCCTCAGGTTGCAGGCACCATGCCGCCGGAGCCGGAGACCCTGACCACCAGCGCACTCCGGACCTGCGCGCCATGCGCCTGCGTGGTACGTTGTCGGCATGGAAATCGGACTCTTCAGCTTCGCGGAAACCCCTCACGATCCGGCGACCGGACGACACCTCGATCCGGGCACCCGGATCCGGAACCTCGTCGAGGAGATCGAGCTGGCAGACCAGGTCGGGCTCGACGTCTTCGGGGTCGGGGAGCACCACCGGGCCGACTACGCCGTCTCCGCCCCGGCCATGGTGCTGGCGGCTGCAGCGGCCCGGACGGAGCGGATCCAGCTCACCAGCGCCGTCACGGTGCTGGGCTCGGAGGACCCGGTGCGAGTCTTCCAGAACTTCGCCACCCTCGACCACCTCTCGCGGGGGCGGGCCGAGATCATGGCCGGCCGCGGCTCGTTCACCGAGTCCTTCCCCCTCTTCGGGCAGGACCTCTCGGCATACGACGAGATCTTCGAGGAGAAGCTCCACCTTCTCCTGGCGCTCCGGGAAGAGGAGCGGATCCGGTGGTCGGGACGACACCGCCCCCCCATCGACGACCTCCCCGTGTACCCCCGCCCGGCACAGGACGAGCTTCCCATCTGGCTTGCGGTGGGAGGATCCCCCGGCTCGGTCATGCGCGCCGCCCGGCTGGGGCTCCCCATGGCCCTCGCCATCATCGGAGGCAAGCCCGCCCGCTTCGCACCCATTGCCGAGGCGTACCGGGATGCGGGAGTGCGCTCCGGCCACCCGCCGGACCGGCTCCGCGTCAGCATCAATGCCCACGGCTTCCTCGC
Organism: Gemmatimonadota bacterium; assembly: GCA_007130605.1. Classification (GTDB taxonomy): domain Bacteria; phylum Gemmatimonadota; class Gemmatimonadetes; order Longimicrobiales; family Gaopeijiaceae; genus SLBA01. The sequence goes on along the minus strand of SLSF01000113.1, from coordinate 1,775 downwards.
GGACGATACGGAGCGCGCCGCCCGGATCGCCTATGAGCCCTTCACCGAGACGATGAACCGGATCGGACAGGAACGGGGCTGGCCTCCCCACGGACGCGCCCACTTCGATGCCGAAGCCAAACTCGAAGGGGCCCTCTTCCTGGGAGATCCCGATCGGCTCATCGAGAAGATCCTCTACCAGCACGGGCTCTTCGGCCACGACCGATTCCTCCTTCAGCTCACCGTGGGACCCATCCCCCACGACAGGGTGCTCCGGGCCATCGAGCTCTTCGGAACGAAGGTGGCCCCCGCCGTGCGCCGCGAACTCACTTCCACCCCCCACTCATCCAGGACGGAATGATGCTCACATCTCTCACCGCCGCCCTCGTCGCCCTCGCAGCCGTCCAGCCGGCCTCCGTCGACGACCCCGACCCCACGGAGCGCCCCGACCCACCGGAGATCCGCGTCTTCCTCTCGGTGGACATGGAGGGGATCGCGGGTGCGGTCACCCCGGAACAGCTCGGCCCGGGCGGCTTCGAGTACGGGGCCTTCCGCGAGATCGTCACCGCCGAGACCCTGGCCGCCATCGAGGGCGCCCGTGAGGCGGGCGCAACCCACTTCGTGGTGGCCGACGCCCATGGCAACGGACAGAACCTCCTCATCGACCGCTTCCCCGACGACGTGGAGATCGTCCGGTCCTGGCCCCGCCCCCTTCACATGATGGAGGGGATCGACGAGACCTTCGACGCCGCCTTCCTCATCGGCTACCATGCGGCGGCCACGAATCTCGAGGGGGTCCGGGCGCACACCTTCTCGAGCGCCAACTACTCCGCGGTGGTCCTGAATGGACGGGAGATCCCCGAGGGGGGGATGAGTGCGGCCCTGGCCGGCCACTTCGGGGTGCCCATCGCCCTCGTCACCGGCGACGACATCACCGTCGCCGAGATGGTGGAGATCCTGGGCGACGTGGAGGGAGTGGCAGTGAAGGAGGCGCTGGGCTTCCACTCCGCCCGGACCCTGACCCCGGCGGCGGCGCAGGCCCGGATCCGGGAGGGCGCCCGTCGGGCCATCGAGCGGCTGGGCGACTTCGAGCCCCATCGACTCGACGGCCCCCCGGTGCTGGAGCTGACCTTCAAGAACTACCGTCCGGCCGAAGTCCTGGCCTACCTCCCCATCGTGGAACGGCCCTCCCACCGCACCATCCGCTACACCGCCGACGACATGGTGGAACTTTCGAAGTTCCTGCAGTTCGTGGGGCACTACCGGGCTGACCTGTCGCCGTGATCCGGGGGGTCGTGGTCCGGGGCGGGAGCACCAGGTTACGGGGTCGCGGTCCGGGGCGGGACCACCGGGTCACGGTCTCGCCGCCCGACGGCGCTCAGCCGGAGCCCTGACGCCGTCGCCCGTCACCCGGCGGGAAACCGTGTGCCCCCCCTGACCTCGGTCAATGGAGTCGCCCTCCGATGGGCACCTTGTCGTCGGGGCGAACCAGGATCACCCGCCCCTCGGCATCGGGCACCCCCAGGACGAGAACATCGGAGCGGAAAGGTCCGATCTGGAGGGGCGGGAGATTCACGACGCCGAGAACCTGCCGCCCCACCAGTTCCTCGGGGGTGTAGCGCTCGGTGATTCCCGCCGAGGACTGCCGCTCGCCGATCTCCGGTCCGAAGTCGATCCAGAGCCGGTAGGCGGGTTTTCTCGCCTCGGGAAAGTCCTCGGCCCGCACCACCCGGCCCACCCGGATGTCGACTTCGAAGAAGGTTTCGATGGTGGTTTCACTCACTCCGACCTCCAAT
>SLSF01000040.1 GCA_007130605.1 Gemmatimonadota bacterium | reverse complement strand
GTGAGGTCGGGCCGTGTTCGGCCTGTCCGAGGAGGTCGATCGCGCAGAGCTCGGCGTCGACCGAGTCGTCGGCGATCACGAGCGTCTCGGTCGGGCCCGCGAGCAGATCGATCCCGACGCGACCGAACAGCCTGCGCTTCGCCTCGGCAACGTACATGTTCCCGGGTCCGACGATCATGTCGACCGGTTTTATTGCTTGAGTTCCGAGAGCCATCGCGGCGACCGCCTGGACGCCCCCCAATACGTAGATCTCATCGGCGCCGCCGTGGTGCATCGCCGCGACGATCGCCGGATGGGGGCCGCCGTCAAACGGCGGTGCGCACGCGACGATCCTTTTGACGCCGGCGACGCGCGCGGTCACGACCGACATGTGAGCCGACGCGACCATCGGGTACCGGCCTCCCGGCACGTAACACCCCACGCTGTTCACGGGTATGTTCCGGTGCCCGAGCACGACACCCGGCATCGTCTCGACCTCGAGATCGGTCAGGCACTCTTTTTGCTTTTCAGCGAAGTTTCGCACTTGTTGCTGCGCGAAGCGAATATCGTCGAGGTCGGACCTCGAGACGCGTGCAACGGCGGTCTCGATTTCTTTGTCGCTCAAGCGAAAACTTGCCGGTGACCACTTGTCGAACTTCTCGGACAGATCGCGCACGGCGTCATCGCCGCGCCTTTCGATGTCGTCGAGGATCGACTCGACGGTACGCTGAACGTCGCGGTCGGCATTACGAATCGCCGCCGGATCCTGGCCCTTCTTCAGATAGCGTTTCATTGTTGGATTCCTTGCGGCTGATGATAAATCGTTCGGTAGAATAATGGCAACCGGAAGCCGCCGCCACGAGCGGCGCCGCCCGTCTATTCGCGTCCGACTCTGATGTAGTCGATCCAGGCGCGGCTCGTCTCTCCGCTTCCGTAAGCATCGCCCATCACCGCAAGTCGCGCGGTGCGTGGAGGGTCCTCGCCGAACGCCGCACGGTAATCGTCGACGATGTTCCGACGGTGAGTTTTCCACGACATCGCGTCGGCACTGCCCCGGTCGGCCGGGTACATCATCGCGCGCGCCGTGTACGGGTTCGGGTACCACGTCGCGGGCTCGTCGCGGTTCGCCCAGACGTACACGAGAGAGCCGTGCGGGGGATACTCGCCGTACAACGCCCGGATCACTCCGTACTGGATTCTCGTCCCGAACGAGGCTCGCCCGGGTTCGTACTCAAAGTTGACGTACACCCTGACCGGAAACATGTCGCCCTCGCGCGTCAGCGGATCGCCGGCGGCGATAATCGACTCCACGCGCCATCGCCACTCGACGATCGGGTGATCGTACGCATCGAACTCCGTAGCGTGCACGATGCCACTCCCGCCGTCGTCCGACTCGATGAAGAGAGCCGCGCCGCGGTCATTGCATGGCCGATTCTCCGAGTGGCCGTGCTCGGCGCACGCGTCGTCGATCTCGATGACCGAATACTCGGTCATCCGGTCGATGTTGGGAAACTCAAGGTCTGCCCAGTCATCGAGTGTCAAGAACCGCTCGTCGATCACGACATCGCGTACCTCTCCGTCCGGAAAAACCCCAGCGAGGCCCAACGTGACCGCGAGAAGAAAAGCCGTTATCTTTCGTGTTCCGACCATCGCTGACAGTCCCCCGTTTGAATAACGCTATGCGCCGAGAAAAGTGGGGCGCACTTAATAATCTCGCGCTCGGACAGTCGTCCGTCAAGGTACGGAAGACCCCGGTTTTCGACCGCGGACCACGTGCACAATCGTGTGTTGCCGGGTATGCTGAGCGGGACAGGAGGACACCCATGGATCTGGAACTGAAAGGAAAAACCGCGATCGTCACCGGCGGCAGCCGGGGGATCGGGCGCGCAATCGCGCGGGAGCTCGCGGCGTCGGGCTGCTCGGTCGTGATTCTCGCGCGGAACGAAGAGACCCTGAAAAGAACCGCCGAAGAGCTGAGCCGGGAAACGGGCGCGCTCGTGACCGGCATCGTGACCGACGTGACCGATTCCGCGGCCGTCGAGAAGAGCGTCAAGCACGCGGCCGACGCGCTCGGAGGGCGGATCGATATCCTCGTGAACAATGCAGCGGCTCCGGGTGGGCTCGCGTCCGGGCCGATCGCGGAGATCGACGAGAAAGACCTCGCCGCCGATCTCGACACAAAGGTCATCGGCTACGTGAGGTTCGCGCGCGCGGTCGCTCCGCACATGAAGAAAAACGGCTGGGGCCGGATCGTCAATATCGGCGGCAACTCTTCGCGCGCTCCGGGAGCAAATCTCAGCGCCGGAATGCGCAACGCGGCGCTCGTCCCGATGACGAAATCCCTCGCCGATGAACTGGGTCCGGCCGGCGTCACGGTGAACGTCGTACACCCCGGCGCGACGTGGACCGAACGCAGCGAACCGATGTACGCGAAGCGGGCCGAGCGCGAAGGCGTGAGCATCGACCAGCTCAAGGCGCGCGCCGCGGAAGGAAACGCGATCAAGAGAATCGTCGACGCGCGAGAGGTCGCGTGGGTCGTCGCGTTCCTCGCCTCGCCTCGCTCGTCCGCGATCACAGGCGAGGTAATCTCCGCCTCGGGCGGCGCGGGGGCATCGGTGTACTACTGACAGCCTCCGGGAGGCGATCTCGTTGATCCTGGAGGATCGGGGGTAGATTTCCGAAAACCGCATTGTGCGCGCGACGTCGGACCGGTATTATTCATAATGGTCAAATTCTTCGTTCTCGTATCGATAGTCGCCGTCATCGGCGGGTGTGCGACACCGTCGACGACGCCGAGTGACGGCCCGGTTACCGTCCGGCCGGTACTCGCAGCCGACGCTTCACGCGTCTCGGCCGACCTCGCGGAATTGATGAGCGCAAACGCGTACTACGGTCGGTTTTCCGGAACCGTCCTGGTCGCACGCGGCGATACGGTGATCTTTCACGAAAGCTACGGCTGGAGCGACGTCGCCGCCGGAGCCGCAAACACGAACGACTCGGTCTACGGCATCGGGAGTCTCGTGAAACAGTTCACCGCCGCGGGCATGATGCGGCTCGTCGAGAACGGTGAGATCGAGCTTACCGACACCGTTGCGACGTTCTTCCCGCACCTC
>SLSF01000042.1 GCA_007130605.1 Gemmatimonadota bacterium | reverse complement strand
GCGGGAGGGCGTCGAATCTGCGATCTCCCGGAGTCCGGCCCCCGGACCTGGAACTGGGCCGGCTCCCGTACCTCGATCCGTGGGATGCCCTGGTGCTCGATGATCCGGCCGGCGACGCAGACGTCCCGGTGGGCGTAAGCGATCTCCGGAGGAGTCGAGAACGCCCCCCGATCCCGACCCCACACGACCACGTCGAAGTCCTGCTCTGGATGGGGTGCGCCGAAGTTGAGCCAGGTGGGTTCGCCCCCGATGGAGGGAGCATGGGTGGCGGAAGCCACCCGGCCACAGACCACAGCCCGCTCACCCACGTGCCCGCCGGCCTCGGCTGGGGAGATGGGCGCCAGATCCACGTAGTCCTCCACATCGAAGGTCCGGTCAGAGCCCGGACCGCCGAGGGGCCCCGGAAGCATGCCCGAGCGGCGACCCAGGAAGCTCAGCGTGACCACCAGGGCCACCGCCACGAAGGCGGCGGTGAGCCAGGGGTTTCGTCTGGACATGGCGTGCCTCCGGGGTAGGGTGGGAGTGCCACGGGGAGCGCGTGGGTAAATTCGTCATCCCCCTCGCCCTGGTCCGCCGGTGTCGAGGCGCCGGCGGCGGGGCAACAGGGGTGTCGGTGTACCCATCAGGGTAGGAGGGTGGGGGAAGCGTGCACAAGCAGGAGTGTGGAGGCAGGGATCGGGTGAGGCCCGGTGACCATGGCGAATGGGTCTGGGCTCGGGGTGAGTGATGGAGGTGCCGAACACCTCGCAGCCGCCTATCTTGAGGCGGCAGCGGCTCACCGGCGCCTTCTCGGGCCCGAGGCCGCTACGCCGTCCCTTGCCGCAATCACCAGGAACGCCCGAGATGCCCCGTCCTGAGGCGCGGGGAGAATGTCGATCGAAGGCTTCCGGGAGCCCGGACCATGCGTAGACCCAGTGCAGCCTTCCTCCTTTCGCTCTTCGTCCTGAACGGGCTTCTTCCGGGATGCGGTCCGGGGGTGCCCCCCGAGATTCCGGAGGCCCCGGTCGCCGCGGCCGACACCCTGGAGTGGAGCCCGCGACAGGTGGAGAGAAGCTCCTCCGACTGCGGGGAGGAGGAAGGGGTGTGTACCACGGTGGTCTTCGACTACCCTCACTTCGAGGACCCCGCCGCCGGCCCCGCGGAAGGGTGGATCCACGGGGCACTGACCGCATGGGACGACCCCGACGGCCCCCGGGTGTCCTCCCCGGAAGGGTGGGCCGATGCCTTCGTCGAGCGGTACGAGGCGTACCGGAAGGAGGTTTCGATGCCGGTGGCGGGATGGTTCGTGGAGCGGCGGATCGACGTGGCGCGAAATGACACCCGGATCCTGGCCCTGGAGCTCTTCGACTCCCGGTACACCGGGGGTGCCCATCCCCTGACGATCCACCGGTACTTCCACCTGGACCGGGGGAGTGGCCAGGCGATCTCCTCGCTGGAGGCGGTTCTGCGGCCGGAGGGGGCGGTCGAACTCGTCGCACTGGCCGAGGCCCAGCTTCGCGACGACCGGGGACTCGACGCTGACGCCCCCCTCTCCGAAGCCGGAGTGTGGGATGCCCGGCTTCCCCTCCCCGACACCTTCCTCCTGGGAGGCGACGGCCTGCTTCTGCTCTACAATGTGTACGAGATCGCCCCCTACGCAGTGGGGCCCATCGAGATCCTTCTTCCCTGGGATGCGGTGCGGGGGCTCCTCGAGGATCCGGAGTGGGTCGTGCCGGGGTGACCGGAGGGGCGCTGGGTCCGGACCGTCCGGCCCATGGGAATTCCACGCCATCCGCGCCCGCCCCGGCGCGTCCGTAGGTTCGCCCGCGAGGTCAGCCCGGCGCGGGATCGCCTGCCGCAGAATCCATCCCACCCCCCGGCCCCGACCGCGGGTCGAATTCCCTTGCCCGCCCCACCAGCTTCTTGAAGTCGTTGGAGACCGACTGGAGCTTCTCGTCCCACGCCGGATCCACCTGGAGGCCCTCGGTGGCGTGGTGGTAGGTGAGGACGGTGTAGGCGGTGGCGAAGGGCTCGAAGACGGCGCGCACAAGGAGCGAGGTGGCGAGGAAGACCCCGACGATGACCACCACCTGGAACCAGATGGCGTTGAAGGCCAGGAGGAGGAGGATCCCGGGGATCCCGAAGAGCACCAGGAGTGCGACGAAGAAGGCCCTCCCCAGGAGCCAGACCTTGACCGCGGTCACCAGGATCGGGGGGTAGGCCTGCGCGTAGAGGAGGATGCCGTCGCGGGCGCTCTTCCAGACATTGGGCTCCTCGCGGGCGATGGCGTACGAGATGATGGCCTGGTCCACGTAGGAAAGGGAGCGGTTGACGATGGTGGCGGCCCAGCGGGCGGCCTTGGTGGCGCCCCCGCCCAGGGGGAGCCAGTCGACGATGCGGACGAAGCGGTTGGTGAAGCGGCGGACGATCCGGTCCACCATCCGGTCCAGGACGAAGAGGACACTCACCTCCTTGAAGTAACGCTGTACCACCTGCCGACCGTACTGGATCTGGTTGGCGCCGTCGGGAAGCTTCCCATCCACCAGGAGCTTGGTGATCACGGCGATGTGGGCGCCCTTCACCAGGTAGAGGAAGTAGCGACGGGCGAACATGAGGATCCCGCCGGGTCCGAAGACGGCGATCATGAGGAAGATGAAGGCGAGAAACTCCACTCGTTCGGCGAAGAAGACCGCGAGTCCCCCGAAGAAGGCGAGCCAGAGGACGAAGGCGAGGAAGAAGCCTCCGTAAATGGCCAGGTTGAAGAAGAGGAAGGGGGTCGTGCGCATGAGGAGGCGCACGGCATTCCGGAAGGGGGGTGCACTCTGTGCGCTCGGAGCTGGGTTCGTCATCGAGGTCTCGTCGGTTCGGTGCAGTGGGGCACGAAAGAGCCGGGAGAGTAGGCGTTGGGACCCATCGGGTCAAGCCGATCCGGTGGGGTCACTCCAGCGCTTCGTTCATCCCCTTCTCGCAACTGGGACAGATGCCATGGCTCAGCATGGGAGGGGGATGGTCCCCGAAGAGCTCGAGGCGCTCCACCGCCTCCTCGACCTCGATCCACTCCTCTTCGACCTCGACATGCTTGCACCAGCTGCAGATGTTGAGGGGGGGAGTCGCCGGG
>SLSF01000122.1 GCA_007130605.1 Gemmatimonadota bacterium | reverse complement strand
AGCCAGCCGGAGCGGAAGTCGGGTCGGCGCCGAATGAAGGTGGAGATCAGGCCACCGGCGCCCTCGGACTCGGCGCGGTGGGCGAGTGCGCTCGCCTCGGCCAGGAGGCCGGCCCGGACTCCTCGGGGATCGGCACCCGTGACGGCCTCCCCGACGGCCCAGCGGGGAGGCTCCAGGGGGGAGGAAGCCGATTTCCCTTCGAGGTGTCGCAGCACCCCCCTCGCCAGGCGCGGCAGGAAGTCGACGGCGCGGATCGCGTTCCCCGAGAGACCTGCGACGGCGCCGGCCAGGAGCAGGGCCGGGATCGCCACCAGGGTCGGAGTGGTGAGGGCACCCGTCAGGAGGACCCCCACGAAGACTCCTCCCACCAGGGCGTCGACCAGAGGGGAGGAGAGGGTGCTCGCAGGTCCCTGCCAATCTCGGAGAAGGGTACGACCTCGAACCACCGTCTGCATGGAGGCGACGAGGAGGAGAGAGAGGAGCGTCGCCAGCACCAGGTCTCCGGCGGTCCGATCCGGGGGAAGAACGAGGTAGGGCAGAAGGAAGGCGCTGGAGAGGGCCGCCACCGAGAGCACTCCGGCCCAGAGCCCCCGGACCCCGGGCGCCCGCCGAAGGAGGAGTGACACCCCCAGGAGGATGCCACCCAGGAGTGCCGGTACCGGTGAGGCCAGGAGGGCCATCCCCGCCCCCGGCAGGGAGACCCAGGGGAGGGCGACCAGGAGCGCGGGCAGGAGGAGGAAGAGAGGGAAGTTCACCCCCGCGGCCAGCGAGAGGGCGGCGAGGAGGGCGAAGTCGCCGGCATGGGCCATCATGGGGTCCTCGACGAGGGTTCGGGCGAGGGGACGGGTGGGGACGGCATGGCGAGGGCTCGCAACGAGAGCCGGTCCCCCGTGACACCGATGAGGGTATCGACCCGCCCCGGCAGCCGGGAGAGGAGACCGATGCTGCAGCGGCGCAGGGTCGGTCGCTCCAGGATGTGGTCGATGAGTCGCTGGAGTGTGCGTCCCGGACCGAAGGCCTCCCGGTGTTCCTGGTCGTACGCCTGGGCACCGGTGGCGGGGCCTTCGCCGGTGGGACGGAGGGCGTGGGCGAGTCGTGGGGCGGCGAGCTCGGCGCTGCGGAGGGCCCGGTAGATGCCCTGTCCCGTGAGTGGGTCGAAGTACCCGGCGGCGTCCCCCACCAGGAAGACCGATCCCCGGGCTGCCCACCGGTTGGGTCGATCGAAGGGGCCACTTCCACGGGGCGCGCCCATGGGCTCGAAGTCGTCGGCTCGGGGGCCCGCCAGGGCTCGCAGCGCTTCCCGCCGGAGTCCCTCGCGATCGGTGCGGAGTCGGTCGCCGTAGTGTCGCGGGTCGACCACCACGGTCTGGCTCCAGAGGAACCGCGCTCCACTCCGGGTCTGGCGCACCGGCGCGAGGCCGGCCGTGAAGGGGCCACCCAGGAGGAGGGATCCCAGGGAGTCCGGTGGATGGGCGAGGGGCCGGGGCGCGGCGCCATTTTCCATCCCGCCTTCGCCCCAGGGGGTCGGCCCTTCCAGACGCCATGAGAGCGACGCCTTCACACGTGACGTGCGGGTGCGCACCGCGCCGGCGGCCCGCGCCACCACCGATCGGAGCCCATCGGCGCCCACGAGGATCCGGGGGTGGACGCGGATCGTGGTGGAGTGTCCCACCGGTCGTGCCTCCACCACCGGACGGGGGCCGGTGAAGTCGATGGCGGAGACGTGGACCCCTTCGTGGATGACCGCGCCCCTCGCACGGGCGGCGCGGAGGAGGGCGTGGTCGAAGGCGCCCCGTCGAATGCCCAGCGCGGTGCCGACTCCAGGCTGAAAATGTCCCGCCGCTTCGGTGCCCTCCGGGGTGACGAGGCGCCAGCCGGCGAGGGGGACGGGGGCCGTCTCCAGGATCGCCGGAAGGAGCCCCAGTCGTCGGAGCACCTCCACACCGCCGGGATTCAGGCATTCACCGCACGCCTTTTCGCGGGGGAAGTGTGCACGATCCAGCACCATGACCTCGATCCCGAGGGCCACCAGGAGCCCAGCAAGGGTGCTCCCGGCCGGGCCCGCGCCGACGATGAGGACCTCGGGGGTGGCACCGTCGAGAATCGAGGAAACGCCGGTCATCCGGGCACCCCGTCGAGGACGAGACGGAAGGGGAAGCTTCGATGGATCCGAACCGAACGAAAGGGTGCGTCTTCGGCGAGTCCCTCCAGCTCGGAGCGGGTGAAGGACCGGAGGACCGAGAGGGGACCATCAATCCGGGTGATGGGATCCCGCCGCCACACCGTGAGACTCAGGAGCCGGGCTCCGGCGTAGTGGAGGGGGTGGCGCTCGAGGTCGGTGAGGAGGACCCGCCGGCGGGCGACCCGGGCCGCCTCCGCAAGGAGGGCGCGCACCTCCCCATCGGTCAGATGGTGGAGCGTCAGCGACGAGGTCACCACATCGACGCTCCCGTCGGCGAAGGGAAGGTGCAGTCCGTCGGCCCGGACAAGCCGAAGGGGCGCGCGCTCCCTTCCCGAATCGCCCTCGGCGTCCGGGCCGGCCGCCTGGGCCGCCTCGAGTACCGACTGGTGGAGGTCGATCCCCACGGCGCGCACGGCCCGACCCCCACGTCGAAGGGTGGTGGCGAGGGCCCGGGCCAGATTTCCGTTCCCCGTTCCGACGTCCAGGAGGGTCAGAGGTTCCAGCCGGGGCTCCCCGGGAGCCCGGAGCTCGCGAAGTGCCCCCCGGAGTGCTCGGACTCCACCGAGCCGACGGTTGACCATGGCCATGGCGCCGAGGGATCGGACGAGGTCGGGGCCGGTGACCTCACCCCCATCGAGGATCTCCTCGTGGTGCTCCCGCCGGGGGAGCCTCCGGAAGACCGGGGGCAGGGACGGGGAGGGCGGGGGCATCACCGACCGGAGCCCCGTCCGACCCCGACGAACTCGGAGCGCACACCACTTCTCCGTGCCCGCTCCATGTCGGCATTCCGGAATTCCCCGAGGGTTCCGAGCCACTCCCGGGCATGAATCCGGATCACCGGCTCCCCCGGCGCATCCCGTCCAAAGGCCATGGCGATGTCCGCCCGGATCACCGCTGCACTCCCCGCGGGGAACCCCACCCGGAGCCCCGTGCCCACCGAACCCTGCCACCCGGAGTCGGTGCCGAAGGGAACGTCGGCGGCGTACATCCGGCCGAGGTCGCCGAAGAGGGTGAGGCCCAGGTCCATGAGGTCGCGGAAGGGGCCGGGAAGCACCACCCGGTCCTCGAAGGATACGATGAACCGGCGTCCTCCCGGCCATTCGTGTTCACGGAGGCCTCGAATGCCGTCGGGTCCGCCCAGGGTGAGCTGGAAGGGCGCTTCCATCCGCCATCCACCCTGCATCGTCCCCCGCAGGAGAAGGGTCTGCTCGACGGGTCCCTCGATGGACCGGTAGAGGAAGGTGTGGAGCTCGGCGAGGACATCGTGACTCCCGGCATCGGATCCCTGGATCTGGCGACCTTCCACCGTTCCGTGGAGCTGGCCGACCCATCGATCGGTGGCGAAGCCCCCGAAGAGGTCCACCCGGCCGAACAGGTCCCCCTGCCTGCGGAGGCTCTGTCCCACGGTGAGCACCGCCTCGCGCCCGGTGCGAATGTCCTGGAGACCCCGGAGGGCATCGAGTCCCACCCGCTGCACATAGTTGATCCGCCGCACCCCGATCATGGCGTTGGCCCGGGTGGTGGTCCGGTCCGTCTGCTGCGACGCCAGGCGCGCACCGACATCCGGATCCACCTCCAGAGGGGCTCCGAAGTCGCGGTCGGCGATCCCCTGGAGCGAGTTGAGGGGCCCGGTCCGGACCCACTCGTGCGAGAAGCCGCCCCCCAGAATGAGGAGGTGGCCCGGTACACCGAAACGTCGGGCGGCCGTCACCTCCGCCCCGCCCTCCCGGACCGGGAGGATCAGGTGGGTGAGGGAGTCGCCCTCGGGAAGCGTCCAGTTGAAGAGGTCGTGACGGGAGTGGAAGCGCTGGCGGAAGCCATGGGTCCCCACCTCGCCCACCAGGGGGTGCTCGAATCGCTGCGAGTACGAATTCCCCACCCGGGTTCGCGATGCAGCCGCCTGCATGTCCCACCCGGACCCCCGCACCCGGGGGAGCTCCAGGAGCCCGCCGGTGGATCGCTGTTCCTCGCGCTCCATGTGGACGAAACCCACGGTGGCTCCTCGTCCGAGGAAGTTCTCCTCGACGATGGAGGCCCCATCGATCTGGAGCCCATCGTCGAAGCGCACGCCCACCGAGAGCTTCGTCGTCCACTCGTCCCGGGTGTCGACCACCACATGCCTCGATCCGTCCGGCTGGGGAATGGCGTAGACATCGGCGGCGGCGATGAAGCGGAACTCGCGGAGAACCCGGGCGCTCTCCTGCACCAGGAGAGGGTCGTAGCAGTCTCCTTCCCGGAAGAGGAGTTCCTGGGCGATGAAGGATTCCCGGGTGCGCACATGGATCCCGTTGGCGGCACGGTAGGCCCATCGGAGGTATCGCTCCTCGGGGATCGACACCGGATCGAAGATCGAATGGTTGTCGATGAAGATCCCGGTGACCTCACCCTGCGGGCACTGGGGACCCCCATCTTGAGGAGGTTGGACCTGGGCAAGGAGTCCTCCGGGGAGGAGCAGGAGGACGAAGAGGAGGCAGATGGCCGGAGCGGAACGTCGCCGAGCGGTCCCCCGGGGCATGACCGGACCCGACCCGAGCGGCGACGCCGTGCGGAGGGCTTCGGAGTGGGCGCGGGGGAGGAGGGCGGTGCGACGCATCGTCTTCCCCTACCCCATGGTGGTCGGTGGCGGTCCCACCATTTGACACCCCCGGGGTGCGGGAATACCGTTTCTCTTCTCGGATTCACCGAGTTGTCTCTTTCTGCATCCGCCCACCAAGCAGAGGCCGAATGGATCGTCGTGACCAGGCGGCCCTCGACTACCACGCCGAGGGACGTCCCGGGAAGATCGAAGTCATTCCCACCAAACCGGTCGCCACCCAGAGTGACCTCACCCTCGCCTACTCCCCGGGGGTCGCAGCGCCCTGCCTCGCCATCGAGAAGAACCCCGATGACGCCTTCCGCTACACGGCGCGGGGCAACCTGGTCGCCGTCGTCTCCAACGGGACGGCGGTGCTGGGGCTGGGAAATATCGGGGCGCTGGCCTCCAAGCCCGTCATGGAGGGGAAGGGGGTTCTCTTCAAGAAGTTCGCCGGCATCGACGTCTTCGACATCGAGGTCGACACCGAGGACCCCGAGGAGGTCATCCGCTTCTGCCAGCTCCTCGCCCCCACCGTGGGCGGAATCAACCTGGAGGACATCCGGGCGCCCGACTGCTTCGAGATCGAGGAGCGACTGAAGGCCTCGCTGGACATCCCCGTCTTCCACGACGACCAGCATGGGACCGCCATCATCGCCGGTGCCGGGCTACTGAACGCCCTGGAGCTGGTGGGCAAGGAGGTGGGCGAGATCCGGGTGGTCTTCGTGGGGGCGGGGGCCGCGTCCCTCTCCACCGCCGCCCACTTTTCCCGACTGGGCGTCCCTCACGAGAACATCTTCCAGGTGGACTCCACGGGGGTGATCCACGCGGGCCGCACCGACGAGATGAACCCGTACAAGGCGCACTTCGCCCACAAGACCGACTTCCGGAGCCTCGACGATGTCATGGCGGGTGCCGACGTGGTGGTGGGTCTCTCGGTGAAGGGCGCGATCTCGGCGGACCAGGTCCGGAGCATGGCGGACCGCCCCATCGTCTTTGCCCTGGCGAATCCGGACCCCGAGATCTCCCCCGAAGAGATCCTGGCCGTGCGTGAAGACGCCATCATCGCCACCGGACGCTCCGACTACCCGAACCAGGTGAACAATGTCCTGGGCTTCCCCTTCCTCTTCCGGGGGGCCCTCGACGTTCGGGCCCGCGAGATCAATGCCGAGATGATGATGGCGGCCACCCGGGCACTGGCGGACCTGGCCCGCGCCGAGGTTCCCGAGTCGGTGGTCAGCGCGTACGCGGGGGAGGAGTTCCAGTTCGGACCCGACTACATCATTCCGAAGCCCTTCGATCCTCGGGTCCTCTTCTATGTGGCCCCCGCCGTGGCGAAGGCGGCGATGGAGTCAGGGGTTGCCCGAACGACGGTGGAGCTCGACGCCTATCGGGACCGCCTCATCGCTTCCCTGGGGCCCGGGCGCGAGGTCATGCGATTCCTGACGAGCCGCGCACGTCGGAGGCCGCCGCTGGTGGCCCTTGCCGACGGCCAGAACGACCGGGTGATCCGGGCGGCGGCGCAGATCGTGGAGGAGGGGGTCGCGCGACCGATCCTCCTGGGCAAGCCGCACAAGATCCGTCCCCGTGCCGAGGCGCTGGGGATCGACCTGGAGGGGGTCGAGATCATTCATCCCACCCTCGAGGACGACCGGCGCTACTCGTACGCCGCCGAACTCCACGAAATGCGGCGGAGGAAGGGCCTCACCCTCTCGGAGGCCCGGTCCAACATGTACAAAACCATCTACTTCGGATCGATGATGGTCCGCCGGGGTGATGCCGCTGCCCTCGTCGCCGGGGTGGATTCCAACTATCCCGAGGTCCTCCGTCCCGCCCTCGAGGTGGTGGGGACGGCTCCCGGCGTCTCCCGGGTGGCCGGTCTCTACATGATGGCGCTCCGCGATCGGGAGCCCCTCTTCTTCGCCGACACCACGGTGAACATCGATCCCACCCCCGCGACCCTGGCCGAGGTCGCCCTTCTCTCGGCCCGCTTCGTGCGCGACCTGGGCATCACCCCGAGACTCGCCATGCTCTCCTTCTCGAACTTCGGTTCGGCCCGGCATCCGGCGTCCCTCCGGGTGCGCGAGGCAGTGGAGCGGGTGAAGGAAATGGCGCCGGAGCTGGAGGTCGACGGCGAGATGCAGGCCGACACCGCGGTGAGCCGGGAGATCCTGGAGGGGACCTATCCCTTCAGCGACCTGAAGCAGCCGGCGAACATCCTGATTTTTCCCAACCTGGCCTCGGCCAATGTCTCCTACAAGCTCATGAATGAACTCGGGGGCGCCGAGGGGATCGGCCCCATCCTCCTGGGGATGGCGGACCCGGTCCATGTCCTCCAGCGGGGGAGCACGACCCAGGACGTGGTGAACCTGGTGACCATCGCATCGGTGGACGCACAGCGTCGAACGCCCCAAACTTAAGGGCCGGACTTTCGAGATGGGATTCCGGGGGGCCTGGAGCTTCCGGTGCCCCATCGAAGTGAACAAGGACAGGGAGGACCGTGGGAGCCCTGCACCCTCGGCCTCCATGAATTCATGCAGTCACACCCACAAGGACATGGCGCCATGTCGACACAGGTGAAGGATACTCCCGCCGACCTCGATGCCGGTATCAGGAATCGGCACGGGCTCGAGATTCACGGCCTCAGCCCCCGGGGGACGGTCTACTGGAACCTCTCCCCGGCCCGGATCTACGAGAAGGCACTCGAGCGGGACGAAGGCCAGCTCGCCCACATGGGAGGCTTCTCGGCGGTTACTGCCCCCCACACGGGGCGCTCTCCCAACGACAAGTACACGGTCCGGGAGCCCTCCACGGCCGATGACATCCACTGGGGACATGTGAATGTCCCCCTGGATCCGGAGCACTTCGAGGCGCTCCGGGCCGAGGTCATCGCCTACCTGAATGGACAGGATCTCTACGTGCGCGATGCCCGCGCCGGAGAGGACCCCGAGGCCGGACTCAATGTGCGGGTGGTGACGCCCAGCGCGTGGCACAGCCTCTTCGCCTACAACATGTTCCTCCGTCCCGACGACGAGACCCTGGCGGAGCAGAGCCCCGGGTTCACCGTGCTCCATGCGCCCGAGGTGCGGGCGGACCCGGAACGCCACGGGACCCGTTCCCCCACCTTCGTGGTGGTGAACTTCGCCGAGCGGCAGGTCCTCATCGGGGGCACCCGCTACGCAGGGGAGATCAAGAAGTCGATCTTCTCGGTCCTGAACCATCTCCTGCCCGCCCACGACATCCTTCCCATGCACTGTTCCGCCAATGTGGGTGCGGATGGCGATGTGGCGCTCTTCTTCGGCCTTTCCGGCACCGGAAAGACCACCCTCTCGGCCGATCCCGATCGGGGCCTCATCGGCGACGACGAACATGGCTGGAGTGCCGACGGGATCTTCAACTTCGAGGGGGGCTGCTACGCCAAGGCGATCCGCCTCTCACCCGAAGGGGAACCCGAGATCTACCAGGCGACGCAGAAGTTCGGGACGATCCTCGAGAATGTGATCCTCGATTCGGCCCACCGCACCATCGACTTCGACGACGCCACCATTACCGAGAACACCCGGGCGTCGTACCCCATCCACTACATCCCGAACGCGGTGCTCCCGGGTCGGGGCGGACATCCGAAATCGGTGGTCTTTCTCACCTGCGACGCCTTCGGAGTGCTCCCTCCCATCTCGAAGCTGACCCCCGAGCAGGCGATGTACCACTTCCTTTCGGGGTACACCGCCAAGGTTGCCGGGACCGAGCGGGGCGTCACCGAGCCGAAGGCCGCCTTCTCGGCATGCTTCGGCGCTCCCTTCCTCCCGCGCCATCCCGGGGTCTACGCCGAGATGCTGGGTGAGCGCCTCCGGACCCATGGGGCCGGCGTCTGGCTCGTGAACACCGGCTGGTCCGGTGGGGGACATGGCGTGGGAGCGCGGGTCCCCCTCGAGCACACGCGTGCCATGGTGCGCGCCGCACTCTCGGGGGAGCTCGACAATGTGGAGACCCGGGAGGATCCCGTCTTCGGGCTCCACATTCCCACCGAGGTTCCCGGGGTGCCCGAGCGGATTCTCACCCCCCGGAACACCTGGTCCGATGGGCTCGCCTACGATCAGGCGGCAGGGCGGCTCGCCGAGATGTTCCGCGAGAATTTCCAGAAGTACGAGGACCACGTCTCCGACGCGGTGAAGGCGGCGGGGCCGAAGTAACCCCGCCTTCCAGCCGCTGGAAGCGGTCTGGCGACCCGGTCCCCCCCTCCCCGGGGTGGGGCCGGGGCGCTGGTGTCCTGACTCGGGACACGACTGGCACCCTGGCGCCGCTGCCGGTCATTCCCGGAGGATCTCCACATGGAGCCGTTCTGAGCGGACTCCGTCGGAGAGGTGGACTTCGAGGGTCTCGTCCCGTGTGAAGACCTCCGCGACTCCATTCCGGGCGAGGGTCAGGAGTGCACCGGAGGCGTCGCGGACCACGGCAAGCGGGTGGCGGGTGGCGTCCCACTCCATCCGGACCCGCTCCGGGTCGATGCGGTCGGCACGGGGGGACGGGTCGCCGGGATCGACCCGCCCGGCCTCGGGGAGCCGGAGCGCCGATTCCATGAGGACGGTCTCGCCTCCGGAGACGAGCTCGATACGGTGAAGCCGGTCCCGGTCGAGTCGGCTGAGGGGAATCCGGAAGGCAAAGTGCTCCACATCGCCCTCGGGGGCGTGGTCCACCGGGATTCCCCGGAAGGAGAGATCGAAGAGCCGGGCCCCGGCGGCGCTACGCCCCACGATCCTGTGCGGGCCGGGAGCGTCGGGGAGGACCGCCGGTCCCTCCGAGGGGAAGGCGGGCTCCAGTTGGACGACGCCACCCTCGATCCTGCCCCAGACCATGAGGCCCTCCCCGGAGGCCGAGGGGGATCGGGCGCCGAAGCCCTCGGCGGCCCGGAAGGTGCTTCTACCCGCCAGATGGGCGGCGAAGGTGGTGGCGGTTCCCTGGACCTGCTGGATCCAGTCCAGCACCCTCTCAAAGGTGTAGTCACTCACCCATTCCGGACGGCAGTAACTCATGATGTCCCGGCGTTCGCCCTGGGCCGAGCGGAAGACCCCCGGGCCAATGTCCCAGCCCGGAGAGCCCAGGGTGCCGTCGGATGGGGCGTTGGGATCCACATTGGCCGGTCCCCCGCAATTGGTGTGTCGTCGCCCCAGGTTGTGGCCCAGCTCGTGGGCGGCGACCCAGGGGGCGGTGTTGGGGTGGTCCCAGCCCATGGAGACCTTGGCCGGATGGCTCGGATTCGGGGGAATGAAGCCCACACCGGCGATCCCCGAGGTGTACTGGACCTGGACGACGCCGTAGTAGTAAGTGTCGTCGGTGGCCTCGTCGATGCGCAGTGCCAGGAGCTCATTCACCACCTTGGACCACTGCTGGAAATCGCTCGTCACCGCCTCCTGGGTCACGTACGGGCTCCGGATGGCCCACTCCAGTTCCGAGAGGGGGAAGAGCCGGCGGGTCAGGTCCAGTAGAGCCGCGGCGTTCGCTTCATACACCCGCCCCTGGAGGCCGTTGGGGGCCTGGCGGATGGGAACGAGCAGGACTCGCAGGGGATCGAGTTCCACCACCTCCACCGGGGCGATCCCTCCGTCGGCAGGGTAGAGGTAGCCACTCCGGTCGGCCGCGGGGATGTCGCCCTCGGGATCCACCGTGACCCGGAGACCCATTCCCGGCGCCACGAGGGCTCCTGGAAGCTCCACATTCCAGCTCCGCTCCAGGCGCTCCAGCGAGATGGAGGTCCCGATGGAGTCGGAGCCGGCGGGAATGCGGAAGCTCTCGACGGGGGTACCGTCGTGAAAGATCTCCACCTGGACCTCGGGGTCGAGCTCGAGGGACTCAGGCGCAGTGAGGAAGACCCGCAGGAGCCCGTCTCGTCCGCTTACGGCTGCGATCCGGCCATCTTCCTTCTGGGAACCCTGGTTCAGGTGGACGCCTGCGACCTGGAGCTGGGGGCCCGGGGGAAAGTCTCCAGCCAGTGCCACGAAGGTGGTGGAGAGGGATCCGGCCCGTGCCCGGAGCCGCACCACGCCCTCGGTGGAACCGATGATCCACTGATCGACGGTTGCGGTGCCGTCGGCATCGGTGGTCACGACTGAGGGTTCCACCGTCGCCTCACCCTCGATGACCTCGAAGGTGACCTCGACCCCCTCGAGGGGATTCCCGAACCGGTCCCGGACCGCCACCGAGGGCGTGAAGGGCACCGGTTCCCCGGTCTGGGCCGCCTGCTGGAGCGGCGTCTGGGAGAGGAGGGCGTCGAGGGGGCCAGCAAAGGTGGTGGCCGAGTAGTGGGGCGAGAGGAGTTCTCCCAGGTGAACATCGATCCGGTTCACTCCCGGAGCCGTGCCCAGAGTCCAGAGCGCTTCGGCATAGCCACCCTCATCCGTCTGCTGGAGGGACGCATTGGGGCGACCCGGCGCTCCCCCCTCTCCCGCGATGCCGCCTCCCTCCTTGGGATCGAAGAGCACCGGGTAGTTCCGCACCGGGTTCCCGAAGCGATCCATGAGACGGACCGAGAGAGGAGTCTCGAGGGTCGTGCCCACCTCCCACTCACCCAGGACGGTCTCCTCGGGATCCTGGACGATGATCTCTACCGGGCCGGGGGTTCCCAGGACCACCACCTCGCGGGCAGAGAGCCCGGGGGGGCGGAGGGAGAAGCGGTTCTCGCCGGCCAGGGTGTCGAGGGTCACGGCGGGGAGTGCCACGCGACCCTGCGCATCCGAGATGGCCACGTCCTCTTCCAGCACGCCATCACCCGCCACCACCTCGATGGGCACCCGGACTCCCGCCACCGGATTCCCGTACCGATCCTGGAGGCGGATCACCGGTCCCAGCTGGACCCGCTGTCCCACCTCGGCCGAGGGCGTCCCCTCGAGGATCGGGGTCACCTCGGCCGCCGGAGGAAAGAGGAGGGGACCGTCATCCTCACAGCCTGCCACGAGTAGTACGACGAGGAGCGCGGCGCAGACCCGGAGGGCTGCGGGGCAGGGCGCGTCGGCGAAGAGGAGGGATGGGCGCATGAACCGGGATCGGGGTGGAGGGGCCGGAGCAAAGGGGCCGCAACGTTCTCCCCGAGGGTACACGGGGACCCCTATTGAAGGCCAGAGGAGGCCCTCAGGTTCCTTCGAGCGTGCGCGAGGTCGAAGGTCACGGCAGGCTGGAACGGCCGGGGTGGATCGGGGTTTCCGACGGCTCCGAACCCTTCTCATGAAGT
>SLSF01000155.1 GCA_007130605.1 Gemmatimonadota bacterium | reverse complement strand
CGCCCTCGGCGGGCACCCGGATCTCCATCTCCCGGGTCTCCCCGTCGGGCACGAGGAAGGGTGCCAGGAAGTAGAGGTCGTCGAAGCGGAGGACGCCCTCGATCCCCAGCTCTCCCGCGGCGCCCCGGAGGAGCTCCATGAAGCCAGCGCCGGGCACCAGGGGGGTGCCGTCGCGGGTCCGGTGCTCGTCCAGGAGCCAGAGCCGTCCACTCCGGAGCCGCACCCGCACCCGTCCCGCCTCGAGATCGGTGGCGTCGAAGCGCGGATCCTTCGCGTCGCGCCACCCACCGAGCCCTCCTCCGGAGGGGCGCGTGAGGGGAGGCCAGTGCACGAGCCCGGAGGCGGCGTCCACCGCCATCCCGGTCTCCCGCCATGCGCTCCACCCGATGGAGGTGACCCGGGGCCCCTCCGCTCCATGGCCATTGCGGGCCACGGCGTCGAGGAAGGCGTTGGCCGAGGTGTAGTCGATCTGGCCGGGCAGGCCCGCCTCGGCACTCACCGACGAGAAGAGGACGAGCTGCGACGGCGCCGGATCCCGGAAGACCCGGGCGAGGGCCAGGGCACCCCGGACCTTCGGGGCCAGGACCCGGGCCGCCGACTTCGGCGCCTTCATGACCGCCAGACCATCCTCCAGCACCCCGGCGGCATGGAAGACCACATCCACCGATCCGAATTCCGAGAGGATCTGGTCCCGCACCTCGCGGAGCTGGTCCACATCGGTGACATCGGCGGCCACGGGAAGGACCCGCGCCCCACTCCCCTCCAGCTCGCGGATGGTGGCGATGGCCCGGAGGATGCGGGGGTCCTCTCCGCGGGCCTCGGCACCGTCCCACCGCTCCCGTTGGGGAAGGGGGGTGCGTCCCAGGAGGACGATCCGGGCCTCCGACTGTCGGGCCAGGTGTCTCGCCACCTCCAGGCCCAGCCCACCGAAGCCGCCGGTGACCAGGCAGACGGCATTGTCGGAGAGGGGAGACGGGCTCGATGAGGCTTCAGGATCCGGCGTGTCTGCGCCCTTCCCAGCTCCGTTTCTGTCCGGCCGCGCACCCGTGCCCGACCCGCCACTCACAAGCGAACCGGCGACCGCCTCATAGGTGGGAACGAAACGTCCCGTCGGTCGAAGGGCCACCTGCTGGGCCCGCCCTCCGGTGCCGGGGGTGGCGCCGGCCGGGCCGTCGCCGACCCCGTTGCCCGCCCCATTGCCCGCGACGCCAATGTGGGCGACGTCCCCGTGGGCCAGCTCCCGGGTCAGGAGCGTCATCCCCGATCTGCCCTTCCCCAGTCCCTCCGGGGGAAGGTCGATCCAGCGGGTCCGGATGCCCGGGATCTCGGCGGGCAGCACCCGTACCGGTCCGGCCACCAGGCTCCCTGCCGGCGAAGTCGCCGGCTCCCCGTCGAGCCGGACCGCCCCCTCGGTGAGGACCACCAGCTCCACCTCGTCGTCGTCCACCTGCTCCGCCAGGGCACGGCCCAGGGCGAAGAGGCTGAAGAACGCGCCCGCCTCCACCTCCGCCAGCGCCCACTCCTCTTCCGATTTCGAAGCCGGATCCGAATCCGGGTCCACCGGCCCGTCCTCCACCTCCAGCGAGGGAAGTCCCAGCGCTCCCGCATGGACGATGCGCGCCGGAAGCCCCTCCTGGTCGATGACCTCCTCCAGGAGGCGAGCTGCAGCCTCCACGTCGCCGGGGGGGAGGGTCCAGCCGTCGTCGTTCCGCTCGAAGTCCCGCCCGAAGGTGACCCGGATCACCGGGTCGTCGGGAAAGGCATCGGAGAGGGCCGCCGCCACCTGCGCCACCACTTCGGCGCTTCCCACGACGAGACTCGTCCTGACGAAGGCGAGTGCGGGTGCGCCGTTGCTGTGCCCGGCGGTGCCGCTGGCGTGCCCCGCGGCGGCGTGGCCTTCCCCGGTGGCGCCATCGGCATCCGGGGCCTCGGAAAGCGGCGCCGCCACCCACTCGATCCGGTGGAGCCACTCCAGGGGGTCGGAAGGTCCGTCGTCGGCAGGTGCGGGGTCGCCAGAGGAGGTGGCACCCTGCGCATCGGCCGATGCCACTGCCGCCACCGCGGACATCCCGGTCCCGTCGGCCTCCACCGTGCGGGCGGCCGAGGCCTCGTCGGAACGATCGCGTCCCTCCCCCACCCCACCGCCCCCCTCACCCTTCTCCACCACCCGCATGCGATGGGTCGACGGGAGGGGTCCGCCCTCGACGAAGTGGTGCTCGCTCTCGAAGGGATAGGTGGGCAGGGGGATCCGGTGTCGGCGCCCGCCGCCATGGAAGGCGCTCCAGTCGATCTCGACCCCGTGCTGCCAGAGCCCGCCCACCACGTCGAGGAGGAAGGCCTCGTCCTCCACCTGGTCATCGGGGTGCCGGAGCGAGGTGAAGGTCTCCTGCTTCGGGTCGCGGTCCGGATGGAGCCGGGCCAGGGTCGCCAGGGTGCGTCCCGGTCCCACCTCGAGGAGGATCCGGTCGGACTCCTTCAGGACCTCGGCGAGCCCTTCGGAAAAACGCACCGTCTCCCGGAGCTGCCGCACCCAGTACGCCGGGTCGGTGGCGTCTTCGTCGCGGATCCATCCACCGGTACGATTCGAGGCGAAGGGAATCCGGGGGGGCTCCATCCGGGCCTTCGCGAGCCGGGCCCCGAAGTCCTCGAGGATGGGCTCGAGCATGGAGGAGTGCGCGGCCACATCGATGTGGATCCGGCGCGCCTCGATCTCCCGCCCGGCCAGGGTCCGCTCCAGCCGGTCGATGGCGTCGCGCGGCCCCGAGGCGACGCAGAGCTCCGGGGCATTCACCGCCGCCACCGAGAGCTCGTCTCCCAGGAGGGGTCTCAGCGCGTCTTCGGAGAGGGGGACGCTCAGCATTCCCCCACCCGAGACCCGCTCGAAGAGCCGGCCCCTCAGCACCACCAGCTCCAGCGCCTCCTCCAGCGAGAAGACCCCGGCGAGACACGCCGCCGTGTACTCTCCCATGCTGTGGCCGATCATGGCGGCGGGCCTCACCCCCCACGACATCCAGAGTTCGGCCTGGGCGTACTGGACGATGAAGAGGGCCGGAAGGGCGATGGAGGGCCGCTCGGCCTCTTCGGGGGTGAGGGGCGTGGCCTCGTCCGT
>SLSF01000129.1 GCA_007130605.1 Gemmatimonadota bacterium | reverse complement strand
TCGCACGAGGTGGCCGACCTGGAGCACCTGGTGGACCACGTGGCGATCCTCCATCGCGGCCGGATCCCCGTGGCCGGCCCCCTCGATCGCCTGCGGGACCGATTCCGGGTGGCCGAGATCGGACTCCCTGCGGACGCATCGGGAATGCCGGATCCGCCGCCGCCGGAGTGGCTCGGCGTGGCGCACTCGGGGCGCCGGGTGCGCTTCGTGGTGGATGCCCTGGGGGGCAGGGATTCCCGCGAGGAGCGGTCGGGGATTGAACCGGCCAGAGCGACCCGGGGGCTCCCGTCCGGCGAGGTCATCCGGACCCGCCTGGAGCACCAGCTTCCCCATGGCGCCCGGATCGAACTCAGGGGTGCCACACTGAAGGAGATCCTTGTGGCCAGCGCTACCTCGCCGGGGGAGGCGGGCGTGGCGGTGGTGCGATCATGACGCCCCCCGTGCGCGGGCTCTCGGCGGTCATCCACGTGGTGGCGAAGGACTTTCGCCGACACCGGCTCCCGCTGGCGGGATACGGCGGTGCCGTGGTCCTGGCCGCCGCCTACGCTGCCTCCGGTGGCGATCTCCCGGCCCTGGCTCCCGTCGCCGTGATCCTCCTGGGATTGATCCTGGCGGTGCTCCTCGTGCACGATGACCCCCCGTTCCGAAGTCATGCCTTCTGGGCCCTCCACCCGGTGCCCGCCGGGGCGGTCTACGGGGCGAAGCTGCTGGAGATCTTCGGCCTGATCCTGGGGATGGCACTCTTGGGGCAGTGCGTGATCCTGTTGGGCTACGGAGTCGCACCCGTGGACCTCCCCCGGCTTCTCCTCTCATCGGTGCCGATCGCAGCATCGTTCCTGCTTGCCGGCCTCCTCCTGGCGACCTCGTTCCGAACGGTGGCGGGGATCGCCGCCGCGGTGGCGGTTGGCTTCGTCGCCCTCCCCCTGATGTCGGCAGCGTTCTTCATGCTCCTCATGGCGGGGATTCCCATCTCGAGGCTCCCCCTGGACAGTGTCTACGTATGGGGGGGCGCAGTGGTGGCAGGCCTCGTCTGGGCGGGGCTCCGGTACACCGCTCCGGCCAACTTCCCTGCAGGTCGAGTCATCGGGGCCTTCATCGCGCTGGTGGTGGTCGCGGGAGGGCTTTCACGGGCCCCCACAGACCGTCCCGGGAGCGGCCTCCCGCACCTGGACCCGGACGAGCTGGTGGCGGCCCACCCCGCCCTCGAAGATGTGACCATCGAGCTCCTCTCCGCAGGCGGACAGGGCATCGGGACCGACGGGCCCCAGGTCAACGTCCGTGCCCGTGTCCGGGCACCGGAGAGCGAGGCCGGCTACCGCCTCCGACCGGAATCGGTCCGCCTCCTTCTTCCCGATGGTACGATGCAGGACCTCGAGCTGGGCCCCGCAACCCGGGAACTCCCCGGCATCCCCCCCGGGGCGGCCGGGCGGTGGATCGGACCTCCCCCCACGATCCACCGTGACTCGGAGGTCAGGCTTCGACCCGACCCGGCCCAGTGGGAGATCCTTCGTGCCGGAGATTCGAAGGTGGAGCTCACCGTGGTGGTGAAGCGGCTGGAGAGTCGCGAGGTGGGAGCCATGGCCTTCCGGGCGGGCGCATCGATGACTTCGACCGGGACCCGGATCCGCCATGGCGGGCCGGGCACCCGAGGTCCGGACTCCGCAGTGATCCACGAGATCACCGTGGGCCCCCTGGCCATGGGCCAATCCCCGGCCATGTGGAGTTCAGCGCCATCCGGAGCCGCCCTCGGATACGCACTGCTCTCTCGAGAGGCCGAGGAGGGAGTCGTCCTCCATCCACGCGGTGGTTCGGGTCACGGCCTGGGCCTCTACCCTGGGGCGGGTCTGCTTCTCCCGGGCCCTGCGGCCCGCGAGTGGCGTGGCGAGTGGACCCTTCCACCTGCGGCGCTGGAGGAAGTGGACGCCGAGTGGCTGGACCAGGCCCGTCTCCACGCCTTTCGGTGGTCGGTGGTGGGCACCGACCGGGTCGTCTCGGCACCGGTGGAGCTGACGGTTCAGGGGCCGCCACCGACCGGACGCCCCCAGATGCCCATGCACCCGGGGACGCCATGACGCCGCTTCGGCAGGCCGCCCATCTGCTCCGCCGCGACCTGCGGCGGAACCGGCTCCTCGTGCTCGTTCTGGCCCTGGCGGTCGGCGGAACCGTGGGATTGGAGTTCCTCGCGCCCATGCACTCGTACATGACCCGTTTTCTGGCGGGCCTGGGCATCCATGTGATCTGGGCCGCCTTCGCCGCCCAGGTCTTGCAGGCCGACCCCATTCGGGGACGCCGGGCTCAATGGCGCACACTCCCACTGTCGGGATGGGCGCTTTTCTGGTGCAAGTCGATTCTCATCGTGGCGGGGTGGCTCGCCGTGGTGTTCGCGGCCCGGGCACCCTGGATCGTGGGAATCGAGGTGGTCTGGACCGATCTCGCCAGCCCCATGCTCGCAGCCCTGCCCTGGCTGGTCCTGGTGGTCGTGCTCGCCCTGGTGACGCCGAACCTGAAGGTGTTCACGACCCTCTACGTCTTCTGTGTCGTGGGAATCTCGGTGGTGCATTCCGCGAGCCATGGGACCTTCAGCGAGACCACCGAGGTGATTCCCGCGGAGCTCTCGGAGCCCGCCACCGCCACGCTGGCCTCCGAGCACCACCTGCGGCTCGAAGGGCACCGAGTCGGGATTCGCTCACCGAGAGATGAGATGCCCATGGCCGAGGTCCACCTCCGGCTCACCCGACCGAGCGACACCATCGGCTACCTCCTCGTGCATCTCGAAGTCGAGCGATACCTCCCTGCGGGCGATACGGTGCGGGGGAGAAGGACCGATGGGGTCTGGCCGATCGGATCGTCTGCCCTCCCCGTCGGGGACTCTGTGCGGTGGCTGGGCCCGACTGGAACATCGCACTCGCCGGACAGCGTCGCACTGATGGTTCTCATGGATGGACCGGTGCAGGGGGTTCGCACGAGTCCCGAGCCCGGATCCACCGGGCGCATTCGTGCCCGGGTCGAGGCGCTCCAGCCCACCCCGATCCTTACGATCGCACTGACGGATACCGAGGTGCGCACCCCTCGGCGCAGGTGGCAGATGCTCGAGGCCACGGCGGGGCCGGAC
>SLSF01000119.1 GCA_007130605.1 Gemmatimonadota bacterium | reverse complement strand
GAGGCGGCTGTCGGCATCGAGGACGAAGCCTGCACGCGCCACCACCTCCTCTCCGGCCTCGACCCCCGACAGGATCTCCACCCGGTCTCCAGCCTCGGCACCGGTCTCCACCTGGCGCGTCTCGAAGCGACCCTCTCCGGTGCGCACGAATACGACGGAGCGCCCCCCGGTGTGGAGGACCGCGTCACGGGGGACGAGGACCACATCCATCGCTGGCATGAAGTGGGTCGTGGCCACGCCGAACATGCCGGGTCGGAGGCGGCCTTCGGGGTTCGGAAGCTCCACCCGGATCCGGACGGTGCGCCGCTCCCGGTCGAGTTCGGGGGCGATCCAGGAGACCTGGCCCCGGATCGGATCGCCGGGCCACGCGTCCACCGTCACCTGCATGGGATCTCCCACTGCCACAAAGCGAAGGTCGCGCTCGTAGATTTCAGACTCGAGCCAGACCTGGTCCCGAGCTGCCAGCCGGAGGAGGGAAGCCCCCGATTCAAAGCGTTCCCCCGCCTGGATCTGGCGCTCCACCACGTACCCGCTGGTGGGTGCGCTCAACGTCACGACTTCACGCACCGCACCACTTTCCTCCACCTCCTGGATCGTCTCGTCGGGCACGGCCCAGAGCCGCAGACGCTCCCGGGCGGCATCCACGACACCCGCGCCACGCTCCGCACTTCCCGGTGCGCGGCTCACCTCCAGCTCTCGGGCCAGCCGGAGCGCCGAGAGGAGGTCCTCCTGCGCTGCCACCAGCTCCGGGCTGTATACATCCATGAGGGGCTCGCCGGCCTGCACATGTCGACCGGTGTAGTCGACGTGCAGCGCTTCGACCCAGCCACCGAAACGAAGGCTGACGGTGGTGAGTCGGGTTTCGTCGCGGACGATCTCCCCCGGTGCTCTCAGATCCCGGTGAAGGTCCCCACGCACCGCCGGAGCGAGGGTGACCCCGAGTCGCCTGGCCATCTCGTCCGAGATCTCGACCACTCCGTCGCCATGGTCATGGACGTCGGCCTCCGGGGGTGCATCCATCTCATGTCCCGCGTGCTCGTCGTGGGGCTCCTCGACGCACCCTGCAAGGGCAAGGGTGAAGAGGCCGACAACCAGTACAGCCGGGCGGAAGGCAGAAGTTCTCATGGGACCGTCTCCATTGAAATCTCGGAACCCGTGGCGTGCTCCAGGCGGGCCAGGGCCCGGCCGGCGTCGGCCACCAGATGCGCGAGCTGAATCTCGTTGCGGAAGAGGAGGGTCTGGGACTCCATCACCCTCAGGAAGTCGCCGTCTCCGGCGCGGTACGCCGCGGCCGCGCTCTCGACCGAGGCCCTGGCCTGGGGAATGACGCCCTCCTCGAGGAGGATGACCTGCTCCCGAGCCCGGACGAGGTCGGCATGGGCCGTGGCCACCTCCTTCCGGATCTCGAGCGCCAGTGCGCGTTCGCCGAGGGTCTCGGCGTCCTTTCGGTGTTCGGCCTCGATCACGGCCTGGTCCTGCTTACGGCCCCGAAAGAGAGGAAGCTCCACCATGACTCCTGCCGAGAAGAGATCCGCCCGCCCACTCCGCATGGCGTAGCCCCCGGTGAGTGCGATCCCCGGGCGACGCTCGATGCGCGCGGCCTCCACGGCATGCGCGGCGGCCTCGGCACGGCTTCTTGCGCGGGCCACTTCGGGTCGGGTGGCCAGGGCCCGCCGCTCCAGCTCCAGGAGCGGGGGAAAGCCGGCGCCCAGTTCACCCCCGCCCAGGTGATCGGACAGCATCCCGGGGCCCGGCTCCCCCTCGAGGAGGGCTCGGAGGCGAGCAGGCATGGCCGGAGCGACATCGTCACGGGACGGTCGCTCCAGAAGGGCGTTCAGCTCGGCGAGGGCGCCGGCGCGGCGCTGCCGGAGTTCCGCCATGTGCTCCTCGATGGCCGCGATCTCGGTCTGGGCTCGCAGGATGTCCTGCTGGGGTGCCCGGCCCTGGGCGTAGGCGGTTCGAGCGGTGGCGGCAAAGGCATCGAGCGAAGCCCGGGTCCGGTGGTGCACCTCGAGGGCCTCGTCCACCAGGAGGAGCTCGAAGTACGCCTCGCTCATCCGGGTCCGGAGCTCCCATCGCAGCAGATCCCGTTCGGCCTCGGCGACCGCGACCTCCGCCCTCGCCTCGGCCTGGCGCACCCCGCGAAGGCCGCGGGGCGGAAGCCGCTGGCCGTACTCGATCCCGAGCATCGTCATTCCCTCCATCGAGGGATCAAGGTCGGGGAGGGGAAGGTTCATGACCCCCACCATGAGGGTGGGGTCGGGGAGCGCTCCCAGCTGGGGCACCCGGGCGGCAGCGGCATCGATGCGCCGCTCCACCGCCAGGAGCGAGGGGTGCTCGTCGAGCACCCTGGTCACCAGCACCGCCAGCGAATCGGAATCGATGGCAGGGTGCGGGGCCGCATGCGCCGGCTGGGGCTGGTGGACGTGCACCAGCGCGAAGGCGAGAAGCAGTATGACAAGGGGCCGGCGGGACCGGCCGGATTTCCAACGGGGTCCATGGCGGACCCCCGGGTCCATGCACATGATGGTTCCTCCCATGGATCCCCCCGACGATGCGGAGGGACGATAGAATCTGACGAAGGGGTGGGACCGGCCACATTGCGCGACCGGCAGCGGTCAGATTCGGGGAGGTCGGAAGAGGTCAAAGGAGAAGAGGGTGCCGGCGATGGAATCCGGATCCCGGATCCGCGGAGTGCGCTCCACGGGCGTCTCGGCCGGCGCGGCGCCCACGAGGGTGGGAGCGGTCACCCCTCCTGCGCAGGCGAGGCCGCCGTCATCGCCCATGGGGCATTCATGGTCCGAGTCGTGCTCCGAATCGTGGTCCCCCGTCCCATGCGACATTCCGTCATGGTGCTGGTGGTGGGTGGTCGCTTCGGGGGGACTCTCGTGACAGAGGTGCGAAGCCAGTCCGTCGCCGGTATACAACACGAAGAGCGGCAGAAGGAGCAGGGCTCCTGCCCGAATTCGAGGCGCCAGTCGATGTGTTCGCACGGAGACCTCCGCGGTGGGATTCATTGGCAGGAACCCCGCATGCCCCCCGGGGGTTCCAGGGCGCCTTCCATGTGATGGCGATTCGGACCGGGACTCGCCAGGTTGGAACTTCCGTGCTACTATGGCGAGATGGCGGGATGCCT
>SLSF01000218.1 GCA_007130605.1 Gemmatimonadota bacterium | reverse complement strand
CTCCGTCGGTGTCCAGGAGTTCGGAGTCGCCGAACGATTCGCGGCGCTCCACCGAGATCACGCCCTTGATCCGGGTGATGACCTTTACCACCCGGTTCAGGTGGGCGAGGTCGCGAACCTCGACGACGAATTCCCCCAGCATCCCGTCTTCCACCGCGCGGATGTCGGCGTGCTGGATGTCGGTTCCGGTCTCGGTGATCGCCTTGGCGATGTCCGACAGGAGTCCCCGCCGGTCGGTGCCCCGGGTGTAGAGCTTCACGAAGAAGCGCTCGCCCTGCTCCGCCGACCACTCGATCTCCATGCGGCGGTCCGGGTCCTGCGATAGGTTCAGGACATTGGGGCAGTCCTTCCTGTGGATGGAGACGCCGCGCCCCGCGGTGATGTAGCCGATGACATCGTCCCCGGGCACCGGCTGGCAGCACTGGGAGTAGCGGACCATGAGGTTGTCGATCCCCTGGATCCGCACCCCCTTGCTGGAGCGCCGGATCTTCCGGGCGATCCGCTGGAGGGGGGAGTCGGCCTTCTTCTTCGCCGCGCTCACCTCCTCCTCCGGGAAGATCTCCTTCAGCACCGCCGAGGGGCCGATGTCCCCGCGGCCCAGGGCGGCATGGACATGCTCCCAGTCCGGGTAGTCGAGTTCGGTGGCCGCCCGTTCCAGGGTCGCCGGGTCGGGGAGGGACACCCGGAGCTTCTTCAGCTCCCGGTCGAGGAACTCCCGCCCGAGCTTCACAGACTGCTCGTGCTCCTCCTGGCGGATCCACTGGCGCACCTTCTGGCGCGCCCGCGACGTCTTCACGAAGGCGAGCCAGTCCCGGGAGGGAGACTGCTTCGGCGAGGTGAGGATCTCCACGGTGTCGCCATTCCTGAGCTCCCGGGAGAGGGGCGCGATGCGGCCATTGACCTTGGCCCCCGCACAGTGGAAGCCCACCTCGGTGTGCACGGCGAAGGCGAGGTCGATGGGGGTCGCCCCCACCGGAAGCTGTTTCACCTCTCCCTTCGGGGTGAAGACGAAGATCTCCCCCAGAAAGAGGTCCATCCGGAGGAATTCCATGAATTCCTCGGGCTCCGAGGCCTCCTGCTGCCACTCCAGCACCTGGCGGAACCAGGTGAGGGCCTCGTCGAACTCGTCCCCCTTGTCCGCCCCCTCCTTGTAGCGCCAGTGCGAGGCGATCCCGTACTCGGCGGTCCGGTGCATCTCCTCGGTCCGGATCTGGATCTCATACCGCCGACCCCCCGGTCCGAAGACGGTGGTGTGGAGCGACCGGTACATGTTGGACTTCGGGGTGGCAATATAGTCGTGGAAGCGCTCCTGGATGGGGGTCCACCGGGAGTGGATCATCCCCAGGGCGGCGTAGCAGTTCTGCACCGAGTCGGTGATGACCCGCATGGCCATGAGGTCGTAGATCTCCTCGAAGGGTTTGCCCCGCTTCGAGATCTTCCGGTGGATCGACCAGAGGTGCTTCGGCCGGCCGGTGATTTCGGCCGGGATCCCGGACTCCTCCAGGAGTTCCTCCAGGGGACGCTGCATCTCGAGGATCTGGCGCTCCCTGGCCCGCCGCCGCTGCTGCACCATCCGGCGGAGTTCCTCATACTCCTCCGGCTCCAGGAATTTGAAGCAGAGGTCCTCCAGCTCCCACTTCACCTGCGCCATCCCCAGGCGGTGCGCAAGGGGGGCGTAGATCTCGCGGGTCTCCAGGGCGATCCGTTCCTGTTTCTGCCTGGGGAGGTGCTCCAGCGTACGCATGTTGTGGAGGCGGTCCGCCAGCTTGATGAGGATCACCCGGGCGTCTTCCGCCATGGAGAGGAGGAGCTTCCGGTAGTTCTCCGCCTGGCGCTCCGTCTGGGACCGGAAGCGGACTTTTCCGATCTTTGTCACGCCATCGACGATCGCCGCGACTTCGGCACCGAAACGGGTCTCCACGTCGGTGATGGAGAATTCGGTGTCCTCCACCACGTCGTGGATGAGGCCGGCGACGATGGAG
The DNA here is from genome assembly GCA_007130605.1 of Gemmatimonadota bacterium. Classification (GTDB taxonomy): domain Bacteria; phylum Gemmatimonadota; class Gemmatimonadetes; order Longimicrobiales; family Gaopeijiaceae; genus SLBA01. Next base: position 1,154 of record SLSF01000218.1, on the reverse strand, counting down.
TCGGTGTCCAGGCGGAACTGGCCCAGGATGATGGCGACCTCGATGGCGTGGCTCACGTACGACTCGCCACTGGCCCGGGTCTGGCCGGAGTGTGCCGATTCGGCCCACTCGTACGCCTCTCGGATCCGCTCCACGTCGAGACGCGAGGCATACGCCTCCAGCTCGCGGGCGAGGCGGCGGGGGAGACCCCGGATGGTGGGGGTCGACGGGTGAGCGGTACCGGTGGGAAGGGCCATAGGGAGGGTCGTACCCATGGGTACGATCAATGCTCCACCCCTGGTTTTCGAGGGCTCGAGTGCTGCTTTGTCCGGGGGGGGCCCCCGTCGGCAGGGAGGTCCGGTCGCGGGGTCGCTCGCCTTCCTGGGGCTTAGCCGAGGGGGGCTCGCTGTCTTTCGGGGGGGCTTCCGGCGGCAGGGAGGTCCGGTCACGGGGTCGCTCGCCTTTTGGGGCTGGGCGGAGCGGGGGGCTCGCTATGCTTCGGGGCGCGTTTTGGGGCCGGGCCGTGCAGGGTTCTCGGGCTGCGCCCCGAAGATACCCCGTGACCGGACCTCCCTGCCGGCGGAAGCCTGCACTGGGGGCGTGTTTCCTCGGGTTGCGGGTCTCTTGTGTGTGGGGTGGGTTGTCTCAGCGGAGTTCGCCTGCCTGGCGGGGCCAGATCGCGATGACGCCGCAGGCGCGAGTCCTGTAATCGGCGGCCGGACGGAGTTCCATAGGTGCGTGGTGGGACTGGCGATAGAACTCGATGCCCTCGATCTCGCGGAGTGGCATGTCCAGGTACATCAGGACGTCCACCGGAATCTCCGTTGGGAACCCTGGCCCGCCCCGGTCACTCCCTCGAATGAAGAAGCTCGGGAGTGGGCATGCGCCGTCCCGACTCGGCCTTCTCTGCCCGTACATCTCAGCTTGGATCACTTCACGCTGGAAGCGCCGCTCCGACCGAAGCTGATGCTGGATGTTGGCGGGGGCATAGCGCTCGATGAATTGCCACACCGTCCATCCGGTCTGGGGTTCGAGGTCGTCCCGTACGAAGACCCGGTTCCCGCCGGGTGTGGCCCACCGATTGTCTCCACGCCGCATATAGAGGCCGGTGTAGGTGGCGCGCTGGATTTCGTAGGAGGGAAGGCGCTCCACCTCGACCGTCACACCGGGGAGCT
>SLSF01000136.1 GCA_007130605.1 Gemmatimonadota bacterium | reverse complement strand
GACTCGCTGGGGGAGGCGGTGGTGGAGATGCTGGCGCCGCCGGAAGGAATCACCCCTCCGGTGCTCGACCGACCCCTTCTCGAGGAGCTGCACGCCCGGGACCTTCTTCGGGGTCGGTGGGTCCGGACCCAGACCGGGGAACGGGGGTTGGCCCTGGGGATCGAAACCGATGGCGCCCTCCGGATCCGCACCGACGACGGAAGGGAGGTGCAGGTGGTGAGTGGCAGTCTCCTTCCGGCCGATGGGCCTCCATCCTCCACAGCACACGAGGTGACCCGTTGAACCTACTCATCGATGTGGGAAATACCGAGACGGTGGTGGGGGTCTGCCACGACGGATCCGACACCATCGAGGCGAGCTGGCGCATCACCACGACGGTTCGACGGACCTCGGACGAGCTTCGCCTGGTCCTGGTGGGTCTTCTCCGGTCCGACGGGATCGAGATGGAGCGGATCGATCGGGCGGTCATCGGCTCGGTGGTTCCCGGGATCACCGACCTCCTCCCCCGGGCCCTTTCGCGGGCGGGGATCGAACGCGTCTTCATCGTCGAGAACCGGACCCCCCTTCCCATCCGCCTCGAGGTGGACGAGCCCCGCACCGTGGGACCCGATCGGGTGGTGAACACCCTGGCGGCGAGCCACCTCTTCGGGCGGGACACCCTGGTGGTGGACCTGGGCACCGCCAACACCTTCGACCTCATCACCGGGGACGGCGCCTTTCGAGGCGGGGTCATCGCACCGGGCCTGGGCGCCGGACACGAATGGCTGTCGAAGCGGACGGCGAAGCTGCCCACGGTGGAGTTCCGGCGACCGGAGCGGGTTATCGGGCGTCGCACCGAGAGCTGTCTCGAGAGCGGGATCTTCTTTTCGGCCATCGATGCCATCGACGGGATCGTCCGCCGAATGAAGGAGGAGTGGGAGGGGGACCCCCTCCATGTGGTGGCCACCGGCGGGTACGCCGGGCTCGTCGCCGAATCGTCGGAGACCATCGTCGAGGTCGTCCCGCATCTGACCCTCCTGGGTCTCGAGATCGCCGGCCGGCACATGGCCAAGACCGGGCACGATCAACTACCTTGAGAAGGCGTACGAACTCGAAACCGCGATACGAGGATCCATGACACTTTCACCGGTCTTCCGGTCACCCAGTGCGGTCCGACTCCTCCAGGAGGAGGGGATCTGGGATCGTCTTTCTGCAGCCATCGGGTCGCAGGCCGAGGCGGTCACGGCGATCCATGGCGACCTCGAGGAACTCCTGGACGAGGCCTTCCGGGGCCCGGCGCCCCCCTTGCCGGATCCCGACGATCCGGTGGGTCCGGCGTCGCTCCCCTTTCTCCAGGAGTACTTCTTCCTGATCCTCTTCCGCTCCCTCTTCGAGTCGCTGGGGGTGTCCGAGGAGCGGCTGCGCCTCTACGCCGAGGTGAACTTCTGCGTGAAGGGGACCATTACCGCGGCGGATAACCTCTTCGACGACCAGGCCAAGAGCCTCCTTCCCCTGGAGACGGGAGATGGCGCACGCTTCCTCTCGATCCTCCAGCTCATGTGCTTCGAGCGCCTGATCCGCCGGGCCCTCGATCGGGGGATCGTCCGGGGGGAGCTGAAGCCCGAGGAGCGGGACCGGATCCTCAAGGGCCTCCTGGACCAGATGGGCCGCATCGGTCAGCTCGAGGGGTCGGAGGAAGGCGGGGTCGCCGAGATCCCCACGCCCGATACCATGGTCGAGCGGGTGCACCGGGTCCGGGGGGGCGCGCTCTTCGCCCTCTCCTTCATTGCGCCGCGGGTCCTCGAGCGGGGCGAGGTGCTGGAGCGGATGAATGCGGCCGAACCGGCCATCGCCCGCCTCGGGACTGCCTTCCAGATCGTCGATGACCTCACCGATTTCGAGTTCGACCTGGGGCGTCGGAGTCACAACCTCCTGGTGGCGCAGATCCATCACCATGGCTCCGAGCCCGAGAAGGCCGAGCTGCAGCGACTCCTCGATGGCGCTCCGCCGCCGGCGGACGTGGTGGAGGGTCCCTTTCACGATTCGGCCCGGGCGGTTCTCCAGCGGGCCTACCTGGAAGCCCGGGACGCCTTCCGGAGTCTCTCCGAGCTCGGTTTCTGGTTTCCCGAACGGCTGGCGGACGATGTGGTGCACGCCATTGTAGGCCTCGAGGGGGTGCGCCGGATGGAGGACCTGACCGCGGAGGCGTCGGCAGGGAGCTGACGCAGGCGGCAATTCCTTTTCCCGTGGGGCCTTCCCCGCCTCGCGTTGACCCCGTTGACATCGTACGAGTCCCCTCTACCTTATGAGGCAGGTTGTTAGCACTCACCGACGTTGAGTGCTAACACGCCGGGTCCGAAGAGTGGACTCAACGATTCACGCGGAGGAGAATATCTATGTCGAAGACGTCCAGCATCCGCCCCATGGCGGACCGGGTCGTGGTTCAGGCCCTGGAGGAAGCGCAGCAGACCAAGGGAGGGCTCTACATTCCCGACACCGCCAAGGAGAAGCCCCAGCAGGGCAAGGTCATCGCGGTGGGACCGGGGAAGCTTTCCGATGCCGGTGAGCGGCTCGCCCCCGATGTGAAGGAAGGGGACATCGTCCTCTATGGAAAGTACAGTGGGACCGAGGTGACGGTGGATGGTGAGGAGTACCTGATCCTCCGGGAGTCCGACATCCTCGCCATCACCGGAGCCTGATTCCGGGAGATTCCCTCGTCCACCGTGACGAGGGTGAAGCGAAATCGATCGCCGGGCACCCTGCTCGAGCGATGATCCCATACGGATTGCGAGAAGGAGTACGAAGATGGCTGGAAAGGACCTCAAATTCGATACGGAGGCGCGGGCGAAGCTCAAGGCCGGCGTCGACAAACTCAGCCGGGCGGTGAAGGTCACCCTCGGCCCCAAGGGACGGAACGTGGTGCTCGACCGGAAGTTCGGCGCCCCCACGGTGACGAAGGACGGTGTCTCGGTCGCGAAGGAGATCGAGCTCGAGGATCCCGTCGAGAACATGGGCGCCCAGATGGTCAAGGAGGTCGCCACCAAGACTTCCGACCTGGCCGGAGACGGAACGACCACTGCGACCGTGCTCGCGCAGGCGATCTTCTCCGAGGGTCTGAAGAATGTGACGGCCGGTTCGGATCCCATGGCCATCAAGCGGGG